>NZ_JBGCCF010000024.1:0-83403 GCF_041262385.1 Lysinibacillus sp. RC46 | reverse complement strand
GTACTTTTTTTGACTCATGGTCGGACACGTCCTCTCTTATGTTCAATTCTATTGATTTAACCGAGGTATGTCCACTTATCTATAATACATCCATAGATTTATAAAAAAGTTTATATTAAATGGCCTTTAGTTAAAAAGAACAGAACAAACTTTAAATCAAACAGAAAACCGTTATTTCGATCAATCTTTTTTCGAAATGACGGTTTTCTATTTGTATTTAGATGAGATGTTTATTCAGGTATAGATTTTATATATTTGTAAAGTGTTCATTTTCCTTTTGTTCATAGTTTTCACGGCGATTTTTGATGTTTTGTAATACACTGTCAAGAACATTCCGTTCAGACAGCGTTTGATAAAGGACATTTTGTACCTCTGCGGCTTCCTTGTTTTCTTCTTGGTTACTTAGAAATTCACTGTATGTTTCCATATATTCGTGATAATCAATATTAGAAAGTGTCTTAGCAGCAATTTGGTTGTGCTTAGTTAAAGCAGAAGTAAACTGTTTACGTGCCTCATCTGGTTGGGCAGGTATTATTTTGATTTTACCTCTTGTATCTGAGTCTCCTGTGAAATCAAGGAATTGATAATCAAACGCCAATGGTTTAGCAAGAGCGATATGAGCGTGGAGAGCAACAGCATGGTCACTAAGTTTTTCAGTTACCTCACGAAGGATATCGTTCCCTTTTTCAAGATAACGACTGCCATCGAGTGCGAGAACACGGCCGACTTCTTCAGAGAAAAAGTCTTGAGCAAGGAATTCCTGATCGTATCCGGTAGGCGGTAAAACTCGAAGTCTTAAGTTATTTGATACGATGTTATGACCGTTTATTTGCATAGCCACTTGAATGTTATAAAATCCTGGGTCATCAATTAACCAGCCATTTTTCCCTACGGAAACGAAAATGGTTTCGTACAGTGATTCACTAGGCATCATTACTTTGTTCTCTATGTTCCATAAATACTGAACATGAGGTAGTAACCGACGTCCTTGTTTTCCATCTTTTTTAACCATTACAGACATTCCGTATAAATCGGACAATAAATGTTTATTGATTGACTGAGGTTGATTCGAAGTATTCGTTAGTTTGATTTCAATAACTGTAGGTTCTAACCATTGGAATATAGGTGATTTACGGTTAACCCTCAATTCAAGATTAAAAGAAGGGTGAATAGAAATGATTGGTTGCTCAAAACCATGATCTACAGCCCAGTCGGCATTACCCATTTGTACGAAACGCTCAGGTGCGTGTCGCATAAACAACAGTTCTTGATCACTAAAACGATACTCAAAGTTTTTAAAGAACTCCTTGCCATTAGTTTTACTATCAAAATTGTAAGGATAATTCATAAAGCTTAGAGCCTTTGGTTCTGGGATAAGAGGACGCTCCAAAGGTTCCCAAGGATGACCTAGGTGTTTTTGCCAAGAATGCAGAAGATTAAAGGCATGTCCCATTTCATGGCAAGCACACCAAAAACGATAGCGCTGTACCCAAGCTGCTGGGGAGGGATCACCTTTAGGTGGATCTGAAATAAATGAATTATTAAAAATTGCCGTCCCTCGACGCTGATTTGGACCTACGCTATCAAACATAATACCGCCCAGACCATGGCCTTCTTCAGCTTCCGAATTTGCAAAGAATGTCCACATGGACCATTGGGGCTTATTATCAAAGTGTGACCAATATACTTGCATGGCATCATGCATCTCTTGAGTGTTCCACTTTTTATCAGTCCCTGTATAGTCTTTAGAAACAGTATTATTACCTTCCGATATTTTTACATCAAACCCAGTGCGTTTAAAAACCTCTGCGATTGATAGAGTTTCATCCGGCAAAGATGTTGGCATGTCTGGATGGGCGTGCGTTTGATAAGTTGTAACTGGCGTAGTACCTTCTTCAGCATCAAATTCAAATTCCACAGGATGGAAGTAAGGAGATTGATACTGGAACGTGTTAGTTCTGTCTGTCTCCCCTCCAATCAGAAATGCGACTTCTGCAGTATGCTGTTCAGGCAATGAACCGCGTGTTACTTGTATTTTTACATTTGTATAAGGAAATGATTGTATTTCGTCTAGGAATTTATTTCGAATATTGCCTGTCCAAGTATTTGGACCATTAGCTGTTAACTTAGCAATCCAATGAATAGTAGAAGACTGGTTTGAAATAATAGTTCCACTTGCTACCATTTGTGAGTAATATCCGTCTACGTCGAGGCGAAGTTCCTCACGAATTTGCTGTTCACTCCATGCATATAAGCCACTAATTGGTGCGAGGGGAAATTCTCCTAAACCGGAAGGGCTAATGGCTTTTACTAATTCTTTTGCTTCGTTAGTTTTATTTTGATCCATTTTTATTACCTCCATGTTTATTATTTTTATGTCTTTCTTCCTCAATCCCAAAAGCCACAATGCTACGTTAAAAAAATTCAAAATGTGTTTCAAGTATTATATATGCAGCAGTAACTATAAATATGACACAATAAATAGTAAAATAAATACAGTGTATAAAATATAAGAATAATCTAATTATTTCCCGAGAAATACAAGAACGAAGAAAGAAGGTGTGGTAATGCATTATAAGGAGTACGGTGATCTACATAAGCCACTTATATTGTTGATTCATGGGGGTGGTGTTGGAGGTTGGATGTGGGATAAACAAGTCCAATACTTTTCCGATTATCATTGCGTTGTACCAGAATTAATAGATAACGAGGCTAATAATACCTCTGATTTTTCAATTGAGGATTGTGCAAAAAAGCTTCTATCTTTAATAGAAGAAAAAGCAAAAAATAAGCGTGTCATAGTAGTCGGATTTTCATTAGGAGCACAAATTGCTATTCAAATGGTTAATTTAAAGCCGCAATTAATAGATTCGGCCATCATCAACAGTGCTTTAGTGACACCTTCCCCAATTGCAGAAAAATGGATTCGACCATTGATAAAATTAACTTTTCCCTTAATAAAAAATAAATCATTCGCTAAGCTTCAAGCTAAAACGTTATATGTAGATCAAGACTATTTTGAGCAATATTATGAAGATAGTTCAAAGATAAAATTAGATACCCTTATTAAAATATTGCAAGAGAATATGTCGTTTGCCATCCCACATGATTTTTCGAAAGCCCAATGTAACATTTTAGTAACGGTCGGTGAAAAAGAGAAGGGCAACATGAAAAAATCTGCGCTCCATCTTGTGAATAGCAATCCTAAATGTCAAGGTGTTGTGTTATCGAACATTGGCCACGGTGTCTCATTAGCGAACCCTGAGTTTTTTAATCGTTTTGTTGAAGAGTGGTTAATAGATGGTAAGTTACCAGAAGGAAAGATTATTAAATAGTACATAGTGCAAATTTTTAAGGTGATTAGGGTGGAGATAAGATTTCTCCTTGAGAATCAGAGAATATTGGATGTCCCCAGAATTTACATCCGACGCATTTAACGGGGGAGAATAGTTGAAGAAGAAGGAGAATGTTCGGATTAAATAGAATAGATAGGATTGTGGCTCTTATAATTTGGCATACAAATCGAGTGTTCAATGGAGGAATAATAATGGAAACTAATGTAATTCAAAAGATTGGACAAATTGGAGTACCAGTGAAAAATGTAGAAAATGCAATTGAATTTTATAAAGAGGTATTAGGGTTATCCCTTCTTTTTTGTACAGAAAGAATGGCATTTTTTGAGTGCAATGGGCAACGACTTCTTCTTTCACTTCCTGAAAAAAATGAATTTGCAAATTCAAGTTCAGTTATCTATTTTCAGGTCGAAGATATAAAAAAAACCTTCGAAGAATTGCTTGAAAAAGGAGTGTCCTTTATCGATCAGCCACATGTTGTTGCAAAAATGGGAAATACAGAAACGTGGATGGCTTTCTTTAAAGATACTGAAGGAAATACACATGCTTTAATGAGCGAAGTACAAGTTTAATTCGTAATATCTTCTTTATTAAATGAACTGGGGCTTTACCTCAAGATGGGATTCCACAAAGATCCCATCTTTTTCTTGTTCAACAAATTGTTAAATAATCAAAGTATGAAAAAATAGGTAGAAAGTATATGAATAATTATCCCATTGACAGCGTTAGGGTAATGGGAAGGAATTTAAAATAATCAGTAAAATAAGGTATATTATATTTGTTGAATAAATTCTCTTTAAAAGACAAGTCAAGAAAAGTAGGTGAACAAAGTGGGGAAATATCAATTGGATACTAAAGGTAAGGTAGCTGTGACAAAGTATCATAAAAAACACAAGCCTGCCAAATTTGATAAAAAGCAGCAACTTGAAAGAATACGTGCGGAGTATTTAAGAAAGAACAAACAGATAAATAATATGAATGAAAACATAGGAAGACTAAAATCTCCCTATGTTTTTCTTATTCGAAGTTCTTTTTCAATTGATGATAGAGTTATTTGAATTTAAGCTTAGATACAATTGTTATAAAAAGAATTTAAAAGCTATACATTCTAGCGTAATCCCTTCATCACATCTTGTCTCGTAGCCCATAGAGCAGGAAATAAAACTGCTCCCATACCTATTAATGGAGAAAGAACAATTATACTTCCCAGAAGTAGGGCATTGACGGAAATGTTGTAGCATTTAAACTTTTAAGGCACTCTTATCTTAACTGATGTTAAAGTAAGAGTGCTTATTTTGACTTATTATGCATTATCTACCGAATATTTTAACATGAACGCCATTACTTAAATCAGATTAATCATTGAAAATGCTTGTCATTTTCTCTGCAACCTCTTCGGTAATCGCAAGAAATCGTTTGGAAATTGATGTCATGTAACGATCCTTAAGTGTAATTATATTAAGTTTTGTTTGTAACACTGGATTTGCTAGTGGTCTAAGTACCGGTAAATCAGGAGAATTAAGTAGCTTGAAACAGCTAGGTACAAAACAAATTCCTGCGCCTTTCATTACCATCATAAGTGTTGGTAATGTTTCTGTCCCCCAGTAAACGACATTAGGCGTAAATCCACTTTTTTGGCATGCCTCGATCACATCATCAGCAACACCTGATCCATAAGATGTTGTATTTAAAAGAAATCGTTCGTTTTTCAAGTCTGCAATATCAATAGAATCTTTTTCACATAGATGATGGTTGGGTGGAAGAGCTAAAAGTAAAGGTTCTGTTAGTAGTGTTGAAGTATGGATGTCCTCCGCTCTCACTGAAGTTCGGACAATTCCAATATCTATTTTATGACTTCTTAGTTCTTCTAAAATATATGATGTATTACCCTCGCGAACATGTGTAACTATGTTAGGAGTTTCCTTTTGAATTTTTTTAAAGACATTTGGCAAAATAAATAGATTTGCTGAAGTAGTACAACCCAATTTCACAGTACCTCTAATTCCTTCATGAAACTCGACTAATTTCTTCTCCGTATTCTCAGATATATCAAGTAATTCTTTTCCTTTTTCATATAAAAATACTCCACTTGGTGTTAATTCAAGAGATCTACCTAAACGATTAAACAAAGTGACATTTAATTCTTGTTCAAATTTTCTAATTAAAATACTTAAGGGGGGTTGAGTCATTTGCAGTGCAGTAGCAGCTTTTGTGATGCTACCTTCCTCAACTACTGTAATAAAACAATGTAAACGATGAAGGTTCATTTTGATAACTCCTCCTTTTAGTATTCATAAAATATATGGAAGTCATATAAATATTATAATTTACATTATAAAAATGTAAAGATATACTATTTTCATAATTAAGAATAGTTCAAAAATTGGATCTAAACTGTATTTCAGTTTAGTTGATACCAGAGTGTGTCCATCCAATCGCAAATTATTAATTTATAAATGGAGGTTTTATCAATGACAACTAAAATTACTCAACAATCAAAAACTGTAGAGTTAGCTAAACTGGACAAAAAGCACTTGCTACATCCAGCTACAAATCCGAAGGCTTTAATTGACAATGGACCGCCTATTATCTTTGTTAAAGGTAAAGGAGTTACAGTTACAAGTACGGATGATGTGGAATACATCGACGGGATGTCAATGCTTTGGAACGTGAACTTAGGACATGGGAATCAAGAACTTGCAGATGCTGGTAATAGTCAATTATCTACCCTCGCGTATGCATCATCATTTAAAGGATTCTCAAATGAACCATCCATTCTACTTGCTGAAAAATTAGCTGAGTTAGCACCAGGAGATTTAAATAGTGTATTCTACACTTCTGGTGGGTCAGAATCAAATGATACAGCAATTAAATTAGCTCGTTTCTACTGGGAGCTTAAAGGGAAATCAGAAAAAAGAAAGATTATTGCGCTAACGAATGCTTATCACGGTGTAACAATAGGAGCGCAAACAGCTACTGGTCTTGCAGCATACCACAAGTTCGCATCATCAAATATAGACGGAGTTGTTCGTGCAACAGCCCACCTATTAAACAGCGAGTTAGGTGATAAAAGTGACCCGAACTATGCAGATTCTATCCGTGGAACAATTGAAAGAGAAGGTGCGGAGACGATTGCCGGAATTATTATTGAACCTGTGCAAGGTGCGGGCGGAGTTAATATTCCACCAGAAGGTTACTTAGAAGCAGTTCGTAAAATCTGTGACGAGCACAATATCCTTTTCATGGCAGATGAAGTTATTTGTGGATTTGGTCGTACGGGGAAAATGTTTGGTGTAAACAACTGGAATGTTGTCCCTGATATGATGTCAATTGCAAAAGGAATTACGAGTGGTTATTCGCAACTTGGCGGGGTCATGATGAATGATGAAATTAGAGAAACAATTGCTAACTTCGATGCTGTTATCCCACATGGTTTCACATATAGTGGCCATCCGACTGCTTGTGCGATTGGACTGAAAAACATTGAAATACTAGAGCGTGATAATATTATTGACCACGTAAACGAAATGGAGAAAGAACTTAAAAAAGGTTTAGATTACTTAGCAGAAAAACATAGTATTGTAACAAATTGCAGAGTAATTGGTCTGTTGGCTGCATTTGAACTTTATGAAGATCCAACAAGTGGAAAATTGTTTGATCCAACTGTTTTCCCAGCAAATGCGGTAGTTGACGCATGTTTCAATCGCCAATTAATATTAAGAGCGCTTGGAGCGTATAACCAAATTGTGGCAATTGCGCCACCGCTTATTATTAACAAAGAAGAAATTGAAAAAATGATTCAAATTATAGACGATTCGATTACTGCTTTTAAAAATACACGCAACTAAACTATTCCTATAAAGTAAGTTGAGTAGTGGTGGTTTATTGTTAAAAAAGGGGAGGTTCTCTAGTGCTTTATATAAATGGTGAATGGCGAGATACAGGAAATAAATTAGATGTAACAAATCCTGCGACAGGAGAAATAATTAGAACTGTTGCTACAGGTGGTAAAACTGAAACTAAAGAAGCAATCGAAAGTGCGAAGAGAGCATTTGAATTCTGGGGTAAGACAACTGGAAATGAGCGCAGCAACTACCTGTTTCAAGTGGTCCAATTGATGAAAGAAAAAACAAAAGAATTAGCTGAAACAATTACACTTGAAAATGGTAAGCCTTTACCAGATGCTACTCGTGAAGTAGCAGGTGCGATCAGCTATCTAGAATGGTATGCAGAGGAAGCTAAGAGAATTTATGGGGAAACAATTCCTGCATCTGCAGCTGATAAACACTTAATGGTAATTCGCGAACCTGTTGGGGTATGTGCAGCTATTACACCATGGAATTTCCCGTTATCGATGATTACAAGAAAAATTGCACCTGCACTTGCTGCAGGTTGTACGATTGTTTTAAAACCGGCTGACTTAACTCCTCTTTCGGCGATAAAAGTATTCGAATGCTTTCATGAAGTTGGACTACCTGCTGGAGTTGCAAACCTGGTAATTGGCCCAGCTGAAGAAATTGGGAAAGAGATGACGAGTAACCCAGACGTTCGTAAAATCACATTTACTGGCTCGACGCGTGTGGGGAAAAAACTTATCCGTGATTCGTTTGATACAGTGAAGAAAATATCAATGGAGCTTGGTGGACACGCACCGTATATTGTGTTTGAGGATGCTGATATTGACGCAGCAGTTAATGGTATATTAGTGTCTAAGTTTATTAACTCAGGTCAAACTTGCATCAGCACCAACCGGATTTACGTAGCAGAAACTGTAGCTGATGAATTCTCAGGAAAGTTAGCTGAAAAGGTATCTAAATTAGTTGTAGGAAATGGATTAGAAGATGGCGTAAATGTCGGTCCAGTAATTAATAAAGTAGCTCTTGAAAAAGTGAAAAGTCAAGTAGAAGACGCTGTGAAACATGATGGTAAAGTAATTGCGGGTGGTAATGTATTTACATTAAATAATGGAAGCGGTTACTTCTTTGAGCCCACAGTTATTCAATATGCAAGCGATAATATGAAGATTACAACAGAAGAAACATTTGGACCAGTTGCACCAATTTATACATTTAAGACGGAAGAAGAGGTAGTTGAAAGAGCAAACCATCCTGAATATGGTCTTGCAGCTTATTGTTATACGCGAGACATTGGTCGAGGCTTACGAATGATGCGTGCTTTAGAGTTTGGAATTGTTGGTATTAATGATCCAGCTCCAGTGGTTGTACAAGCTCCGTTTGGTGGTATGAAGGAAAGTGGAATAGGGAAAGAAGGCGGTTGGTACGGACTTGAGGAGTACTTGGAGAAGAAGTTTGTATCGATTTATTTAAAATAATAAAAAATGTTACTAATCTAGGTAACTAAATATATTGTAGTAGACTTATCTACATTCTCCATGTCTCTCATACATAGTTTCTAAAGAATGTATGGGAGACAGTCTACACAATTAATAAAGTAATAAACTTTAATTTAATTCCAATAAAATAAGAGGGTGAATTTATTATGTCTCAAGTAAATTTAAAAAATAATGGACAAGAAATAGTTGTCCGCAATATTTTAAAAGAGGATCTTGCTGAAGTTGCTGCACTTTCTATGAAGTGTTTTGGACCTGATATGGCATTAAAATATGAGCATTTTGAAAGTCAGATTGAGTTGTTCCCAGAAGGTCAAATTTGTCTAGAATATAACGGTAAAATTGTAGGAACCGCTTTAAGTCTAATTGTAAATTTTGAAGATTACGGAGATAGTCACTCATATTTTCAAATCTGTGATTTAGGATTTATTCGAAATCATAACCCTAATGGTAGAAACCTATATGGTATTGAAATTGGAGTACACGAAGATTTTAGAGGGTTACAATTGGGACGTCATTTGTATGATGGCCGAAAAAGAATATGTGAGAAACTTAACTTAGAAAGTATCTTAGTAGGTGGTCGTATACCTTTTTACTATAAATATGCTGAGCAGATGAGTGCAGATGAATATGCACTAGAGGTAATGAAAGGGAAAATATATGATCCTGTATTAACATTCCAAATGAAAAACGGATACGTATTAAATAAAGTAATGCCAGGTTATTTACCTGGGGATGTTGAGTCATTAGAATATGCAACACTTTTGGAATGGAAAAATCCAGTTTACAAGCTTAAATTAGTATGAGTCTTTTGTCCGTTATGTTCGCCTATTTTAATAGGCGAACAGTGGATGCCCATTGTTTATTGCGATTATGTAACTTCTTTAGTTATGTAAGCGCTTTCAATATATTGTTATGAGTTCCATTAGAAGTAAATCTTAGGTAAAGAGAGGAGTTATAAATGGTTATAGCTGATAAAGTTATTTCGAGTGAAGCAGTATTTACAGGTTTAGAAAATGAAGCAAAGCCAGCTGCTATTGCGATTAAAGGTAACAAAATCATTGCAGTAGGTTCGATGGAGGAAATAAAACCATTTATAGGTTTAGACACGAAGGAATATCATTATGGCAACCAACTCATTATGCCAGGATTTCATGATGCGCACCTTCATCTCATGTTTGGTAGTCTTTTCTCGCATGCAAGTATCAATTTATCGGATGCTCATTCGGAAGAAGAAGTTGCTAGTTTAGTAAAGCAATTTTCGGAAAACGTGCATGCTGATGAGTGGATTATAGGCTATGGATGGGATCATACAAATTGGGCAGAGAAATGCTTGCCGACACGTTTTTCTTTAGACAAAGTAGTTCCTAATCGCCCGATTATTCTTTTCCACGCAGAAGGTCATTATTCGTGGGTTAATAGTTTAGCACTTGAAAATGCTAGGGTTACAAATGAAACTGAAGACCCTCCTAATGGTACGATTCAAAAAGATGAAAATAATGAAATCACAGGAATTCTTCTTGAAACAGCAATGAATTTAGTTGTGGATATTGCTCTCGCATTTCCGGATAAACGGAAAGAAGAATTGTTTGAAGAGTTCTTAAAAAAATCAGCTCAATTAGGCATTACATCAGTAAATGATTTGTTTGCAAGTAGTTTTGATAAGTTAAATAGTTTCGATATGTATAAGGCATATGATGAAGCCGGAAAACTTACGACTCGAATTCATCTTTACCCTGAGTTAAATGATGATATAGATAGAGCAATAAGCTTGCGTGAAAAGTACAATTCCGAAAAATTACAGCTTGCAGGACTTAAGCAGTTTATTGATGGCGTTGTAACTGGACATACCGCATACATGTTAGATCCTTACTTAGACAAACCTATAACACGAGGGAGTACTGCTTTTCCTGTAGAAACGATCAAAAACTGGGTGACAAAAGCGGACAAAGAAGGATTTCAAATTCGCTTTCATACAATTGGTGATG
This sequence comes from Lysinibacillus sp. RC46, assembly GCF_041262385.1. Taxonomy (NCBI): domain Bacteria; kingdom Bacillati; phylum Bacillota; class Bacilli; order Caryophanales; family Bacillaceae; genus Lysinibacillus; species Lysinibacillus sp. RC46. The sequence goes on along the minus strand of NZ_JBGCCF010000024.1, from coordinate 72,712 downwards.
GCGCAGTTAGGCTTGCTCTAGATATATTTGAAGCAGCAAGGATGGATAATGGTGTGAGAGATTCACGACATGCGCTAGAGCATATTGAAGTGATTCATCCGACAGATATTAAGAGATTTAAAGAATTGGGGGTTGTTCCATCTGTACAGCCTTCTCATCTAGCATTGATGCCAAAAGAAAGTCATACTTTGCGTGTCGGTAAAGAGAAAGACCCTTATACGTATTTATGTAAAACGTTATACGACGCAGTTGAGTATATTGCTCTTGGTACAGACTATCCAATAGCAACATTAGATCCTTTTAAAGAAATTTTTCATGCGATTACGAGACTAGACTTTACTGGTGATTATGAGTGGAATAGTCAAGAGCAGATAACACTCGCAGAAGCGTTGAAAGCGTATACAAAAGGTTCAGCATACAGCACATTCAGAGAAAAAGATTTGGGTACATTAGAAGTTGGAAAATTAGCAGATATTATTGTACTAGATAAAAACCTCTTTGAAGTAGAAAATAAAGAAATTCTTCAAACGAAAGTTTTGTTAACAATTATGGATGGTGAAGTTGTTTATCTTTATTCAGCAGAAGACTCCCACCTCTATAGGTGCTGAGATGAATGCGATTTTGGTACCTTTTCAGTGGGTGTCCAAACACCTACTGAATAAAGATAAAAGCCTCCGGCGGATGTCACGGATTTTCAAAGGAATGAATTGTGCGGGCACAATTCAAAATCCGGACGCAATTACGCCAAGGCGTAATTGATAGTGAATCAGTCTACTATCCTACTATTTTAGTTAATTGATCATTTTACCGGGAAGATTTTTTTATTACTATTCGAGGAGTGAGAAAAATAAAACATCCAGTTAATTTGTCTAGATCGCTTTCTTTAACGTCTGTTGTTGTTACTGGGACGGCCTTTATGGCTTTAACTACAGTGTTTAGCACATACGGCATAGCCTCTAAAATATCTCATGGTATGGTCGCTGGATCGTATGTACTTGCATTAATTGTGATGATGTTTACGGCTCATAGTTATGGTCAAATGGCAAAAGCGTACCCCATTGCGGGATCTGCCTATACCTATGCGCAAAAAGCTATTAATTCTCATGTTGGTTTCTTAGTGGGATGGGCAATTTTAATGGATTATCTCTTGATCCCAATGGTTAACTTTTTACTATTTGGTATTTTCTTCTCAGCTGCTATACCTGAAGTTCCACAGTATGTTTGGATATTTACATTAGTCGTTCTTGTGACGTTTGTAAATGTTAGAGGTGTAAAGTTAAGCGCAAATATCAACATGATTGTAACAGGCTTATCGGTATTATTTATAGTTGTCTTTTGCATCTTATCAGTTAAATCAATAGTAACTGGAACCGGGACTGGTATTTTATTTAACCTTGATCCCTTTATTAATACCGAGGAGTCATTTAAGTATATAGTTGCTGGTGCTGCACTATTATGTTTCTCTTTCCTCGGTTTTGATGCAGTTTCTACTTTTTCAGAAGAAGTAAAAAATCCGGAGAAAAACATACCGCGTGCAATATCTTTAGTAACAATAATTGGTGGATTATGTTTTGTAGTCGTATCTTATTTGGCACATAATGTTTGGCCAGATTATACGAGTTTTAAAGATGCTGATTCTGCTTCCTATGAAATTATTTTCCTAGTAGGCGGGAATGCCTTACAAGCAGCATTCCTAGCAAAAACTGCAGTGGTTGTATTTGGTTCCGCGTCCGCATCTCAAGCAAGTGCTGCACGTGTATTATACGCAATGGGAAGAGATGGACAATTACCTAAAAATTTTTTTGGAAAACTAAATAAAAGAACGAGAACCCCGGTTAACAACATTTTATTAATTGGTCTTTTATCATTATCTGCATTATTTTTAAGTCTAAACTTTGTCGCGTCTTTCATTAACTTTGGCGCCCTACTTGCATTTACTGCTGTGAATCTATCCGTTGTTTTTTTATATTACGGTAAGCGAAAAGAACGCTCCTTAAAGGGGATTATCTTCTATTTGATTTTTCCATTAATCGGAGCAGTACTTACAACTTGTTTGCTTTTCAACCTAGATGTTTATTCGATTGCTCTTGGTAGTGTTTGGTTAGGAATTGGTGTTATTTATTTATTATTTATGACAAAAGGTCTTAAGCATAAACCACCAGTGCTCAATACAGATCAGATTGATTAGTCGCAGTTTAAAACATTAATGAAGCAGCTAAAAATATGTAAAGGGGATGGATGAATGACAGATAAAACTACGCTCAAAAGGTCATTAGGTGTTTGGTCAATTGTTGCACTGGGATTAGGATATATGACGCCTACAGTGGTCTTTGATACGTTTGGAATTGTATCAAAATTAACAAATGGTGTAGTACCAATGGCGTATTTTGTCGCCTTGTTAGTAATGGTATTGACAGCGATTAGTTATGGAAAGATGGTACAGGTATTCCCGGCAGCTGGTTCAGCATATACATACACCCGGGAAACAATGGGGTCTCACCTAGGATTCCTCGTAGGGTGGGCATCGTTATTAGATTATTTATTATTACCTTTAGTTAATGCATTAATTATTCGAATATATATGGAATCTCTGTTTCCGAATGTACCTGTTTGGATTTGGGTTTTTGCTTATGTCATTGTAGTTACTGCAATTAATGCTTATAGTATGGAATCAACATCCAGCTTAAACTTTATACTCGTTGTTTTCACGATTTGTTTAATAGGTATCTTCATAATACTTGCTTCTGTACAACTTTATCACGGTATGGGAAATGGTACTTTATTCACGATTCATCCACTATCACATGAAAATGTGAAATTAATAGCCGTTTTAACTGGGGCAACAGTAGTAGCTTTCTCGTTTATCGGTTTCGACGCAATAACAATGTATACGGAAGAAGCAAAGGATACATCAACAGTTCCTAGAGCAATCCTTCTAACTGTTTTAATCGGTGGGGGTATTTTCTTTATTGCTTCTTATTTTACACAAGCATTATTCCCAGATGTTTCTGTGTTCGAAAATGTAGATGATACATTGCCGGAAATAGGTTTATATGTAGGAGGGAAGTTATTCCAACTGATTTTCATTGCAGGAGCTTTCGCTGCTACTGTAGCTTCAGGACTTGCATCTCATGCAAGTGCATCTCGTTTGCTGTTTGTTATGGGCAGAAATGGTGTACTTCCTAAAAAAACTTTCGGATACTTACACCCTAAATTTAGAACGCCTGTTTTTACGATTGTTTTGACGGGAATCGTATCATTATTTGCAATAGGACCAAATTTAGAATTAATTGCTTCAGTCATTAACTTTGGGGCATTAATTGCATTCACATTCGTTAACCTATCTGTTATTGTTCATTTCTATATACGTCAGAAAAGGAGATCAGGCAGTGAAACCTTTAAGTACTTAATTATGCCTTCTTTCGGGGCATTAGCTACTGGAGTTCTTTGGTATCATTTACACGCTGATGCATTTATAGGTGGAATCGTTTGGCTTATAATCGGAATCATTTACATGCTGTTTATAACAAGATTCTTTAAAAAAGAACTTGGAAGCATGGACTCTATTGATGACTTGGAGTCATTAGATAAAGAGATTTTTAATGAAGAAAAGATTAAAGTCTTGAATTAACTATTTAGAGGATGAGAATCTCTTAGATAATCTTCCTCTTTTTAATGACACAGGAAGTAAATAAAGGAGTGATTGCTTTGAAAGAAAAAATTCGACTGTATATAGAAGAAAATAAAGAAGAATTATTTAAAACAATTCAAGATGTCGTACGTATAAAAAGCGTTGTTGGTAATGAACAAGAAATGCAATTATACATGAAAAAAAAATATGAAGAACTTAACTTGATTTTGCATGAGATTGAACCAAAATATGAGAAGGTTTCAGCTCATGAAGCGTTTATTGATTCAGGTATTCCGTTTGAAGACCGAAAAAATATTATCGGAATACATAAAGGAGTCTCCGATGGTAAGTCATTAACGATTCATGGACATGTAGATGTTGTTTCTCCAGAACCATTTTCAAACTGGACGATGGACCCATGGAGTGGAGATATTATTGGAAACAAGTTATACGGTCGAGGCTCTGCCGATATGAAAGCAGGACTTATTTCAAATTGGTTCGCATTGAAAACATTAATTGATTTAGGTTATCCAATTGCTGGAGATGTTCAGCTACATTCAGTAATAGAAGAAGAAGCTGGTGGTGGAGGCGGAGCTTTAGCATGTTTGGAGGAAGGCTTCGTAACAGATGGGTACATTTCGACAGAGCCACATAATTTGAATATGACAATAAGTCATGGGGGGATTATGTATTTCCGAGTGTACGTAAAGGGAAGAACAGCGCATGCTGGTTTAGCGCATGAAGGCATAAATGCTATTTCAAAAATGATGAAAATCCTAAGTGCGCTGGATGAATTAAGTGAATGGCGTGCTAAAAATGTTAAGTTTGATTTATTTGAAAAGGGGTCTGGACAGTCCGTTCACTTAAACTTAGGTGTACTAAAAGCTGGGGACTGGGTATCGACAGTTCCAGGGGAAGCGATCCTCGAAGGAAGAATTGGTTTTATCCCAGGGGAAACTCGCGAAGAAATTAAGCAACTAGTACAAGACACGATTATGAAATCTGTCTTAGGCGATGAGTGGATGGATAAAAATCCACCTGTTATAGAGTGGTTTGGATGGTCAACGGAGCCATGGTACCAAGATCCTGAGAACCCTTTTGTAAAATTATTCATCGAAAATGCAGAAGGTGTTATGGGACATAAAGTAGTAATGGTTGGAAGAGCTGGAGGAAATGATGCACGATTTACTCAGTATTACGGAAAACAAGGATTGTGCTTTGGGCCAATTGGAGAAAATATGCATGGACCAGATGAATGTGTTCATTTAGATAGCGTAGTAGAAGTAACTAATGTTTTGGCAAATTATATTATTAAGTGGAGCGAGAGTTAATCATCGTTAACTTTTGGGAATATCCATTTCAAACTAATATAGTGTCTCTCATAATGCTGCTAGCTTGGGTAGCTGAATGATTAGGAATGTTATGGAAAAAGGGGGTAGGCTTAATACAATTGGTATTAGATTTAAAACAAAATCTAGCATTAAAAATGACACAAGAAATGCAACAATCTTTGCAACTTCTATAAATGTCGTCTTTTGAATCGCATGACTATTTATCGGACAAGGCGATCAAAAACCATTTAATAACTAATGAGAAGATGGCACTTAATAAGTGAGGATTATTTGTACACTAAAAAAACTTTTAATCGGGAAATTATTAGTGTGGAAAATTATTTGATAAAACAAATCTCTCTTAACAATTTAATCGACGAAACAATTCCTGTATTCAAAATTAATGGAAAATTAAATTAATTTATTTCCGAAATGTAAGTAAATCACATTTTAGTAGTTGGCAAGCTTATTGTTTATTAATTGTGAGTGTATTGTTTAAAAACATTTAATAGAGAGGATGTATTTTTATGAAAAGAAATTATTCTGTTGAAGAACTTAAAGTGTTAGACCAAAAGCATTTTCTACACCCTACTTCGCCAGTAAAGACGGAAAATGGACCGGCATTTATTTTTACAGAAGGAAAAGGTGTTTATCTGTATGATATTACAGGTAAAAAAGTTATTGATGGTATGTCTTCACTTTGGAATGTGAATATCGGACATGGTAGAACAGAACTTGGTGAAGTAGCGAAGGAACAAATGGATAAATTAGCCTTCAGTTCTTGTTTTGCAACGTTTAGTAATGAGCCTGCTATTCTATTAGCAAAAAAGTTAGCAGAATTAGCACCTGGTGATTTAAATACTACATTTTTTACGTCCGGTGGTTCCGAATCCAATGATAGCGCCTATAAATTGGCTCGTCATTATTGGATATTAAAAGGGGAAACTTCTCGAAAAAAAATTATCTCAAGATCGAGATCTTATCACGGGGTGGCAATCGGTGCTACAAGTGCGACGGGTTTAAAAGGATTTCGTGATTTTACAAATTCTAATGCACCGGATTTTCTATTCGTAGATCATTTCTCCATACAGGCTTTACGTGATTTGATTGAAACTGAAGGTCCAGAAACAATAGCTGCTTTCATCACCGAGCCAGTACAAGGTGCAGGAGGGGTGCATGTTGCACCGGATAATTATTTCAAAGAAATTCGTGAAATTTGCAATGAGTACGGTATTTTGATGATAACTGATGAAGTTATCACAGGATTTGGTAGGACGGGTAAGTTCTTTGCGATGGAACATTTTAATGTGGTACCGGATATGATGTGCTTTGCAAAAGGGGTTACTAGTGGATATGCACAATTAGGTGGTGTAATGATCTCAGAGAAAATACACCAAGAATTTTCTGAGTTATCAGAAGGAACTATATTGCATGGATACACTTATAGTGGTCATCCAATGGCCTGTGCAGTTGGGTTGAAAAACATTGAAATTATAGAGAAAGATAATTTAGTAGCAAATGCAGAAATTCGTGGTCAAGAGCTATTAGCAGGGTTAAAAGTATTACAAGCGAAGTATCCATTTATTGTAGATGCAAGAGGTTTAGGTTTAATGGCAGGCATAGAAATCTCTTATGAAGGAAGACTCCTCGCTCCGCAAATAGTGACAGAGGCAGCAAAGTTGGGATTAATATGTCGCTCTGTTGTACTAGATGCTCAAGATATTGTTGTATTTTCACCACCATTATCAATAAGCCAAAAGGAGTTAAGAGATTTATTAGATATTCTAGAAAAAGCGATTCAAGAAGTAGAGAATCAGGTATTGGTAAATAAGTTGTAATACGAAAGGTGAGGTAATTATAATGAGGAAAAATTTATTTATCAATGGGGATTGGGTGGAAGCAGCAGAGTATACAGAATTATGCTCTCCATATAGTAGCGAGGTCATTGCAGAAATACCGAAGGCAAATGTCGAGGAAGTAGAAGCAGCTTTAGTAGCTGCCGATGCTGCACGTAAAACGATGGCGAATATGCCTTTGTATAAGCGTGCGATTATTCTTGAAAAATTAGCTTCTTTATTAGAAGCACGTGCTGAAGAAGCAGCAGAGCTAATAGCACTAGAAGCAGCCAAGCCTATTTCAACCGCCAAAGCGGAAGTTCAGCGTACAATTCAAACGTATAAATTTGCTGCTGAAGAAGCAAAGCGAATACACGGAGAAACAATTCCTGTGGATGCTGCCCCTGGTGGAGACGGGCGCATTGCCTATACGGTTCGTGAACCATTAGGTATCGTGGCAGCTATTACACCTTTTAATTTCCCAATGAATCTAGTTGCTCATAAAGTAGGGCCAGCAATAGCATCAGGTAACACGGTTGTATTAAAACCTGCAAGTCAAACACCATTAACTTCCTATTTTATTGGTGAATTATTAGTAGAGGCAGGATTACCGAAGGGTGCGTTAAATATCGTTACTGGTGCAGGTTCTTTAATTGGTAACAAATTAGTCACGGATAATCGCGTGAAAAAGATTTCTTTTACAGGTAGCCCCGCTGTAGGTATTGGCATACGCAATCAAGCAGGTCTTAAGAAAGTAACGCTTGAATTGGGTTCTAATGCGGCTGTTATTATCGATGAAAATGTTAATATTGATAAATTAATTCCACGTGTCGTTTCCGGTGCATTTGCATTCCAAGGGCAGGTATGTATTTCAGTTCAACGAATCTATGTTCACGATAAAATGTATGATTTGTTTGTAGATAAATTTGTAGCAGCTACAAAAGAGTTGAAACTTGGTGATCCCCTAGATCCTACAACGGATGTTTCAGCCTTAATTAGTCCACAAGATGTAAAACGAACATTAAGTTGGATTGAAGAAGCAAAGGAGCAAGGGGCAATTATTGCAACTGGTGGAGAATCTGAAGGGAATATCTTACAACCTACCGTACTATTAAATGTAAAACCGGAGCAGAAGGTTTCCTGTCAGGAGGTATTCGCACCAATCGTATCTATTATGAAGTTTACATCTATTCAAGAGGCATTTGATCAAGTAAATGACTCCAAATATGGTTTGCAAGCTGGTATTTATACAGATAATATCCATGTTGCTTTACAGGCAACGCAAAAACTCCATGTAGGTGGTGTCATTATAAATGATATTCCTACATTCCGTTTAGATCATCTACCATATGGTGGCGTAAAGGAAAGTGGTATGGGAAGAGAAGGGCTGAAGTATGCAATTGAGGAAATGACAGAAATGAAACTTGTAGTTATAAACCAAAACTAATAAAAAATGGGTAGGAGGAAATATAATGATAATTGGTGTACCTAAAGAAATAAAAAATAATGAAAATCGAGTAGGAATTACTCCAGCAGGTGTTGTGGCTTACAAAAAAGGTGGTCATGAAGTAATAATTGAATCGAGTGCAGGGCTAGGTAGTGGATTTACAGACCAAGATTATTTAGATGTAGGCGCTCAAATTACTAAATCGACTAAGGAAGCTTGGGATGTTGATATGGTGATTAAAGTGAAGGAGCCGATTCAGGAGGAGTACAAATATTTTAAAGAGAATTTAATTCTCTACACATACCTACATTTAGCTCCAGAGCCAGAATTAACGAAAGCTTTGCTTGAAAGTAAAGTTACTGGAATTGCTTATGAAACAATTCAATTAGATTCAGGTGCATTACCGTTGTTAACGCCAATGAGTGAAGTTGCAGGCCGAATGTCTGTACAAATTGGTGCACAGTTTTTAGAAAATTCCAAAGGAGGAAAAGGAGTTCTCTTAGGTGGTATTCCTGGTGTTGCACCTGGAAATGTAGTGATTGTAGGTGCTGGAGTTGTCGGGACGAATGCTGCGAAAATGGCAGTAGGATTAGGTGCAAACGTAACAATTTTAGACGTTAATATTACACGCTTAAGTCAAATAGATGATATGTTCCAAGGACGTGTTCGTACACTTGCATCAAATACCTACAATATCGCTGAAGCAGTGAAAACAGCAGATTTGTTAATTGGTGCTGTGCTAATTCCAGGTTCACGTGCACCACAATTAGTTTCAAAAGAAATGATTCAAACGATGCAAAAGGGGTCTGTTGTAGTGGATGTAGCGGTAGATCAAGGGGGTTCTATTGAAACAATTGATCGAATTACTACTCATAGTAATCCTACTTATGAAGTATACGGAGTTGTGCATTACGCAGTTGCGAATATGCCAGGTGCTTGCGCGCGTACCTCAACAATGGGCTTGTCAAATGTAACTGTTCCATACGGTTTGCAAATAGCTAATAAAGGCTATCTCCAAGCTGCTTTAGATAATCCTGTTTTAGCGAAGGGGATAAACGTAGTAAATGGAAAAATAGTATATAAAGCGGTAGCTGATGCACATGGATTACCATATACGGATCTACAAGTAGAATTAGCAGCAGATTCAACTTCGGCGTTAGCAGTTAAATAGAATAAGAGAAATAATGTTATTTGAAATGAAAGAAGGTGAAAATTGGTAGGGAACGTAATCTACCAAGCTTTCACCTTCTTTACTATTTTTAAATTTCGACCTATTAATATAGTGGTGAATAGATATTAATATTAGCCTCTTGGTGGATAAGGGTCGTTTCCATAACTATTTTTTTCACGGATTCGACCTTGTTTATTGTGTACAAGCAATTCAGATTTTTGGTTTATGGCGATATCTCGACCATATTGAATAGCTTCATATTGTGTGTTGAATATTTTGGTAGCTTTCGGATTGCCTGCTCCTTTAACCTGATAACCGCCATTTGGATGCGGTGTAATATGTTGATTTTTCCCCATTACATTATCTCCTTTGTTTCGGTTATTGTGGAAGGGGAACATATTATCCTCTGTTTATTCACTCCATTTTGTATTATTATTTACTATTTAAGTGAATTTCAAAATATTGGTATCCATAGATTAATAGTAATCAAATTACATTTTGTCTGTAAAACTATCGTTTTATAGACATTCTAAACAGCCTACTCAAATCAGCATTTGTCTATTTACTCATCTATAATATTTATTATATAAAACGTATGGTAATAGACAAAGTGAGGGATTTTATGAGTAGAATCATTGGTTATGCGCGTGTCAGTAACGAGGATCAAAATTTGGCTCTACAGAAAATCGCCATTGAAAAATATGCCAAGGAGCAAGGAATGGATCTCCTCTTATATGTCGAGAAAATTTCAACGAGAAAATCTGAGCGCACTGAATTAATTCATGCCCTTAAAGCAGCTGCTCCTTGTGATCGTTTCGTTGTATATAAACTAGACCGACTTGCTCGCAGCACAAAGGAGCTTTATCAATTAACAGACGAAATGGTAAAGCGACAGGTTGATTTCGTTAGTATTCGTGATAGCTTCGACACTACTAGACCGACTGGACGCGTCATGTTTGGGATGCTTGCCGTATTCGCCGAAATTGAACGCGATATTATCCAGCAGCGTACAAAAGCTGGGCTTGAGGCTGCCCGTAAACGTGGCAGAATCGGGGACGCCCTGCCATAGATACCTATACGAAGCGTCGGATTGTGAAGTTGTTTGAAAGTGGAGAAAGTGCCATGGATATTGCAAAAGAGTATGGAATTGGACGTAGCACGATTTATAAAATCTTGAATGAGAACAAAAAGGATGCAATCCTAAAGTGAAGGACCTTTTCTATAATTGCGGTACGCTTTGTGCGAAACAATTTTTTTGATCGAAATCTAACCACAATTCAAGTGGATATGATTGCCTAGCTCTAAATTTTTCCACTGGCACCTAATGAATTTTTTCACTCAAACTGTAAACGCTAATGACAAAGGTTGAACAAAACCTGTGGGAATCGTGTAGTGATCTAACTATCATCTGATGCGTAAAAACTGATATAATAGAAATATACCAATAAAGTGAGGGGTGTTATATTATTTATGAAAGAAAATTCACGCCTAGAACGTAAAAAGCAAGTGCAATTCGCAGTTGGTATGGCTGCCATTGACGGTGGAAAACCGAGTGCATTTACACAAAACCTCTTAAACCAATATGAAAATGGTCAAGTATCATCCAGCCAATTGAAACAAGCGATTGTTGAAAAATATACAAGGGCTTCACAGTAATTTATGGACCCATATATTTATCCTAATACAAATACCTTAATCAACAAATTAAATATTCGAGATAAACAACAATTAATTGACGTTGAAGCACAGCTGTTAATCGCGGGGATTGTAGATATTTCTTCTATCACCCATGAGATTGACTTTCAAAAATATGAAAGTCTTCAAATGATTCATCACTTTCTTTTTCATGAGCTATATTCATGGGCAGGGGAATTCCGCACAGTCAATATTTTTAAAAGTGAACATGTTTTAAATGGATTATCTGTTGCTTATAGCGATAAAGATCACATTGTATCTGATTTGAAAACTGTTTTCAGTTGGTCTAAATCTAAGCAATGGAAATATTCTAATCCTCGTCTTGTAGAGGACTTTTCTACATTTATGACAAAACTTTGGCGTGTTCATCCTTACCGAGAAGGAAATACACGAGCGGTTTCGATTTTCATGAAGCTTTTTGCTGAAGCAAATAGGCTAGACTTCAATGCTCAATTGCTCTCACAACATGCAGGATATTTACGAAATGCACTAGTTCTTGCCGCAGTAGAAGAAGCTCCGGAACCACAATATTTATTGAATATGATGACAGATGCACTAGATGTAGTTGATTTCAATAAATTCAAGCCTGACGATGAAGCGTCTAGTAATTATCAAGTAATTGGGCAATATGATGTTTCCAAGTATGAAGAAAAACCCTTTGAAACGGATTTTGATAAGGAATAATTTTATTTACCGATTAAGTAGGTTCTGGTTATTTAATACACTAAAAAGGATGGTGATTTGTAATTGAATCATCATCCTTTTCGTGATATGGCCTGCTTACGAATGATAAGGACTTATCAAACTGGGTGATCCGTTCAGCTGAAGATTGGCTTCTACCGGTTTATGAACAGATGAAGCAGACATTAACAGCAAAATCTGTTCTACATGTGGATGAAACCTATGCGCAAATAATCAAACGTTCAGACGGAAAATCCGGTCAATCGAACGCCTATAATTGGGTGTTCCGAAGCGTGCCAAGTCAAGGACCGATCATCGTTCTTTTTCAAAAAACCATTTTTAGCACGTGGGCTCGAAATTTACACAGGCACGATTTACGAAATTTTTTTAGCGGATGGCATGATTAAATCAAGCATCGGCAGCGGTGGTCGCTATGATAATGCGATTGGGGGACTACTTGGTACAAATGATTCATTTGCAACGGTGGGGATTTCATTTGGGTTAGATGTGATTTATACAGCATTTGAGCTAACAGGGAAAGCAGAGAAGCGAGAATCAGATATCGATATTTACATCATTCCAATTAGAGCAGAAAAAGAGGCACTTGTTTTGGCTACAGCACTACGTAACGAGGGCAATCGAGTAGAGGTTGAGCTAAGTGGCAAAAAAGTCCGAAAAGCAATGGATAAAGCCAATCGAGAGGATATCCAAAAGACAATTGTACTTGGCGAGAATGAAGTAACTGCGAATCGTTATAAAATGAAAGATATGAATAGTGGAGAAGAACAGCTATTTAATTTTGTGTTTGATAAATAATGAAATGCCAGGCTTTCTATTTAATAGAGGGCCAGCGTTAAGACTACCCAGCAATAATATGTGTTCAAGATTTAAAGCAATTGTACAAACAACAATTAATGAGATAGATGGGTTAGCATATACAAGACAGTTAAAAGATTTCAAGCTCGAAATATTCCTCCGAACTCGTCGTAATAACTAGAGAACTAAAAGCATTTTCAACCAAATTCAAACCATAAAACTACTTTGAAAAACAGGTTTTAACGTTACCTATAATTCATATATATAGAGTAAAAGCTAATAGGAGTAGAAATCAATGGACAAACAAAATAGTAGATATAGATGGGTAGTATTTGTTTCTGTACTATTTACTTATTTGTTAATGGCGAGTCAACGAACCGCCCCTGGACTGATTACAGACCAATTGATGCGAGATTTTAATGTAACAGCATCAACGATTGGGTTATTGACAAGTATACAATTTTTTGTCTACACGAGTTTGCAAATTCCGATGGGGATTTTGGCTGATCGATTTGGGCCAAATTTTTTTCTAATTATTGGTGCTACTCTTACAGGTTTAGGAACAATTATTTATAGTCTGAGTACACATGAATTCGTCCTGTTTTTTGCCAGAATACTAACTGGGGTAGGGGATGCGACCATATGGGTTAACATGGTGCTAATTTTAGCCCAATGGTTTCAACCAAAGGAATTTGTTCGATTAATTGGCATGGCTGGCATGACAGGAAGTCTTGGTTTTTTATTGGCGACAGTACCTTACTCCACGTGGATACTTTTATTTGGTTGGAGGGTAACATTTTTCTCAGTTGGACTACTATTATGTTTCTGTGGCATTCTCCTTTATTTTGTACTTGTAAAAAAAACAAAACAAATTTTGGGGGATGAGCAAGTAATTGATACAGCAGAAGTGCAACGTGAAAAAACATCAGTTTTACTACGAAGAATATTTTCAAATCCGCAAGCATGGGCTCTATTCTTTTGCCATTTTGGGGTAGTCGGCGGTTATGTAGGCTTTATCAGTTCATGGGCAGTACCATATGGGATGAATATGTATGAAATGACTCGCTCAGATGCCAGCCAGCTGATTATGATCGGTCTTATCGGGGCCCTTATTGGAGCACCTTTAGCTAGTTGGATTTCAAGTCGGTTAGAAACAATTAAAAAACCGTATATTGTCGTTCATATCATTGTTTTATTAGGGTGGTTTTCTTTCCTTTTATGTAATGGGCATCCTTCCTTTTTCTTTCTGATTATTATTTTCTTTATCATTGGCTTTGGATATGGGGCGAGTGCATTAACCTTTGCAGCTGTACGTCAATCTTTTAAACTTGAAGAATCAGGAATTGTTTCAGGGATTGCGAATACGGGCGGCTTTCTAAGTGCTGTATTGCTACCCATCATTTTTGGATATATATTAGATCATTTTCAATCAACTTCAGGAAATCTATTTGATGGATATTACTATGGTTTCATCACGCCAGTTATCTTCTCCATCGTTGGTTTGATTGGAGTGATTTTATTTAAGGAAAAACGTCAGAGCGTAGGACAAAAAAAGAATAGCCGCATTTTTAACTAGCATCGTAATCGAGGGAATCAAAATAAGAATAACAAGCAGGGGTAAAGAGCATGGAAGGAGAGCAACCATTCTCTACTCCTGTTTTTTATTCCTTTATCAACCTGATTTACAGGGTATAGGCTCATCACCAAAAGTTGTGGATGACATTTGTTAAACGTATACCTTGTATATAAGTTGATTGGAGTGGAGGCTGGGCGACTCCTTGGGGATCAGCAATAGAGGAACGAAGGCTAAAACCATCACGTCCTGTGATAACGCCTTCGTGACCAACATCGTGTTGGCCCGAGACCCTGGAACGAGCATCGCGAGTGAAGCGGCTCATCGGACGCCCCCAGGAAGCTTTGCTCTGTGCGAAAGCGAAGCGTCAGCAATTGTTTTATCTGTGCGTAAGCGTAGCGACAGCAACAACAAAGCGCCCAGTCGGAACGGAAATCAATCACACGTTTTGGTGAAGATCCAGGGTATATAAAAACAGTAAGATGTTAGGTATAATTATTAATTAAGAAAAATTATGATTAGATTAAATCTAGTATAGAAGGGGAAGAAAACTTAAATTGACAAATAATAAAACGGTTGTCCGTTCAATGGATATTTTAAATCTATTTATCGATCATACTGAACTGTCATTCCAAGAAGTAATTGAGTTATCAGGAATCCCTAAAACCTCTGCTTTCCGCATGTTGAAATCTTTCGAGGAAATGGAGTTTTTAGAAAAGGGGGCTGATGCAAAATATAGGTTAGGCATTCTCTTCCTTAAATTTGGACATTTAGTATCAATGCGCCTAGATGTGCGGAAAATTGCAGATCCAATTATGAATGAGCTACATAATGATGTAAAAGAAGCGATTAATTTAATCGTTCGTGATGGTGACGATGCTGTTTATATCGAGAAAATTGATACGCAGCAAAAAGTTCGACTCTACACAGCAATTGGTAGAAAAAGTCCTCTTTATGCAGGGGCATGCCCTCGTGCTGTATTATCCTTTTTACCGGATGCAGACATTAAGGAATATCTTGAATCGGTAGAACTTACATCATTTGCAATGGGGACAATTACAGAAAAGGAAAAGCTTTTTGAAACGATTGTGCAGGCTAGAGAACTTGGTTATACAATCAGCCATTCAGAATTAGAAAATTATACTTCTGCTGTTGCAGCACCGATTTACGATCATAAAGGAGAAGTCGTTGCAGCAATGAGTATTGCGGGACTAGAAACCAATTATCGAGGGGAAAACGTTGAAATCTTCGTCGATAAACTTAAGAAGGCTACCGCAGCGATTTCTAAACAATTGGGGTATGAACAGCTTTAAAAAATGGGTAGTCTCAAAAGTCATTTGAGATTACCCATTTTGCGCTGAAATTGCTAGTTTTTTCGGAAAATATTACTATCTAAATAATCGAATTTTGGACGATTGAATAGCCTCTATCGCTTCTATAACCTTTTAAACGAAGCCCAAATGCTAATTCATTTCGTTTTCTTTCTTGCTGTATTAACGCCAATTGAGCTTCTTCAAGAGTGACCTCTTTAAAATAGACTCGACCATTTGCTTGCATTTGTGCTAATGATGGTAAATCGGCAGAAATCACTTGAGCTATTTTAGGATATCCACCAGTTGTTTGACGATCTGCCATTAAAATAATAGGTTGCCCATTGGAGGGCACTTGAATCGTTCCAAATGTAACCCCTTCGGATAATAATTCAAATGGCTCTTTTAATTGAATAGCCTCTCCTTCTAATCGATAGCCCATTCGGTCTGACTGTGTTGTGATGGTGTAAGGTGTTGAAAGGAATTTTTTTAAACTCTCCTCATCGAAATGCTGGTATTCAGAGCCTCTTATGAAACGGATTGTTTGCGTTTTTTTAAATGTAACAAAGGGTGTGTAATCAGCTGACCAAGAAAGATACGTTGGTTCTTTTTTTAATTGTTTAAAAAGATCCTCTCCTAAATCTGATCGTCTATCTAATTCAAAAACATCATTCTTCAGCAATTTTCTTCCTTGAAATCCTCCAATTCCAGCACGTATGTAGGTACTTTTACTGCTCATCACTTTGGGTACTTGAATTCCTCCACTAAACGATACGTAGGCTCGGCAACCACTAATCGCAGTATTAAATTTTAAAACAGAGCCTTTTTGAATAAAAAGTGGCCGCCACATTGGTGCTTCTATTCCGTCTATTGTAGGTTGTAAATTCCCACCTGTAATTGCGATCAGTTCATCAGTTTCAAATAAAAGGGTTGTTCCATAAAGTGTTACCTCAAGAGCGCCTTCTCCTTCCGAATTTCCAACAAGTAAATTAGCAATTCGTAAGGAAATTGAATCCATTGCTCCTCCGACGATAACACCAAACTTTTGTAGTCCATATCTTCCTAGGTCTTGAATGGTTGCCAGCATACCTGGCTGTAATACCTTTATGCCCATGTTCTCATCTCCCAATCGCTCTTATATTCATCCAACGAAATTGGTACAAACTGAATTCGATCACCCGGTTGTAATAAGGTTGGAGGAGATTGTTCAGGTAGAAACAAACGAGAAGGTGTTCGTCCGATGATTTGCCATCCACCTGGTGTTTCTAATGGGTAAATCCCTGTTTGATTTCCCGCAATTCCAACAGATCCCGGAGTAATCGATAACCGTGGAGTTTCTTTACGAGGTGTTGCAATTTGTCTGTCCATTCCTCCCATAAAAGGAAAACCTGGAGCAAAGCCTATCATGTAAACAAGATATTCTACAGAAGAATGAATTTTAATGACTTCATTAGGTGTTAAACCATGATAAGTGGCTACAAATTCTAGATCTGGTCCCATTTCACCACCATATACTACAGGGATTTTTACGACACGTTCCTTCGTTGTTTCAACTATATGAGATTGGTTCATTAAAGAAAGAATTGTTGCTTTCACCTTTTCGTAAGGCATTTGAGCTCCTTTTTCTATAGTTGAAAAGTATACTTCAATCGGATTGTAATAAACTGTCACATTATTATAGGCAGGTACAACCTCGATGAATCCTTCAAATGGATTTCTCTCTAATAAATTCAATATATTTTTAACTTTGTAGTGAATTGCCTCACTGATTCCTTCACCTACATGTATAACTAGTGCAGAATCGCTCAAAGGTCTTATTTGTACATTCTCTTTTAAATTCAGCATAAAAACCAACTCCTGAAGTTTCGTAATTCGGTATATCAGTTTTAAATAACGGATTATTAAATATTATATTTAAAGAATAAACAAAAACAAGTTTAATTTAAATGAAAATTTTAAAAAAAATATTCTTTCTCAAAATTTTAAATTTATACTTTTCAGAAATTATAAAATATGTTAAGATTTTTTTAAATTTCAAAACTTAAGTTCCGAATATCGGTACAAAATATTTGTAAACGTATTCATTATAACTACTTAAGTGGGAAGAAAACGGGGAGAAGAAGATGTTTCGAGTTGATTTAAACTGTGATTTAGGGGAAAGTTTTGGTCGTTATCGACTTGGAGAGCAAGAAGAAATCTTAAAATATGTAACCTCTGCTAATATTGCTTGTGGATTCCATGCTGGAGATCCAACAGTCATGCGAGAGACAGTTAAGCTAGCCATTGCTATTGGTGTGAAAATCGGAGCACATCCAGGATTACCGGATTTAAATGGTTTTGGACGACGTGAGATGAACATCACACCACAGGAAGCCTATGATATGGTTATTTATCAAGTTGGTGCATTGCAAGGTTTTCTAACGACTTACAATGAAACGATGCAGCATGTTAAGCCACATGGAGCACTTTATAATATGGCTGCTAAAAATCCAGCGATTGCTGAGGCAATCGCACAAGCTATTTATGATATTTCACCTTCACTTGTGTTATTCGGTCTCTCAGGAAGTGAATTAACAAAAGCCGGAGAAAAAGTAGGGCTTCAAACAGCCCATGAAGTGTTTGCAGATCGTACCTATCAGAAGGATGGTTCTTTAACATCTCGTCAACAACCTGATGCATTGATTACCGATAAGGAACAAGCTGTGAATCAGGTTGTGAGAATGGTGAAAGAGGGAATTGTGCTGTCACAACAGCAAATCGAAATTCCATTACAGGCAAATACTATTTGTATTCATGGGGACGGGGAACATGCTGTAGAGTTTGCAAAATATATTCATTCAAGATTAGCAGAACATCAAATATCAGTACGTGCAATCAAGGAGGGGTAAGCCAATGGTAACAAAAAAAGCGGAAGTTAGTGAAGCTGGGATCGAGCAAGAGAAAAAAGGTAAATTTGTTAAGAAAACAGCAAGTAAAAGTGTGTTAATAGGAGCAGCCTTTTTAATGGCTACCTCATCTATCGGACCAGGTTTTTTAACACAAACGACAGTATTTACACAGCAATTAGCGGCTAGTTTTGGATTTGTCATTTTAATTTCATTAATTCTAGATATTGTCGCACAGGTAAACGTTTGGCGAATCATTGCTGTTTCTGGCTTGCGAGGGCAAGAAATTGCCAATAAGGTGTTACCTGGATTAGGTGTTCTCCTTGCAATAATGATTGTTATAGGCGGTTTAGCATTCAATATTGGTAACGTTGCTGGAGCTGGATTAGGGCTAAATGCAATGCTTGGCGTAGATCCAATTATGGGTGCCATTGTAAGTGCACTTTTTGCTATTTTTATATTTATCTATAAAGAAGCTGGGAAGGCAATGGACAGGGTTGCGCAAATTGCTGGCGGTGTTATGATTCTACTCATGCTATTTGTTGCTTTTAAGACTTCACCACCTGTAGGAGAAGCGATTGTGAGCACCGTTTGGCCTAAAGAAATTAGCTGGTTTGCGATTGTAACATTGGTTGGTGGATCAGTTGGAGGTTATATTACTTTTGCTGGTGGTCACCGCCTTTTGGACGCTGGCATCAAAGGACAAGAATCCTTACCAGAAGTAACAAAAAGCTCTGTGACAGGTATTTTGATTACTGGCGTAATGCGTATTGCTTTATTTTTAGCGGTTCTTGGTGTTGTTTCAAAAGGTTTAGTCATTGACCCTGCCAATCCACCTGCATCTGTTTTCCAACTAGCTGCGGGTAATATTGGTTATCGTATGTTTGGTATGATTATGTGGGCTGCAGCGATTACTTCTGTTGTAGGTGCAGCTTATACATCCGTTTCATTTATTCGTTCATTCCACCCTAACATAGAGAAATATCATAATTGGGTGATTATAGCATTTATCGTCATTTCAACAACAACTTTTGCCTTAGTTGGAAAGCCTGTTAATGTGTTAATTTTGGTAGGTGCATTAAATGCACTGATTTTACCATTATCACTTGGCATTATATTAGTTGCTGCACACAAAAAAGAAATCGTTGGTACATATAAGCATCCACGTTGGTTAACTGTAACTGGAGCAATTGTAGTTGTTCTTATGGGATATCTCAGCATCAATACATTTATTGAAGAAATTCCAAAAATTTTTAGTTAATCTAACAACCATCCATCCATGAGCATCTTTTCATGGATGGTTAATTTATAAGGAGTGAATTGATGATGACAACATATAGTGCTTTAGAGCCGAATGAAATCCGTAAACTTATTCGCAATCAAGAAATTTCTGGACCAACTTCTGGCATGTCGATTGGGTTTACACAAGCAAATTTAGTGATTTTGAAGAAGGAGCATGCCTTTGACTTTCTACTATTTTGTCAGCGAAATCCAAAGCCATGCCCGTTATTAGACGTGACAGAACCTGGATCATTTATCCCTTCAAAAATTGCTAAAAATGCAGATATTCGCAAGGACATTCCGAAATATCGTATTTATCGGGATGGTATTTTAACTGAAGAAGTATTAGACATTACAGATTATTGGGAAGAGGATATGGTAGGTTTTTTAATAGGATGTAGCTTTACATTTGAAACACCTCTTCTTGAAGCAGGTATTCCAATAAGACATATTCAAGAAAACTGTAATGTGCCAATGTATAAAACAAATATCGCGTGTGAAAAAGCAGGTTTGTTTGAAGGACCAACTGTTGTCAGTATGCGCCCTATGACACCAGAGGATGCGATTCGTGCAATCCAAATTACTTCGCGTTTTCCAAATGTACACGGTGCACCAATTCATATTGGTAGTCCAGAACAAATAGGTATTACGGATATTTCAAAACCAGATTTCGGTGATGCCGTGTCCATTAAGCCAGGGGAAATACCAGTATTTTGGGCTTGTGGCGTAACCCCTCAGGCAGTAGCAATGGAAAGTAAACCTTCTATTATAATTACCCATGCTCCGGGTCATATGCTAATCACTGATATAAAGGAAGCAAGCTTGAGCATACTTTAAGGTATGTTCGAGGACATCTATTTATTTTTCTGCATAAGTATGCGTTAAGAGGTTGGGGTTTCTAAAATCTAAAAAGCTGGTGAAATTTTACGACGAGTAATATTTCACCAGCTTTGATTTTTTTTAAAGGACTTACTTGGCACACTACAAAAACAAACGAAAAAGTACCACGGTGTCGTTCGATTCATGGACCTTAAGGGTAAAGAAATCCTGTCGTGACAAAACGTGACTAGATTGCCGCATTACCCTGGGGACGTACAGTTTATAACGTTATACTTAGAGAAAAAATAAGCATTTTCGCTTATGATTCAATTTTACAGTACTCGGTCAATCGAGTTTCTGTATTAATGGATTGTGCGTGGAGGTGCTTTTTTCTTTGCCCTAAAAGAAGGGGATATTTGAAATTCAAATAGTACAACCGTTATTGCAAGTTAGAAAACATGAAGAAAAACGAGATGATTTAGCAGTTGAAAAAATGAGGATTGATTATTTAAGTGGATGGTTCATTACAATTGAAATAATATTAATATATAATCTTTTACCAGGAATAACACTGATGAAAGAAGAAAGCAAGATTTTAAGTAAGTTTTAAGGAACTAATGAGGTGAGTATATTTGGATTGGAAACCTGATAGACAAGCGAAAAAAGCGATCTATAAACAACTCGCAGAATATATGGAAAAGGGAATTGCAGATGGTACATTTCCACCTGATAAACCATTGCCATCAGAGAGATATTTAGCTAGTGCTTTACATTTAAATAGAAGTACTGTCGTTAATGCATATGACGAATTAGAATCGATGGGGCTAATTGAAAGAAATAGAGGCAGTGGTACTACAATAAGTAAAGATATATGGGGTATGACAAAAAAACGGATTCCTAGCTGGAATAGGTATATTGAGGCGGGTTCTTTTTTACCTAGTCAACCTGTAACGCAAAAAATAAGAAAAGAAGCTGTTGAACATAAACTAATAAATTTAGCTTCCGGTGAATTATCTGAAGAACTTTTCCCGAAAAGCTTTTTAAGCGAGATAACTTCAACACGTTCTTTTATTGGAAGCCTAGGATACGATCATCCACAGGGGAATGAAACCCTTAGAAATACCATTACTAAACACGTAAAAAAAAGTCGGGGAATCGAAACTAATCCTTCTTCAATACTTATAACATCAGGAGCGCAACAAGCATTACATTTAGTTGTACAATGTTTGTTAAAGCCTGGAGATGCAATAGCAATAGAAGATCCTTCTTACAATTATAATCTTCCAATTTTTAAATCGGTAGGTATACAAGTACATTATCTACCTGTCGATAAGGATGGAATGAACCCAGAAGATTTGCAGTTATTATATAAAAAACACCGAATTAAAATGATTTTTTTAAATCCATATTTTCAAAATCCAACGGGCTCCTTATTGAATAATAAGAAAAAAGAAGCGATTTTAGACATATCCTCAAAGCTTGGGATTCCAGTAGTAGAAGATGATCCTTATAGTTTAACAGCTTTTTCAGGAGAAAAAATCTCTACCCTTAAATCAATGGATAGGAATGGAAACGTATTATACATTAGTTCTTTGTCCAAAATTGTTGCATCAGGATTAAGAATAGGGTGGATTATAGGCCCAACATCTGTGATTGAAAGATTATCCGATGCGAAACAACAAATCGACTTCGGTCATTCTAGCTATACTCAATGGATAGCGAATGATTTTTTAGAATCAGAAAATTTTCATATTCATATAAAAAGTTTAATTAAGGAATTAGAAAAAAGGAGAGATAAAATAATAAAAAGCCTTGATACTTATTTAAAAGATCTGGTGGAATATTCTATTCCTCAAGGTGGTATTCATATATGGTGTAAAATACTTAAAAATTATAATGAAACTCAATTGCTTGAAGAATCTATTAAAAGAGGTGTCATTTATGTTCCTGGTTCTACACTGGGATCCAAAGATGGTTTTGTTCGATTTACTTTCGCCAGGGAAGATGAAGATTCAATAGATGAAGGAATCAAAAGGTTTGCAGAAGCTCTTAATAGTTTAATAGCCAATTGAATGACTAAAAATGTGTTAGCTTATATATTTATCCCTAAGATAAATGGATGGTCAAAAAAGTATCAAATTGGATGGTTATAAAAAATATAAATCCCTTATCATTGAGAGGTGGATGATAAATCATCGATATAGCCTACTGAAAGAGTTGATATGATATGACATCGGGTTTGATTATTACACTAGTAATTGGATCTATTATTAAATTGTTAATGAGCCCTCCCAGTATAGCTGTGGCATGGGGAGTAAGTAAATTTGAACTGCATAAAAAACTTGATGTTAAAGATGTAACGGTAACATTTAACGGAAAGAATTTAGAAGAGGAAGAAAAAAATAGATTTACAGCCTATTTTAATAAAGCTTCCTTTTTAAAAAAATATTATATATTTCCAGGCAATGAACAATTATTTCTACAGCCAGAGACTAATGTTACTCCATTTGTCATCAACGTAAAAAGAGGCAAAAAAGAAGACGTTAATTTCTTTGTTTTTAGTTACGATAATCACGTTGATGTAGTCAAGAAGTGCAAGGAGAAGGTTGTTTCATATAGTATTAGTTCTGAATATCTACAAAATTTCTCCATTTTAACTACAAATGCAAACCATTGAAAAAAGTTTTCGAAAAATTAGGGGTTCAGTCACCTAGCATGAAAGATTGGCTGTATAAAAAAACCAGAATGGAGAAATCCATTCTGGTTAAAGTCTAACTTTTAGGGTTCACTACAACTCTACGATGTCCTAGTATTTGATTTTGAGAGTATCCCCATCGACATAAACTCCCTCGGAACGGGAAATCGGCAGCTTTTGCTCTGCTGAGAAGCCGATCGTTTCTCCATCCCTTAAAGTAACATCCTCTTCTACAATATATCCGGAAATAGTAATCAAAAAATCACGCAGCTCGGCAGGCGATGCCTGACTGTCCAGGATCTCAATTTCATCCTTGCCAAAGGACTTTAGCCCATAAGTATATCCATCTACCCCGGTTTCCTTTCCTACCAGTCCGAAATAAACCAGATTCAGTAAAGGATACATATCGTCATTCTTCATGACTTCAGCCATATCCTGAAAAAGTTCAGGCTGGAATACTGTGCCAGATGTATAGATCCCTATTGCGTTAGGAAGCTTTAGACAACTGGCCGCCAGCTTAGTGTATAGTCTGCCGCTGTCCAGCGGGGAGCCGGAACGAGTAAATACAGCCAGGATGATTTGAGCAACATGCGTTTGAGTAACCTCCACGGCTTCTTTCCACATGTAGTTTCCCTGTGCATAATACTCAGCCTCACCATCTGGTACGGGAGCATCGACAAAACTTACCGCTAACATGCAGTCGTCCACTTCAAAGACCAGGGTTCCTTCGTTTGTTTCTTCGGCGTTATCCTCATCCTCTACCTCTACTGACGAGCAGGAGAGGTTCCAATCATTCAAAAGGTTGGCTTTTATCTGATCAATATCACATTCTGCAGAGTTAAGCAGAACGAATCCGTTAAAAATACCAGATCCACTGTCTTGTGTTTCCGTCTCGTCCTCCATGGATTGGGTAGCTTCATATGCTGCAGCCTGCTGCATCCAGTATTCTCGGATTAATTCTACCATCTTTACAGCTTCTTGCTCTGCAGTCGCAGGGTTATAGGGTTGCATCTCGCTGAATATATGGCCACAATGCTCAGTGTAAGAAGGGTCCTCATAGCCTCCGCATACACCAAGGAGCCATTTTCCAAGCATTGTTTTTTTATACTTGAATATATAGTAGTGCATATCATGTAAATCAAACTCTCCCGCAATTTCTATTTTACTAGGTTGTTTCCCGAGTTCTCGTTCATCTGCTAGCCAATCAATCATAGATTGCATCGCTGCTTGTTGTTGAGCTGTCATTAATTTCTCTCCTTTACAAATGTATGATTCTACCATTATACTACCAACTTTTGGGGAATTGAATAGTAAATCAAGAATTTTACCTCTGATGGCAGATCACTTCTAGGCGAAAACAAAACATTATATTTTCCTTCAAATCTTTATCCTCATCAAGCAATTCACCATTTCCAAACCCATCCCATTAATTTCGACAAAATGTGAATGGGGGCTACCGTTTAAAAGCCGCTCTGACCTTTTTTCAAAAACTGAAAAGTGTATTGTTTATAAAATTAAGATAGATGTAAAAAAAGGAATTCGATACTTTTGACAAACGATTAAAGTTATTATGCAAAGAAAATTTATGAAAAATATAGAAAATTAAGAAATTAACTTGTATACTTGTATTATAAGTCGACAACTTGAGGGTAAAGATATATTAGAAAGTGGGTTTTATAAATGATGATTGAACGTAAAAGTATTTCAAATCAGGTTTTAGAAGAAATATTAGAAATGATAAAAAATGATGAATTATCAGTTGGGTCTTTAATGCCAAGTGAACATGATTTAGTTACGCATTTTGGTGTTAGTAGGGCACCTATTCGAGAAGCTTTAAAAGTTCTCGAAGTGTCGGGTATTATTTCCAGTAAACAGGGTGGAAGAAGTCGTATTAATTCGATCAATTTATCAGATATGTTAGCGCCAATTCGCTTTGAAGTCATTTCTTTAGAGGAAATTCTTGATTTATTAGAGTTTCGTATACATATTGAGTCGAGTGCAGCAAGTTTGGCAGCTGAACGCCGTACAGAAGAAGAATTGGAAGCTTTAAAAGAAGCAGTTCAACAATTTGAAGAGGTCTATAAATGTGATTATGATACAGGGCAACAAATTGATTTTGCTTTTCATAAATTAATTATGCAAGCATCGCACAATCAATTTTTTATAGATACACAAAATAATCTCTCGGAACTTTATATAAAAGCGTTACAATTTTCTTTATCAAAAAATTTGGGGTTAGAAAAGAAGCGTAATGAAGTACTAGAAGAGCATAGAAAAATTGTAGAAGCGATTGAGAGAAAAGATGCACGTGCGGCAAGTAGTGCGATGATTTTACATTTAACAAATGCACGAAATAAATTGGAATCCTTGAAATAACACAGTATTGAATGGTAGTTAGAAACCCTATAACATGCAAAGGTTATTTTTGAAGTCTTTCACGGCTTTCACGATGTAATCAATTTCTTTATTTACAAGGAGTCAACCGGATGCTGTGATCTTCTGAAGAAAATTCGCAATCAAGTCACTCTTTTGTTGTATTAATAACTAGGAAAGATGTTTCTTAGTGGAAACTAAAAAATTTTAAAAAAATGATTCTCTTTTTTGATTTCTGAAAAAACAATTTCAATTAGGTGAACCATTAAAATAAGAGCGAGTAAGCAAATCGGTGACTATTTTCTATTAGAAATATAAAGAATTCGCAGTTTTCAGGCTTAATTGAAAAGAGCTCTTATTATTAATTAAAGAAAGAGGGATTGTATGGAGCTACAAAAAGTAGAAAGTGAAATTAGAAAAATTATTTCAGACACAGAACGAGTTATGAGAGATCCAGCAGATTTAGTGAGTTATTCGTATGATGCCTCTTTTGGTTCGTATATGCCTGATATTGCTGTACAAGCTATAACAACTGAAGAAGTAGTAAATATTATGAAAATAGCGAATCACTATAAAGTGCCAGTGTATCCGAGAGGGCAGTCAACGAGTTTGAGTGGCGGACCTTTACCTGTACAAGGCGGTATTGTTTTAGATTGTTCTCAATGGACATCGAAATTAGAAGTTTTTCCAGAGGATATGCTTGTGGTAGTTTCACCAGGTGTTACAGCGAAGCAAATTAATGATGCCGCACTCAAACATGGCTTAATTTATCCACCAGATCCAAGTAGTATGAATATTGCTACGATTGGTGGTAATCTAGCAGAAAATTCAGGGGGACCTAAAGGGTTGAAATATGGAGTGACGAAAGACTATGTAGTAGGTCTAGAAGTCGTGACGCCTGAGGGAGATATAATGCGTACAGGTGGAAAAACTATTAAAAATGTAACCGGTTACGATGTGACGAATTTGATTGTTGGTTCAGAAGGTACACTTGCTGTCATAACAGAAGCAACGCTACGACTTTATCCGAAACCACAGGCTACAGTTACATTAATGGCTTTATTTGATAATTTGATAGATTCCGGCCACAGTATTTCTAATATTTTAAGTGCAGGTATTATACCTGCTAAATTAGAAATTATGGATCAAGCGTCTATTCAAGCTGTTGAAGAATATCAACCGACAGGTCTACCGATAGATGTAGAGGCAATGATTTTAATTGAACTAGATGGGCATCCGGTAGCAATTGAACAAGAAATTGAAGTTGTTAGAAATGTATGTACAAAGTATAACGCTCGAAAAGTAGAAATTGCTAAAACAGAAGAGAAAGCTCTAGCTTTATGGAAAGCACGTAAGCTAGTGTCACCAGCAATTGTTCGTAATAAACCGACAAAAATTTCAGAAGATGCAACTGTTCCGAGAAGTAAAATTCCAGAGATGTTTTCACGATTAAAAGAAATTCGTCAAAAATACGATGTTGAGCTAGTTATTTTCGGTCATGCAGGTGATGGAAATTTACATCCAAATATTATTGCAGATGCAAATGATTTGGAGGAAATGAAACGAGTGGAAAAAGCTGTAACAGAAATTTTTGAAGCAGCAATCGAACTTGGTGGAACACTTTCAGGTGAGCATGGAATAGGCACATTAAAGGCACCATTTTTAGAAATGGAACTAGGTGAGGTAGGGGTAGATATGATGAAACGAATTAAACAAGCATGGGATCCAAATAATATTTTAAATCCAGGAAAGATTTTTGCTGAAAAAGGGCAGAAATTTTCGTTAACAAATGATTAAACAAGAACTTGCTTATAAAGAAACGCTTAGCTGTGTACAATGCGGCTATTGTCTACCTGCTTGCCCAACCTATATTACTTTTAAAAAGGAGA
Source organism: Lysinibacillus sp. RC46 (assembly GCF_041262385.1). Lineage (NCBI taxonomy): Bacteria > Bacillati > Bacillota > Bacilli > Caryophanales > Bacillaceae > Lysinibacillus > Lysinibacillus sp. RC46. The sequence goes on along the minus strand of NZ_JBGCCF010000024.1, from coordinate 45,280 downwards.
AACACTCACCACGTGGCCGTATTAATTTAGTGAAAATGGCTGCTGAAGGAAAAATTTCTTATGAAGATATGGAGCAAGGTATTGAGCTTTGTCTTGGATGTAGAGCTTGTGAAACTGCCTGTCCTTCAAACGTTCCTTATGGCACCATTTTAGAATCGGCTGTTGCGAGTTTAGCGACTTATAATAAAGAAAGAATGAAAAAACGTCACAAACTTATTAAGTATATGTTGTTTGAACATACAATTCCAAATAAAAAAGTACTAAATATTGGTGAAGTAGGGTTAAGTCTTTATCAAAAAACAGGGGTGCAAAAAGTAGTCCGTAAATCAAATATATTAAATGTATTCCCAGAAAAAATGAAAGCGTTTGAAAACATATTACCAGAAGTAGACCGTCACAAAAGGCAATCATTTTATGCATCAAAGCAAATAAAAAAGTTTAATGTAGGATTTTTTACAGGTTGTGTAATGGATACGATGTTCAAAAAAATTAATACGTTAAGTATTAAATTATTGCAAGTGGCTCACTGTAATGTAAGTGTAGTTCCAAAACAAGGCTGTTGTGGAGCATTACATAATCATAGCGGAGAACATGATTTAACAATAAAGTTAGCGAAGCATAATATTGAAATTTTTGAAAAACATCAATTTGATTATATTGTTAATAGTATTGGTGGTTGTGGAGCAATGCTCATTGAATATGATGTTTTATTAAAAAATGATAGTAAGTGGGCCGAACGTGCAAAAGCCTTTGCTGAAAAAGTTGTTGATATAAGTGTCCTTTTAAATCAAGTAGATTTGCCATTTAAAAAATCCATTTCACAGCTCGTCACATATCAGCCTTCTTGTCATATGACAAATGTTCAAAAATGTGTAGCACCGCCTGTTAATTTAATTCAGAAAATTCCGGGTATTTCATATGTACCATTACTAGAAAAAGATATGTGCTGTGGCTCAGCTGGAATTTATAATTTTATAAATTATGAAGCTTCAATGAAAATTTTAGATGAAAAGATGCTTCATGTAAAAAATACACTACATCAAGAAAAAGCATGGATTATTACATCAAATCCGGGGTGTCATTTGCAAATGAAACTTGGTATTGATCGTGAAAAAATGGATGAAAGTGTTGAAGTATATCATCTAGTAGAAGTTTTAGCTGATGCATGTGATATCCATATATAATTGGTATTTTGCTTCTCACAAAGGGGCTTAAATATAGAAAATAGTTAAATGGGGGATATAGTTTATGAAAAATAATTTACCGCAAGTTGACGAGCGTAAATTAATGAGAAAAGTATCTATACGTATTTTGCCATTCTTGATTTTATGTTACATATTAGCGTACTTAGATCGTGCAAATATAGGCTATGCTGCATTAGAAATGAATGCAGATTTAGGTTTAACAAGCCAGGTTTTCGGTTTAGCAACAGGGATTTTCTTCATTGGATATTTTGTGTTTGAAATTCCAAGTAATATTTTAATGGAGAAGTTTGGCGCACGTATTTGGATTGCACGTATTTTGATTACATGGGGTATCATTTCAGGTTGTACGGCTTTTGCTCACAATGAAGTGCAACTATATATTATTCGATTCCTACTAGGGGTTGCAGAAGCAGGATTTTTCCCAGGTATTATTTTGTATTTAACATATTGGTTCAGAGGTAAGGAACAAGCATCTGCAATTGCTATTTTCTCAATGGCCATTCCAGTTTCATATATTATAGGAGCACCGTTATCAACTCTTATTATGGATAATTTCAATTTCTTAGGTTTTGAAGGATGGCGTTGGATGTTTATTTTAGAGGCATTTCCAGCTATTCTTTGTGGATTTATTGCATTTAAATTATTAACAGATAAGCCAGTGGATGCAAAATGGTTAAATGATGATGAAAAGCTTTGGTTAACGAAGACAATTGAAAATGAAAAAACTGTAAAGCAGAGTAAAGCTGTAAAACAAGATGGTCATTTTGCAGCATTTAAAAATGGGCGTGTATGGTATTTATCAATTATTTACTTTGTTTATTTGACAGGAAGTTTAGGTGTAGGTTATTGGATGCCACAAATTATTAAAGGATTTTCAGATGACTTATCAAATACACAAGTTGGATTTATTGCTATGGTGCCTTATATCGTAGCGACAATTGTGATGATTTTATGGTCACGTAACTCAGATCGCACGAAAGAAAGAAAGTTCCACTCGGCATTACCTTTATTTGTAGCTGCTATTACGTTAGCTGGTGCAGGGGCATTTAATGCACATCCTGTTTTATCTATGATATTGATTACATTTGCTTTAACAGGAATGTATAGTTTCAAAGGACCATTCTGGACTTATCCACAGTTGTTGTTGGCGCCGTCATTACTTGCGGTAAGTATTGCAATGATTAACTCATTTGGTAACTTAGGTGGTTTTGTTGGGCCATATATGATGGGGTATTTAAAAGATACATTTAATACAACAACTGTCGGATTATATTTCTTAAGTACATTATTATTAATTAGTTCTATAATGATATTCTTCTTAAAAGACGTTGAGAAAAAAGAGGATATTAAAAAAGTAAAAGAAACAGAAAAAGCAAATAAAGAAAATGTAAAAGAAGATAGTGCTAATATTTTCATATAAATAACTGTTTATCACAAACTAGCAATAAAAAGCTTGTCGCGAATAATCTTTTTCGACAAGCCTTTATTTAATTTACGTTTAGCTTACAGTGAATTATGTTCTATAATATGCTCTCTATAAGGTTACAATCATCTATAACTTATACTGACTGAAATGTGTCGAATGATTTGGGGTCTAATGCCACCATAAATCTTTGTAAGACCATAATCAAATAACTCATATAAATGATCAGCATCTCCATGTACGATAGACGTACCAATTAAAGGAGGTGCTTTTCTTAAGAAAAGAAACCACATATGTCTTTACAAAAGAACTAGTCTAAGCTCTTGAAAAATATGATTTATGAAATTGATTCATTTATTAAAAAATCTTTATGATCTTTAGAAAGGTTAACCAACTTAAATTCACCTTTGCATATATCTCTTTTTATGCTGTTTAGCTCGTTCCAAGCCAAATCATAAAGAGATTTATCAATGATGCCATTCAAATAAGCTTCTTCTAATTCATCAGCATCTTTTTCAATCACTTCTCCCGATGGTAACAAGATAAGATCTAAAAATAGATCATCCATATAAGGTACATTTTCTTCTATTGAATTTTTATGACAAATATCGATATACCATTGAATTATTTCTCCGTTAGCATCAAACATTGTTGTTACAGAATGGTTTTTTTTAAGAGGAAATTGTTGTAACCATAAATAGCCGTTATCAACAATACATAGCTTTTTCTCTCTATAATTCACGAATAAAGGTTCAGTAACTCGGGTTGCTTTTAATAATGTTATAAAACCCTTAAATTCTCTCGTATCAAGATATGACTGACTGTACTTTCTTTCTATAACTCGTTGCCATTCTGCACGGTCTCCGTACTTTCTTTTTAGCATACTGAACCTCCAAACTCATTGAAAATAATGAGGATACAATTCTTTATGCTGCCATATCCATTTTTTCATCTCAAGGATCATTTCCTCATAGCTAGGTACAGTAAATGAAAAATCTTTTCGTGTGTTGACTAGTGTTTTATCAATGTTTACCAATTGGTATGGGCGGATGGTAATTTTATTTTCCTTGAAGTGCTTATTGAATAATTGCAGCAGCTCAAATTTTGAAATACTGCTATTGTTGACGAGGTGGTAGAGGCCTGTTGTCCCTTCAATTGCTGCACGTTCAATGGCTTTTGCTAATGTTAGGGTAGTAACTCCCGTCCATATTGCGCCAGTATAGCCGTTAATAGTATCTTGCTGCTTCATAAACCAATGAAAGAGGCCTATGCCATCTACTTTCATATCAGGGCCGATGATAGAGTTACGAAACGTTAGGTGTGGAGTGCTTTCAATTTCCCCTAAGCCCTTCGTACGATCATAAAAGGTTTCTCCGTCGAGAAGGCTTTTTTCATGATAGGGGGCTACTTTTCCAGAGAATACACAATCCGTACTCAAATGAATAAGCTTTGTTTTCTTGTTTTTTAATAAAGATACGATGGCATGAGGCAAATAACTATTGAGATATATGCTTTTCTCACGGTCGGTTTCACAGGCATCATTTAAAACTCCGATACAATTGACTACAACATCGTAGTCGTGGTCTAGTAATAGTGACCTTAAAAAATTTGTATCTGAAATATCTCCCGTAATATTATTTCCGTATGAAAAGGCTGTTCGTGAATAGGTAGTTACATCATGCCCTTGAGAGCACAAATAGAGTGAAATCGTGTGGCCAGCCATTCCAGTAGCGCCAAGAACTAAAAATTTCAAGGTTTTCCTCCCATCCAATTATGTAATTCTTCTTGAACAAGAGGGAGCTTTAATAATTTTTCTTTGATTTCAGCGACGGACAGTATTTTCGTATTAGTAGAGTTATATTCATCGGTTAACGTAATTTTAGGAGAGCCCTCATCAAGATATTTCCCATAATTTAAATCCCGATTATCTGCAGGGATTCTATAAAAATTCCCCATATCGATGGCCTTTGCAGCTTCTTCCTTTGTTAATAACACTTCATAAATCTTTTCACCATGCCGTGTTCCGATAATTTGTATCTTATTTTGAGCCTGAAATATTTCTAGTAAAGCTTGTGCTAAATCCTCAATATAAGCAGCTGGTGATTTTTGAACCATAATGTCCCCGTTACCAGCGTGTGAGAAGGCGTATAAAACTAGTTCTACTGCCTCGTCAAGACTCATCATAAAGCGTGTCATTTTTGGATCTGTAATAGTTAAAGGCTTGCCAGCTTTAATTTGTTCGATAAATAAAGGGATAACAGAGCCTCGAGAGGCCATCACATTGCCGTATCGTGTACCGCAAATCAATGTTTGATCTGGATGAACCATTCTTGACTTAGCAATAAACGTTTTTTCCATCATGGCCTTTGATATTCCCATTGCATTTACTGGATAAGCAGCCTTATCAGTAGATAGGCAAATAATTTTTTTAACACCTGTTTGAATAGCAGCAGTTAAAACATTATCGGTACCGAGGATGTTCGTCTTAACTGCTTCTAGTGGGAAAAATTCGCAAGAGGGGACTTGCTTAAGAGCGGCAGCATGAAAAACAAAATCGACATCATACATCGCATTGTAAATGCTTTGGATGTCACGTACATCACCGATAAAAAATTTGATTTTCGGATGTTGATAGAGTTTACGCATATCATCTTGCTTTTTTTCATCTCTTGAAAAGATGCGTATTTCTTTAATGTCTGTATTCAAAAATCTCCTTAATACAGCATTACCAAAAGAGCCTGTGCCCCCTGTTATGAGAAGAACTTTATCTTTAAACATTGTATTGTTTCACACCTCTTACATGCATGGAGTACCAATTTATTTTAATCCTCTTCGATGTAAATCATATTCAGAATTCTCCCTCGGGAAGTTATACCAATATGCCAATTCATTTGTATATTTGCTCGTCGGGTTTTTATCCATTAAGGCACAGTTAAAATCCCAATCCCCAGCAATATCTTTTCTTATGGTAAAGGTTGCATCACCTAAAAAACTTCTTCGAATAATTTTAAATTGTCCAGGTAAAGTGTATCGATTAGATTCATCTTTTATAAATGCATAGCCAGCCTTTGTTAGCATGTTGTAGTAGTAAATATCAAACTGACCATCTACTTGTGCTAAGACGTTTCGTATAGCGGGTAAATAGTGATCATCACTATCAATGATAGCTATATAATCACCTGTAGCTTCTGCGATACATCGATTATAGGCTACACTAGCACCTAAATTAGTTGGATGGTTAATTATTTTTAAGGCAGGACAGTTTTTTTGATAGTCCTTTAATAGGGCTACAGTATTGTCAGTTGAGCCGTCATCGCAGACGATAATTTCATAGGCATATTCTTTCGGGATACTTTCCAACATGGTCAATATCCACTCTTCACTATTATAGGCAGGTGATAAAAAGCTAATATTCATGAAAAACCTCGATTCTTTTATAGTTAGTTGAAATAGGTGTAAGTAGGAGTTTTATAAAGTCTAATGCTGTTTACTTTGATTGACATAAAGGATTCTTTATTACAATATGCGTTGCAAGAGCTGTTCTATAGGCAATTGTTTATATTCGTTGTTATTTAAAAGAGAGAAAGCATATTGAAAATAAGGTGATTTTACTAGTGTATTCACGGTGCTTATACTATTCTTTTCACGTTATTAAACGAGAAATCATAATTTAATGAAAGCATTTCATTTTAATAAGGGGGATGTTATGTCAAAAAAGATAGCCTTCATATGTAGCGTGGAATCGTATAAGCTTTCCGACGCACATATTTTCAAAGATTTGTGCCTTGTTCCGATTTTGTTAGGTGAATATTTAGGCTATGATGTTAGTATTTTGACGACGGAAATGAATGAGGCATTATTGAAGCAAAATTTTCCTACTGTTACTTTTCAACATATTCCGTTTGGGGATGACTATGTTGCGAATATGAATACCTATTTAATAGAGCATGCGAAGGACATCGATATTGCATTTGCAATAGGGCCGTATCCATCGTATTTTTCGATATTAAAAACCTATAAAAAATATAATCCGAACGGAAAAATTTATATGAAACTAGATGTTAATCGGTTTTGGTTAAATCGATTGAAAACCTATCCTTATTTTACGGAGTTACTCCAGCTTTGTGATGTGCTGTCCTCTGAATGTGAATCCATTCAAAACGCTATTCATGAATTTTCGAATATAGATATTAAACGTATTCCTAATGGCTTTTATGAGCTGTTTCACACGGAGCCTGTTTCATTTAACGAGAAAGAAAATAGAATATTAGCGGTTGGTCGTTTAGATGCTCCTGAAAAACAAATTCTTTTAGCAGTCAAAGCATTTTTAGCAGCACAACTTTCAGATTGGGAATTTCGGTTAGTAGGTCCAATGTCAGAGGCGTTTAGACAGGAGCTGTTGAACGTGCTTGATGGAAACCCATTTGCGGCACAGGTCACTATTTTGGGACCGATTTATGATAAGGTGCAATTGGAGGAGGAGTATAGGAAGGCTAAAATTTTTTGCCTTACCTCTTTAGTAGAATGCTATGCTCATGTCTTTGCTGAGGCCGCAAAGAATGGTTGTTATATCGTTACGACTGATGTAGATGGGGCTGCGGATATTACTCATAATCAACGCTACGGGTCAATTCATCCGACACATGATTGGCAAAGTGTTGGACGGACATTGCAGCAAGTTACGAATCAAGAAGTTTTATTGGCTGATACATGCGAACACCTCCAAGCATTCGCAAGAGCGGAGTTAAATTGGAGAAATATTGTGCAAAAAGTGGCTGAATATTTAGGGGAAAAGCCAAGTTTAAATTAGGTAGAATAAGAGGAAGGGTAGATATCTCTAACATGTCATTATTATAAGGTGATTGGCGTGAAGACAGGGCACCTCCTTGGAGATTTTAGAGCCAGTAGGGGAACAAGGTTAAAAGCATCCTAAGCCTTCTTGATGAACGGAAATAAAATCTTCGTTATGGTGAATAAAACATAAATGTATAAAAAAATCCCCTAGATTTTCCATTGTCTAGGGGATAATCTTTCATTTTTTTGAAAACTTAAATCGTGCAGCTATTACACTACCTTCAACTGAAAAGTCTATTCTTCTACAAAGTTCGTTTTTCAGCCCAAGGCTATATCTTATTTTATTTCAAGTGTATACGGTTGAGTACTAGCTTTGCCGTAATATTCACTTACTTCAATATAGTAAGTGCCTTTATCTAGTTCGACTGTACCTACTTCAGCATCTCCAGCTCCGTAAAGATCTAAAGTTTCTACTGTTTTTCCTTTTGCATCAATAATTCGGATGACGCCATCTAGTGCTTTTTCTGTTTGAAGAGAGAATGACACATTGCGTTTGCTGTCGTTATTAAACTCAAAATAGTCCTTATCACCAAATGGAACACCAGCATTTAGATATTGAGTGGCTACCCATTTATCATCTTTTTTCGAAAGTACAGTTGGTTTTGTCGGTATACCGTTAACTAACTTAGAATCTGCATCTTCATCTGGTTTTTTATGATCAAACAAAGTTAAAGTATATGGCTGGATTGATACTTGTCCAACATTGCTTCCGTTAAGAACAATAAAATAACCGTGATCTTTTTTTGCTTTAAAGGAAGTATTTACATCTGTTGTTCCTCCAAGACCGAGTAACATTTGAAGGAGGTCTTCACCTTGTCCAAATGGAATTTGTGTTGCCATTTCTTCTGGATCGATTTCCATGTTACCATTTGTATCTTCAATAATGACGCCTGAAAACTTTAAGTCATTTTGAAGTTCTTTAGGTAATTGATTTAGTTGTTCTTTTGTAAATGGTACAGAAGAAATAAGAAGACTCATGACTTCATCGTTACCTTTTTGTTTGTAGTAGTAGAAATCAGTATCATCTTGATAAATGAGATGATCTTTGTAAGTGATACCAGGTTGAATCGTGTTAGCAGCTCCTGGTGAATTATTATTTCTATTATCGTCTTCTGGAATTGCTGCCATTTTACTAGTTTTAAGTGTATATGGTTCAGCAGAACGGTCACCAAGATTCATAACTTTTACAACATATGTTTTGTCCTTTTCCAATGCAATTGCCTTAGCATCGTTTGGATCACTTGTTTGTCCTAGAAGTAGCCCTAGTAGTCCCATATCATTCGTTAATGAAGTAACTGGATTTAATTCATTTGTCTTCTCATCGTATTCAAATATAGTCCCAGCTGGTGATTGGTTCATACCTTTTTGAATTTGGAAACCATATACGGCATCTTCTTTAGCAGTAAATGCGAAGTAATCTTCATCATCTTCTGTTTGGAAGTATGCTTTTTGATCTTTGCTGATATCAAAGCGAATTGCTTGGTCCATGATTTGGTCAACGTTTTCTGGTTTATCCATAGCATATGGATTCATGAATATATTCATGAAATCATTTTGTTGCTTACGTTTTTTTGTTTTATATTCAGTTAAAGGTAAAAGACTCTCTTGTACGTTGTCTTCTAGCATCATCGCATTTAATTGAAGGCCATCTTCATCTATAGGATAAGTAACGACTTCACCTTTTAATGTGTAAGGGATGATTGATTCACTAACAGTTTGCTCAGTATCAATACCGCCGCTAAAGAACATATCAAGTGAAAAATTACTACCGGTTTCATTAGATACGCTTATTACATACTCTTCCTCAGGTATAGCATCGACAACTAAGTTTACTCCATCGCCTTTATCCGCGCCGTAAGTTGCTCGAATTGGATAGGCCTCATTTAATCCTTCAACATCGTCTTCCTCTGTCGGAACATTAACTAAGTCTTCTTTTAGAAAAAGCTCCATGGATGCAGTAACACCTGGAATCCCAGTTAAATCAAATTTCAGTGTCGTTGGTTCATTCACTGAAAATGTAAAATAATCTTTGTCACCTAGATGATCTTCAGAAAGTAGGGTATAGTTTTTCCCGGCTGTACTGAATGGGAATTTTTCAATCTTCTCCATATGTTCCATATCTAATGCATCAATTGGTAATTTTTTAGTCGTTTGAGCCGTGAAGACGTAGTTAGAATCACCCTTTGAGCTATAGCTGCCATTTTGATCTTTAACTCCAATAAGAAGGGTTCCTTTTTGATCTGCATTATATAGGTATCCTTCTTGCTTGCCTACGCGAACATCATTGACGTTAATTGGTTCTACTTCTTCTTTTTGACCTTCAGGGTAGAAGTATAAATCAAATGCATAATCGTATTTGTTTGCACCTTTTAATGTCAGTTGAGCATACTCATTTGCGTCTAGATCAACCTTGTACCATTTCTTTTCGTCCGGTAACTTGAATTCTCCTTTTTCGGTATTTAAGGTATCTTTTTTAAGAACTTTTGCGTTTTTCAAGCGCTCTTCTTTTGTTTCAGAATACTGTTTTGGTAGATTGTTAATATTAAACTGTAATGCTTTCACAGGATCTACTAGGCCATGTCCATATGTAAGATCATAGCCCTTGTCACCTAAATCCTTTGCAGTCATTTCGAGAATAGCTTCTATTTCATAAGGCTTTAAATCTGGATATTTTGATTTTAGTAGGGATGCCACACCTGCAACAACAGGAGAGGCCATCGATGTTCCGCTAAATTTTACAAAGGAGGATCCTTTTTTCTCATCATAAACTGAACTATATATATCTTCGCCTGGAGCTACTAGATCAACCGATGGGCCGTAGTTTGAATAGCTTGATAGTTTGTTTCTATCATTCGTAGAACCTACACTTATAACGCCTTCGAATGAAGCAGGGAAGGAGTAATTATCTGTCGATTCATTTCCAGCAGCAGCTACAACGGTAATTCCTTTATCAATCGCTTTCTGAACGGCTTCCTCCATTAATGGAGATTCACCATAGCCGCCAAGACTCATATTGATAACATCGGCGCCTTGCTCAATAGCGTAAAGGATTCCTTGTGCAATGGCGAAATCACTAGCACCATCTTTTCCGTTGAATACATCAATTGGAAGAAGCTTGGCATTTGGATTAATCCCATGGCCTCCAATCCCATTATCTTTTGCCGCTCCAACAATGCCTGCTACATGTGTTCCATGCTCACTAGGATAAGAAGTATTGGCAGGTGCTGCAGCATTATATGGTGGTAGCACTTGAGATTTTAAATCAGGATGTTTAAAATCCACGCCACCATCGATAACTGCTACTTTTACCTCGTTGTTACCTGCTAATTCTAGTGCTTTATCAATTTGAAGAAGATTCAAATGATACATATCCTGTTTCTTTGGATCTACTTCAGTGCCAAAGGAATGATACACGTAGCTTGGGGATACACGTTTAACCCCTTTTTGCTTAGTATAATATGAAACTGCTTTTTCTAAATTTGTTCCTTTGTTAAGTTGGATAACATCGTATCCTAATGAAGGAATAGAGCGGATCACTTTTGCGCCAATTTTTTTGTGTGCATTCTTATCAAGACCGGAATGTTTGACGATAATAGTATCCTGACTAATCCATTCTTTTTGATTCTTAGATGATTGTTCCTTATTGCTAGCTATTTTCACTAACTCTTGGTTCTTTGCTGTTTTTTGTGGTGCTTCAGCAAAGGCAGAAGTAGCAGGAACCATTAGTGCTGCGGATGCAACTAAAGCTACTGATTTTTTCTTCCAGTTTTTCAACTGTATTCCCTCCTTGGGTGTTCCAAATATTTGTGACATCTATACTATTACGAATGAACGATAGAAAAGTTTCGTAATAAGTATATATTTTTCCAAAAGTACCATTCTATATTTTACCACGTTCCTCGTTATAAAAATATGTAGAAGGGAAGTCAAAAATCCTCAAAGGACCATAGGGTACATCCTACTCGATTTGTGCGTTTGGAGTAGTAGCGTGGATTCTACTACAATTGAAAAGTACCAAATATGGACAAATTATCTTAAAGCCGCTCAATAAGTCTGTGTAAATCTTTCTTCGAACGAGGCATTTTTATGTTTTTCTCAAATAACTTTTTCTTTTGTAAGGCAACGGCCATTTCAAAGACCCATGGGCGTTCAAGATGGGCTCTTTCAAGCAAATCCTCTTGGAAGAACATTGCTACTGGATCTCCATTGTAAATAATTCTCCCAGCTTCCATCACGATGATTTGATCTGCCCATTCATAGGCTAAGGGGATATCATGCGTTGCCAATAATATTGTTCGTTCCCCGTTTTCTAACATAGCTAAATACTGTAAAACTTGTGCACTATAATAATTATCTAGTCCAGCTGTCGGTTCATCTAATAATAAAACGGAAGGTTCCATTGCAAGTACGCCTGCCATTGCGACACGTTTTTTCTGACCAACACTTAAAAAATGGATCGGTTTATCTAGCAATGCTTCGACTTCGGTTTGAGCGACAGCCCACGCAATTTTTTCCTCGATTTTTTCAGTTGTCCAGCCAAGATTCAAAGGACCAAATGCAATATCTTGCTTAACTGTGCCGGAAAAAAGCTGGTTGTCTGCATCCTGAAAAACAATACCAACCTGTTGGCGTAATTCTTTTAATGCTTTTCTACTATAGTTCAGTTCATTGCCACAAAAGGAGATACTTCCAGCGGTAGGCTTCAAAATACCATTTAAATGCTGAAATAACGTTGATTTCCCGGCTCCATTATGACCAAGTAAAGCGATTTTTTTTCCCTTTGGAATTTGAAGTGTAATATCTGTTAAGGCATGAGTTCCATCTGCATAAGCGTAGGATAAATGTGTTAAATCAAAGTATAAATCTGTCATCAGAAAAAACCTCCATAAATGATGAGGAGTATAAAAATAGCAGCAATACCTATCCAATTTTTCGTGTTACAGGGAACATCATCCTGCCAATAGACCATTTCGCCACCACGTGCTTCCATTGCATTGTTTAGCTCACGACTGCGTTGGAACATCTCGACAAATAAAGCTGCAATTAGCATTGATACCGATCGAAGCCACTGCATAGGGGAGCTGTATCCCAGACGAGCCTGTTGGGCAAGATGAATTTTTTGCATACTGTCTAAAAAGATAAAAATAAAACGATACGTTAGCTCTACTAACTCTACAAATAGAGTTGGGAGTCGCCATTGTCGTAAGACGTAACAAATAGATTGGACTGATGTTGTGAGAATTAAAAAATACAAACAGCTAATGCTGCCAAGGACGATGAAAAAAAGCTGCTGCGCTGTTACTAGGCTTGCACTGCTGACAAAAATTGTCCAATTATGAAGAGAAAATGACCAAATGTTTGAAGGAAGCCTGTTTGTCGCTGGCGCGATAGAAATTAAAATGGATACTAAACTTGATAGTAAAAAAAATCCAGGTAGCAACAATAACTTTGCGTAATATTTAGCAGGGATTTTTGCGCCTAAAATGATAAAAGCACTCATCACAATAAATGTAATGAGTGAAATTCGTTCATCTCTCATGATAAGCGACAATAAAAGCAGTCCAAGGGATAACGTCATTTTTTCTAGCGGATGAACAGACGCTAGTTTATTCAAATAAGCATACTTATCAATGAGTAACATAGCGTTTAACCTTCTTTATGTTTGCCGCGCATTAAGCCGATGAAATACCCGATGAAACCAGCACCGATAGCAGCTTGTAGTGCGAATAATAAGCTTTCAATTTCACCACTTGGTGGTTCCCATAAGCTTTCAAACCATGGCTCGTAGCTAGCATCTATTTCACTAATTGCTGCTTCCGCTTCGCCATCAGCCCCTTCGAATTCAGCACCTTTTTGAATAAACAGGGGAACGATTGCTAACAACACAACAATGGCGATGAGCAGTAAGTTTTTTTTCATTTTAGTGAGCCTCCTTTGCAGAGAACACACGTAGAGCTTTTAGTTCACTCACATTGTATTTTTTCAGAAAGTTCATAACGATCACTGTTAAAATTCCTTCACTAACAGCAAGAGGAATTTGTGTTAACGCAAAAATACCAGCAAATTTAGTGAATGAAGCCATAAAGCCTCCGACCTCAGAAGGGAAGGCAAGAGCTAATTGGACAGAAGTGACAATATATGTACCTAAGTCACCAAGCATTGCTGCTAAAAAGACAGCAATGGAAAAGGATAGTCCCAATTTTTGTGAGCCCTTAAATACATAGTAGGCGATAATAGGACCCATAATTGCCATAGAAAAAGTGTTTGCCCCTAATGTTGTAAGCCCACCATGCGCTAACAGTAAAGATTGGAATAATAATACGATTGTCCCGATAACACTCATCGCTAATGGTCCAAAAAGAACTGTTCCAAGTCCAACACCTGTAGGATGCGAGCAACTTCCTGTTACAGAAGGGATTTTTAAGGCAGAAAGTACAAAGGCAAAGGCACCCGAAAGCCCTAATATCATTTTTGTTTCAGGATTTTCATCAATGGTTTTACGAATAGAACGTAATCCTAAAATAATAAATGGAATCGAAATGACCCACCAAAAAATCGCCCATTCGATTGGCAAAAAGCCCTCCATTATATGCATCGCAAATGCACGATTTGGTACGAATAAAAATGCCAATAAAAAATAACTAAGCTTCCAACCTGAAAATTTCAAAAATCTCTCCTCCTTACATTAAAATTTTTAGAAAAAGTATGCGAAAAAAAGCACTTCTCCGATAGTGGAAAAGTGCATAGCTAAAAAAGCAAATAAAATTCTAATCTGCTAAGCCGCACACCCATCCTCGTAGGTTGAAACGATCACATATTTTTCGGCAGGTCTCCTGGCTTTAGTTCAACGTTTTATAGGCCTTCCCATCCTTTGGACAGTGACATTATCTATAAAACTCCCTAATACAGTGGCGGGACCGCGCCGGACTTAAACCGGCTTCCCTTTTAAGCGAAATGCTGAACATTTCACACCGAAAAAAAGATGAAGTTGTGAGATTTCACGACAAAGTGTAACACGAATTTCCATATATATGCTATCCCTTTTGTGAAAAAATTTTAAATTGGGTGTCTATGTCGAAAATTTAGATAAATAGAAAATGGATGTCGCATTTTTCTATGGAATTTTAAAAAAATTGTCACAAATTAAGAAAGAAATATTGAAATTTTAAAAAAATAAGCTATGATAGAAACAGTTTTCAATTACAAAAAAACCATATAATTCATATAAAACATCCATAAGTGCTTGAATATTCAAGATAATAGGGAAATCGGTGAAAGTCCGATACAGCCCCCGCTACTGTAATAGCTGATGAAATCGCGGATGCCACTAGTGAAAACTTAGGAAGGCGCGAAAGTAAAAGGAAGCTTAAGTCAGGAAACCTGCTTATGTGATGATGCAAGCAAACTTTTCGGAGGGAGAAGTTGAAGCGAAAGCGAGTACCAGTATATATTCGTTTTTATTTGGCTTCTACTAAACCTTTACTCTTCGTCTAGAGTAAAGGTTTTTCTTTTTCCTAAAAGCATATGAGGGGAGAACGACTATGACAACTTGGAATTTAGAGGGGATGAAAACACATCTTTTTATTTGCAATGGTAGTAGTTGTATGAAAAAAGATGCTGAGGACATTACACAGGCAATTCGTGATGAAATACAGTTACTGGAGCTTGATAAGGAGATACATACAACAAGGACCCGCTGTAATGGCAGGTGTAAGGATGCTTGTGTTGTCATTGCATATCCTCAGGGCAATTGGTACCGAGTGCCAACGAAGGAGCATGCGAGAGTACTTGTACAAGATTTAAATCATGAAGCGTTACATAATGAGCATGTTTTTACATTGCGTGAAGGTTCGTTGCAGCGTACAGCACAAACAACAGCCATTAAAGGCATTGAAAAGGTGAAAGAGGGGTAACAAAATGGCTCAAAAAGGTAAGATTTTCGTAGTTGGCTTTGGCCCTGGAGACTTTAAACATATTACGACTCGTGCTGTGGAGGCACTACAACAAAGTCATATGATTATAGGCTATAAAACTTATGTTGAACTGATTCAGGATTTAGTTAGTGCAAAGTCGATTATTAGTACTGGTATGACAGAGGAAGTTTCACGTGCGCAAGAAGCGGTGCGTCAAGCAGAGGCTGGAAGTATCGTATCGGTCATTTCCAGTGGGGATGCCGGGGTTTATGGAATGGCAGGATTAGTGTATGAGGTATTAATCGAGCTAGGCTGGACAGAAGCAACTGGTATCGAGGTAGAAATTGTTCCAGGTATTTCAGCTATTAATTCATGTGCCAGTTTACTAGGTGCTCCCATTATGCATGACGCCTGTACCATTAGTTTAAGTGACCACTTAACACCTTGGAATTTAATTGCAAAACGAGTAGAAGCAGCAGCAATGGCGGATTTTGTTATTGCTCTTTATAACCCGAAAAGTGGACGTCGTACGAGACAAATTGTAGAGGCACAACGAATTTTATTGGAATATCGTTCGCCAGATACACCAGTTGGACTTGTGAAAAGCGCGTATCGTGACCGTCAGGAAATAACGATGACTACTTTAGCAGAAATGCTTGAACATGATATCGGCATGTTAACAACGGTTATTATCGGGAATTCAACAACATTCTTCTACGACAATAAAATGATTACGCCACGTGGTTATCAGCGTAAATATACACTTGGTGAGGAAAAACAACCGTTACGACCACATCAACGACTTAAAGAAGAAAATGAACCATGGGCGATGAATCAAGAAACAGGAGCAGCACGTAATGATTTTGCGACAGATCCTAATGCCAATCGTATTAAGCCCAGTTTAGCCATAACACCACAACAAAAGCCTAAAAAATCGTCACTTGAAATGGCGACAGCTGCTCTTACTATGGTAAAGGGAACAAGCGCGGTGAAAGTAACACCTAAGCGTGTTCAACAAAAAATCGAATCTATTTTTGAATTAGCGGTTAGTCCTGGGGTTGCCAATAAGTTCTTTAGTCCTCAACAAATGATGACGTTGGCTGAGGTAGTTGGTGAGGAAGGAACGATGGAGTATACACCAGACCATCAAATTCATTTGAAAGTTCCAACGTCCGAGCCTGAAGAGGTTACCGCAAAGCTTCGTGAAGTTGGCTTTTTACTAGCACCAATTGGTGACGTGCTATCGTTAAAGGCTTGTGACTTCTGTTATGGAGAAAAGTTCGATTCGATTCCATATGCGGAAGAAATTCAAGAAAAGCTTGGTGGTATGTCGTTACCGAAAACATTAAATATCGGCTTTAACGGCTGCGGTATGGCATGTTATCGAGCAGTATTTGATGATATTGGCATTGTTTATCGTAAAAGTAAATTTGATGTTTTTATTGGTGCCAAGCCGGTTGGTCGTACAGCACATGCGGCCCAGCCAGTTGTTGAGGGATTAGAGCCTGAACAGCTCATCCCACTTATTACCGATATTATCGAAGAATATAAAGCAAATGCACATCCAAATGAACGTTTGTTTAAATACTTCAAGCGTGTGAAAAAGATATTACATTTTACGTATCAGGATATGTCTTCAAAAATAAAAGTAGAGCCCGCTCCATGCGGCGACTAGTGAGGAGTAATAAGATGAAAGCAATTTTATTTGTCGGCCACGGGAGCCGTTTAGCTGCAGGAAATGATGAGGTACGCACGTTTATCGAGCAAATGACACCTCGTATTGATGATAGCTTTTTAGTAGAAACATGTTTTTTAGAGTTCGCTTCGCCGAACATTGAAGAAGGTATTACGAACTGTGTGAAGAAGGGTGCTACAGAGGTACACGTTATTCCGATTATCCTTCTTCATGCTGGACATTCAAAAATGCATATTCCAGCAGAAATCGAACATGCGCGTGAGCATTATCCGAATATAACGTTCACATATGGTCAAACAATCGGTATCCATGAAGAAATATTTGCGATTTTAGAAGATCGTTTAGCAGAAATCGGCTTTAATGCGGAAGAAGAACAGAAGGATACTGCCATTTTATTAATTGCACGAGGCGGTAGTGACCCATATGCAAATGGTGATTTTTATAAAATTACACGTTTGTTATGGGAAAAACTCCCGGTTCAGTATGTAGAAAGCGCGTTTATGGGCGTCACAGATCCGCGTGTTGAAGAAGGAATAGAGCGCTGTGTGAAGCTGGGTGCTAAAAAAGTCATTATGCTACCGTACTTTTTATTCACAGGTATCCTAATGGAACGAATGAATGGTATGTGTAAGCAATTTAACGAAAAATATCCTGAATGTGATATTCAAATTGCTAACTATTTTGGCTATCATGAGCGTTTACAAAATGTGCTATTAGAGCGTATTGAGCAAGCTGTGAATGGTACATCAACAGGTATGCAAGATTTAGAAAATTATCGTGCTTATGCGGCAGTGCATGGACATGCGCATCATCATCACCATCATGACCACGATCATGGACATGATCATGATCATCACGATCACCATGATCACGATCACGACCATCATCACCATCATGAAGAGGAGCCAGTGAAATGATTTTCATGTTAGCAGGGACGAGCGATGCTAGGAATCTAGCACTTGAAATCCAGTCAGCAGGTTATGCTGTGACAGCAACGGTCGTTACTGAATCAGCTGCTTCTAGCCTGGCAGAAGTAGGCCTTCCTTATTTAATCGGTCGTTTAACAGCGGATGAAATGGCGACGATTATTACGGAGCGAGGGTACCGTTTAGTTGTAGATGCCTCTCATCCATTTGCTGAAGAAGCTTCAAAAAATGCCATGGCGGCAGCTGAGCTAGCAAATGTTCCTTATATTCGCTATGAACGTGCTCATGAGCATTATGCCCATCCACTAATTACGGTAGTGAAAGATTATGAGGAGGCTGCCCATTTAGCAGCGGAAATACGTGGTGTCATTATGCTAACGACGGGCAGTAAAACGCTAGCAACCTTTACGAAGGTATTACATGGTTTAGAAAATACACGAGTGATTGCGCGTATGCTTCCTCGACTCGATAATATGGAAAAATGCGAAGCACTTGGTGTGGCACAAAGAGATATTGTTGCCATACAGGGCCCTTTTTCAAAGGAATTAAACGAAGCCCTCTTTCGTCAATATGATGTGACATTGATGATCACGAAAGAAAGCGGCAAGGTTGGCTCGGTGGATGAAAAGCTAGACGCTGCCCTTGCATGTGGCATTGAAACGATTTTAATTGCAAGACCAAATATAAAATACGGACAGCAATATTTTACATTTGAAGATGTATTACAAGCTGTACAAAACACACTTTAGGAGGCCATTCAGATGGATTTTAAAACAGATTTCAAACCTTTAACAGTAGACCCAGATAAAATTTACGATTACAGTTTTTCAATTATTGCAGAGGAAATGGGCGAGCATAACTTCTCAGAGGATGAGTGGAAAGTTGTTCGTCGTATCATTCACGCTTCTGCTGACTTTGAATTAGGACGTAGCGTTATTATTACACCAGGAGCACTTGAGGCCGGTATTAAATCAATCCTTGCTGGTCGCCATGTCATTGCAGATGTGCAAATGATCGAAAGTGGTTCAGGGAAAAAACGCTTCCAAAAGCATGGTGGCGATTTACACTGTTATATTGCTGATGAAGACGTATCGATTGAGGCGAAAAAACAAAACACAACACGTGCAATTATTTCTATGCAAAAGGCTACTAAATTACATGAAGGTGGCATCTATGCAATTGGGAATGCACCAACAGCATTACTTGAATTAATTCGTTTAATTAAAGAAGGCTTAGCGAAACCAGATTTAATTATCGGTATGCCCGTTGGTTTCGTGTCAGCTGCTGAATCGAAGGAAGAGCTGTTAAAACTAGAAGGTATTCCGTATATTACAAATGTTGGTCGTAAAGGCGGTAGTACAGTGACGGTTGCCGCATTGAATGCTGTCTCACTTTTAGCGGATGAACAGGCGAAAAAATAGTGGAGCGGAAGCCAAAAAAGGATCCCAAAGACATGCGTCACGGTTATACAACGGGATCCTGTGCAACTGCAGTAACGAAGGCCGCATTACTTGCCTTAATTACAAATGAAGAGCAAGAAACAAGTACTATTCATTTACCGATTGGGCGAGATGCGACCTTTACGATAGAAAAATGTACATTTCAGCAGGATGCTGTCAGCTGTGAAACGATTAAAGATGCTGGTGATGACCCAGACGCAACACATAAAGCACTCATTATCGGCACGGTGAGCTGGTCGGATATACCAGGTATTCATCTGGACGGTGGAATTGGTGTCGGGCGTGTAACAAAGCCCGGCTTACCAGTACCTGTCGGAGAAGCGGCCATCAATCCAGTACCACGGAAGATGATTCATAGTACTGTACAAGGCGTACTTGATGAATTTCAAATTAAACGAGGCGTTAACGTAGTTATTTCCGTCCCTAAAGGTGAGGAAATTGCTAAAAAAACGTTAAATGGGAGACTTGGTATTATTGGAGGCATCTCCATTTTAGGTACAAGGGGAACCGTCGTGCCTTTTTCGAGTTCCGCCTATATGGCCAGCATTGTCCAAGCGATTAGTGTTGCAAAAGAGGCTGGTTGTGAGCATCTAGTTGTGACGACTGGTGGCCGCAGTGAAAAGTATGGGATGGCACAGTACCCTCATTTGCCAGAGGAAGCGTTTATAGAAATGGGCGATTTTGTAGGCTTTACATTAAAGCATTGTAAACGACTTGGTATGAAGCAAGTATCGCTTGTTGGTATGATGGGGAAATTCTCGAAGGTGGCACAAGGTGTCATGATGGTGCACTCCAAAAGTGCTCCTATTGATTTTAACTTTTTAGCACAATTAGCAGTGGATATAGGTGCAGATGAAGAAACCGTTACAAACGTACGAGAGGCAAACACTGCTTCACAGGTCGGAGAAATTATGGCAGAAAAGGGCTATGATGCATTTTTCAACCACTTATGTGAAGCTTGCTGTTATTCTTCATTACATCATATTAAGGGCGGTTTAACGCTTTCCACATCGATCTATTCGATGCAGGGACAATTATTAGGAAGGGCTGATGACATTGCATCGATCGATGAAATTGATTGGGATCGGGGATAACGGACAAGAAAGCTTACTACCACAATATGTACAGTGGATTGAAGACTGTGAGGTACTTGTTGGTGGAGAGCGTGTTCTAGAATTTTTCCCGAATTTCACTGGTGAAAAAATGTTGATTAAAGGTGGTCTTTCAGCGCTTGTCGAAAGGTTATCTGCAGAAACAAGAAATACAGTTATTTTAGCGTCAGGTGATCCATTATTTTACGGAATCGGTGGTTATTTAGCGAAAAAGCTAGACATTGACGTTTATCCATATATGAGCTCTGTGCAGCTTGCTTTTTCAAAGATGGGGGAAAGCTGGCAGGATGCTTATGTTACAAGTATTCATGGGCGCTCCATGAAAGGCTTAGCACAACGAATTGATGGTAAAAAGAAAGTGGCATTGCTAACAGATGCAGAGAATAATCCGAATGAGTTGGCACGTTATTTAAAGCACTTTGGCATGACAGAGTACCGTGCATTTGTCGCAGAAAATTTACAGGGCACAAATGAAAAATTCGGTTGGTATTCGCTTGATGAATTAGAAATGGCTGATTTTTCTCCATTAAATGTTGTCATTTTACAGCAAACTTCAGAACCGAAACGCTATGCACTCGGTATCGATGATGAAGAATTCTCACAGCGTAAGCCAGACAAAGGGCTGATTACGAAAAAAGAAATTCGTGTCTTAAGTTTACAAGCGATGCAACTGCAAAAGGATAGCACTATTTGGGACGTTGGGACATGTACGGGTTCGATGGCGATTGAGGCAGGCAAGCTTGCGCCAGAAGGTCAAATATTTGCCGTGGAGAAAAACGCTCCAGATTTAGAAAATTGCCTGCAAAATCAGCAAAAGTTCCGTGTAGATATTACTGCTATTCATAGTAAAGCGCCAGCAGGACTTGAAAACTTCCCTGACCCGAATGCGATTTTTATCGGCGGCACGGGAGGAGAAATGGTGGAGTTATTACAATTGTGCTGTACACGCTTAAAGCCAAATGGTCGTATTGTCTTGAATGCTGCAACCATTGAAAATTTATATAAAGCAGTCGAAGCGTTTAAGTCTTGTGGCTTTGCTGTAGACATCTTGCAGGCACAGCTTGCGCGCAGTAAACCAATATTAGATATGACACGTTTTGTCCCATTAAATCCAATTTACATTATTTCTGCATATCGAAAGGAAGAAAATCATGAGTAATCTTGGTATTTTATATGGCTTGGGCGTAGGTCCTGGCGACCCAGAGTTAATTACAGTTAAGGCATTCCGTATCATTCAAGAATCGCCTGTTATTGCCTATCCGAAAAAACTAAAAGGCAGTAAAAGCTATGCACATCGTATCGTAGATGTCTACATTAACCCAGAAGAAAAGGACATGCTTGGCCTAGTATTTCCAATGACAAAAGATGAAGCTGTATTAGAACGCGAATGGACGAAATCAGTGGAACTTGTCTATGGAAAATTAAAAGAAGGTAAGGATGTCGCATTTGTTACAGAAGGTGACCCATTATTATATAGTACGTTCATCCATATGATGAAGCTTATGCAGGACATGCACCCGGACGTTGAAATTCAAACAGTTCCTGGTATTTCTTCGTTCAACGGTTCAGCATCACGACTTGGCATTGCGCTGGCAGATGGCGATGATCGTGTTGCCATTGTCCCTGCCCATGATAACTATGAGGCGATGCGTGAAGCGATTGAAAGTCACGATGCAGTGGTGTTCATAAAAGTAGCGAAGGTTATTGATTTAATGCTTGAGGTGCTTCGTGATTTAGATTTACTTGATAAGGCATCAGTCGTAACAAAGGTAACGTCAGACGAAGAGATTATTTGGGATGTACGCGAGCTAGACGGTGTCGATTTAGAATATTTAACGTTAATGGTGGTGCGTAAATAATGAAGAAAATATATATTGTCGGCGCTGGTCCTGGTGATCCAGATTTAATTACAGTGAAGGGTTTACATATGCTACAAACAGCGGACGTAGTAATGTATACAGATTCTTTAGTGAGTGAGGACCTTATTGCAAAGGCACGACCAGATGCAGAGGTTATTCGTACGGCAGGTATGCATTTAGAGGAAATGGTAGCGACTATGGTAGATCGTGTCAATGCGGGGAAAGTGGTAGCTCGTATGCATACAGGGGACCCTGCGATGTATGGAGCCATCATGGAGCAGGTGGCACTATTAAAAAAAGAAGGTATTGGTTACGAGGTTATTCCTGGTGTTAGCTCTGTCTTCGCTTCTGCAGCGGCAATTGGGGCAGAATTAACTATTCCTGACTTAACACAAACACTTATTTTAACGCGTGCCGAAGGACGTACTCCTGTACCAGAATTTGAAAAGCTACGTGATTTAGCAAGTCATCATTGTACAATTGCCTTATTCCTGAGCGCAACGTTAACAAAGAAAATAGTAAAAGAATTACAAAATGCTGGCTGGGCTGATGATACACCAGTAGCTGTTATTCAACGAGCTTCTTGGCCAGATCAAAAAATCGTACGTACAACATTAATTGAACTGGATGAAGCCATGCGTGTAAACGGTATTCGTAAGCATGCGATGATTTTAGCTGGCTGGGCATTAGATCCAGATATTCATGATAAAGATCAATATCGTTCGAAATTATATGATGCTACTTTTACACATGGCTTTAGAAAAGGCGTGAAGACTAGTGATTGAGTTACAAGAGGGCGTATTGCCAGAGGTTGACCAACGAAATCCTTATGCAGTTGTCGCCATTACAAAGCACGGTGTTCAAATTGGACGTCGCTTGCAGCAAACCTTTGCTGCGAGCGACTTATATTACATGAGTAAATTCGAGCAGGGTGATGAAGCAGAAAAGCATATTCAGATGTTTACAGGTACTGTGCGTTTACTGTTGCCTACTCTTTTTAAGCAATATAAAGGCTTAATTTTAATCATTTCACTCGGTGCAGTTGTACGCATGATAGCACCGATTTTAAAGGATAAAAAGACAGATCCAGGCGTTGTTGTCATTGACGATCGTGGTGAAAACGTAATTAGCGTGTTATCGGGACATTTAGGTGGCGCCAATGAACTGACACATGAAGTAGCTGCAGCACTTGGAGCAAATCCGATTATTACAACAGCCTCAGATGTGCAAAAGACCATTCCGGTTGATTTATTTGGTGCACGTTTTGGCTGGGTATGGGATAGCGCCGACAAACTAACACCTGTCAGTGCCTCTGTTGTCAACGAGGAGCACGTCGCAATCGTTCAGGAAACTGGGGAACGTGACTGGTGGATGCGTGATACAGCGATGCCAGAACAAATTAAAATGTATCCGTCAACATATGCTGCGATTGAAGCGAAACCACATGCTACTCTGCTGATTACTGACCGCATCATTGACCCGGAGGAAGAAGTACTTCTTGAAAATGGTGTCATTTATCGACCAAAATCGGTCGTGCTTGGCATGGGCTGTAATCGTGGAACAGCTGTGGAAGAAATTGAGCAAGTCATTGATGAAACTCTTGCAGAGCTGAAGCTTTCGAAAAAAAGTGTGAAAGCGCTATGCACGATTGATTTAAAGAAGGACGAGCAATGCCTACTAGAAATAACGAAGAAATACGATTGGGAGTTTGTAACATATTCACCGGCGGAATTAAATGAAATTGATTTCCCATCACCTTCGGAAACCGTATTTAAATATACAGGAGCATACGGGGTGAGTGAGCCTGCAGCGATGCGTTATGCGCAGGTCGAGTCGCTTGTGCTAGAAAAGAAAAAATCGGGCAATGCTACAATCTCAGTTGCTAGATTAACATTTTAAGGAGGAAGCCTATGCAAACGAATCGCTTTGTACTTGCTGGTACTGGTAGTGGAGTTGGTAAAACAACCTTTACCATTGGACTCATGAAAGCGTTACAAGAAAAGGGCAAAATTGTGCAAGGCTTTAAATGTGGTCCCGATTATATTGACCCTACCTATCATACTGCCGTAACAGGAAGGGTATCGCGCAATATTGATAGCTGGATGTTTTCACATGAAGCAGTGCGTGATATAGTCGCGCGCGCAAGCAAAGATGCTGATGTTTCCATTATTGAAGGAGTTATGGGCTTTTATGATGGCAAAAGTCCGCTATCGGATGCTGGCTCTGCAGCAGACAATAGTGTTGTCACAGAGAGTCCTGTTATTTTAATTGTCAATTGTGCAAGTATGGCACGAAGTGTAGCGGCAGTTGTGAAAGGTTTTCAATTGTTGTCGGATCAACCGAATATCGTTGGTGTCATTGCCAACCAAGTCGGAAGTGTCGGTCATTATGAGATTGCGAAGGCTGCTATTGAGCAGGAGTGTGGTATTCCTGTCATCGGCTATTTGAAGCGAGAGGAAGGGATTGATATTCCTAGTCGTCATTTAGGATTAGTCCCTGCCATCGAACGAGGAGAACTCGATACATTTTTTGATAAGCTAGGCGCTCTAATGGCTGACACCATTGATTTAGATCATTTGCTTGAATTAACAAAGGCTCCTGTTCTACAAGAATCAGGGCAACTATTTGCGGAACAACCATCTCAAAATATTTGCATCGCTGTAGCAAAGGATGCCGCGTTTAACTTTTATTATGAAGAGAATTTGAATTTACTGCGTGCAAAAGGAGCCGAGCTTCAATTTTTCTCTCCACTTGCGAATGAGCCTGTTCCGGCTACAGCAGACGGATTGTATATAGGTGGGGGCTTCCCTGAAGAATTTGCAGATATTTTGGCGGATAATTCAGATGCCAAAAAGTCTATTCGTGAAGCAATTGCCAAAGGTCTTCCAACATTAGCTGAGTGTGGTGGCTTTATGTATTTGACGGAGGCTATTACGAATAGCAATGGTGACCGTTATGACATGGTTGGTGTTATTCCGGGAGAAGTAGCAATGCAAACAAAACTAGCGGCTCTCGGCTACCGTGAAATTTTTGGCACACCAAATAATTTTTTAATTGGTACAGATGAAGAAGCTAAGGGACATGAATTCCACTATTCAAAATATAGCGGCTCACATAATACGCCGGCCTATGAAACGAAGGGGCGCTTTGGTAACAAGAAAGAGGGCTACCAAGCAGGGAATTTAGTAGCTGGCTATACGCATTTTCATTTCGTATCTAACCCAAAGCTTGTTGACAATTGGTTAACAGCTTGTAAGAAGGTGAAAAATCATGACTAATTATTTTCCTATTCATATCAATATTGAATATAAAACCGTAGTAATTGTTGGAGGAGGGCATGTAGCAACACAGAAGGTAGCTTCACTGCTTCCAGCTAAAGCTAATATTGTCGTTGTCAGTCCAACTCTAGATGAATCCTTACTGACTCTTGCTGAGTCAGGGCAAATTACGTGGCGTGAAAAAGAATTTGAAGCGCGTGATTTAGATGATGCATCGCTCATCATTGCAGCGACAAATGATACGTCAGTAAATGAGGCTGTCCAAGAAGCAGCTCAACATTGGCAGCTCATCAACCGTGCAGATGCACAGGCTGAAAGCGACTTTATAACGCCAGCAACAGTGCGCCGTGGTCCTTTAGTGTTAACAGTGTCAACGTCAGGTGCCAGTCCAGCACTAGCGCGTAAAATCAAAGCTGATCTCGAAGAGCAATTTGATGACGTTTATGATGACTATGTATGCTTCCTACAGCAGGCACGTTTAATGATTGCTGCTAAGTTTGAAAAAGGCTCACAAAGACGTACCGCTTTACAAGCATTACTTGAACCAAACCTACTAGAATGGACACGTAGTGGAGAGATTGATAGACGTGAAGCATTTTTACAACAAATACTGATGGGAGAAGCGCGATGAAAGACGGAACAGTGTATTTAGTTGGAGCTGGACCAGGAGATCCAAAGCTCATTACAGTATACGGGCTCGAATGTATTCAAAAGGCTGATGTCATTGCATATGACCGTCTTGTGAACCCGAAATTACTAGAGTTTGCGAAAAAAGATGCTGAGCTTGTGTACTGTGGTAAATTACCTGGTAAGCATCACTTAATTCAAGATGAGATTCATACATTACTCGTCGAAAAAGCGCAGGAAGGCAAGGTTGTCACACGATTAAAAGGTGGCGATCCATTTGTTTTTGGTCGTGGTGCAGAAGAAGCGGAAATTTTAAAAAGTCATGGTATTGCTTATGAAATTGTGCCAGGTATTACAGCTGGAATTGCTGCCCCAGCGTATGCCGGCATCCCTGTAACACACCGTGATTTTGCAACAAGCTTTGCGCTTGTAACAGGGCATGGTCGTGAGGAAAAAGGACAGGACTTTTTAAATTGGCCAGCACTTGCAACAGGCATCGATACAGTCGCCTTTTATATGAGTGTTGGTAATATTGCTTATATTTCTAGAAAGCTCATCGAAAATGGTCGCAAAGCAACTACTCCAGTGGCCGTTATTGAGTGGGGAACAACAGAGCAACAGCGTACCATTACAGGACAGCTTGATGAAATTGCAAGCATTATTGAACGAGAAGGCTATCATAATCCTTCCATGATCGTCGTTGGCGAAGTCGTCAATGTACGTGACAAAATTCAATGGTTTGAAGAACAGGGACTAGGCCTTACATAAAGACAAAAGTTATTTGAGCATAGGGAGGAAACACATCATGACAGTAATCGAGGCTTTAAAAAATCGTCGAGCGATTCGCAATTACACGACACAGCCTGTTGAAAAAGAAAAAATCGAGCAAATTTTACAAGCAGCAACTTATGCTCCAAATGACCGTATGCGCGAACCTTGGCATTTTTATGTTATTCAAGGCGATGCGATGAAACGCTACGAGGAAATGGCAAATGCTTATTTGCAAGAGCGATTCCCAACAAAACCAAATTTAGTGGAAAGCTCGTTAAAAGTTGTTCAAACAACGCCTGTGGCCATTGTTGTGACAGCAGATATAGTAGAAGACGATGCTGATGCGACAGCAGATAATGTCTTTGCTGTATGTAGCGCTATTATGTCTATGTGGCTTACCGCAGAGGAGCAAGGACTTGGCTTCGTATGGCGTACACGTGGTGTAGGGCTTGTTCATGACCCGCGTATGCACGCATTCATTGGCGCAAGTGAATCACAAAAAGTAGTAGGAACGATCTTTATTGGCTACCCAGAAGAGCAGGAGCTTAAAGACAAGAAACGTACCTCATTTGAAGAAAAAACAACATGGCTTTAAGGGAGGCTTAAAGAATGGCTAGAAAAGGCTTGCTTTTAGTTTATACAGGTGAAGGGAAGGGCAAAACAACAGCTTCTCTTGGTGTCACATTACGCGCAGTAGGTCGAGGCCTAAAGGTGCGTTACATGCAATTTATTAAATCACCAGAGCGTACATACGGTGAGCAAATTGCTCTTCGGAAGCTTGGCGTAGAAATGGAGCAAATGGGAATCGGCTTCACTTGGACAAAAACACCCGAGGAGCATCGCGCTGCGTTAGCAAAGGCATGGAAAAAAACAAAGGCCGCTCTGCAAGACGACAGTATTGATGTACTCGTATTAGACGAGCTCAACAATGCGCTTGCTATTACAAAATTCCCAATCGATGATGTGCTCCCATTAGCCGAAGTCATTGAAGCTATTCAACAGCGCCCATCTACAATGCATTTAGTTGTAACAGGCCGTAGCGCCAATCCAGCGCTAATTGCAATGGCTGATTTAGTATCAACCATCGATGCGACAAAGCATTATTATGACGAAGGCATTCCAGCTGTTAAAGGTCTTGAATTCTAATTAGATCCTCTTGCAGCGGTGGGTACTCGCAGAACGGGGTAGAATCCCGGGAAGCAAGCTGAACCCCGTGTATCAAGTTGAACTTCGCACGTTTGTGAGAATACTCGCGCTCTGAGGGGAAATACTCGCGGAACGAAGCAGAATACTCGCGCTCTGAGGGGAAATACTCGCGGAATGAAGCAGAATACTCGCGCTTTGGGGAGGAATACTCGCGGAACGAAGCAGAATGCCCCCGCTCTGGAGGGAATGCCCGCGGAACGGGGTAGAATCCCGGGAAGCAAGCTGAACCCCATGTATCAAGTTGAACTTAGCACGTTTGTGAGAATACTCGCGCTTTGAGGGGAAATACTCGCGGAATGAAGCAGAATACTCGCGCTTTGAGGGGAAATACTCGCGGAATGAAGCAGAATACTCGCGCTCTGAGGGGAAATACTCGCGGAACGAAGCAGAATACTCGCGCTTTGGGGAGGAATACTCGCGGAACGAAGCAGAATACCCCCACTTTGGAGGGAATGCCCGCGGAACGGGGTAGAATCCCGGGAAGCAAGCTGAACCCCGTGTATCAAGTTGAACTTCGCACGTTTGTGAGAATACTCGCGCTTTGAGGGGAAATACTCGCGGATCGCAACAGAATACCCGCGAAAGCAAGAAGAACACCCGCACTTCAACTATAAAAAAAGGAGGGAAAAGACTATGCCAGCAAAATCTATCATGATTCAAGGGACGGCTTCTGATGTAGGGAAAAGTATGATTTGTACTGCGCTGTGCCGTATTTTCTCTGATGATGGGCTAAAGGTAGTACCGTTTAAATCACAAAATATGGCCCTTAACTCGTTTGTAACTCAAGATGGCGGTGAAATTGGCCGTGCACAGGGTGTACAAGCAGAGGCGGCACGAATTGTCGCCACTACGGATATGAATCCTATATTGCTAAAACCAAAGCAGGATATGGTATCGGAAGTGATTGTTCATGGCAGACATTTTTTAAATATGGACGCCAAAAGCTATCGCAATCAATTCGTTCAAGAAGCGATGCCGATCGTTGAAAAGTCAGTACGAACTTTACAAAATACATATGATGTCATTGTTCTTGAAGGTGCAGGAAGTCCGGCAGAAATCAATTTGAAAGACCGTGACATAGCAAATATGCGCATGGCTCATCTAGCAGATGCAGCGGTTGTGCTAGTTGCTGATATCGATCGAGGCGGAGTATTTGCATCGATTGTTGGAACACTCGCATTACTTGACGATGCAGAACGTGCACGTGTAAAAGGGCTGATTATTAATAAGTTTAGAGGGATGCGTGAATTACTCGATGATGGCGTTGAATGGGTTGAGCGTGAAACGGGGATTCCTGTCCTTGGAGTTGTACCATATATAGATGTCAATATTGAGGCTGAAGATTCGTTAGCACTATCTTCGTTGCGTTTTAAAAAACCAAAGCAAGGGGAGTTTGCAGTGGATGTGGCAATGATTCGTTTACCACGCATTTCAAACTTTACGGATGTCGATCCATTTTTTGATGAGCCAGAGGTTGGTGTGCGTTTAATTGGCAATGTCAATGAGCTTGGCACGCCCGACTTACTTATACTACCTGGAACTAAAAGTACAATAGATGATTTAGCGTGGTTAAAGGCACAAGGCTTCGATCATGCGATAGCAAATTTACGCGCACGAGGGACAAAAATTATTGGCATTTGCGGTGGCTTCCAAATGCTTGGCGAAACGTTACTAGACCCAGATGCAGTAGAAGGTAATGGTGATTCAGCGCAAGGTCTAGGTTTATTGCCAATGGAAACTGTTTTTGTTGGCGATAAAAAAACAGTTCAAATGACAGGAACAAGAGGACAGGATACGTTTACTGGCTATGAAATTCATCTAGGACGTACAAAAATTTTACGTGATGAAGTTTCACCATTTTTACAGCTTGCAGATGGACGAGTAGATGGGGCAGTAAGTGCTGATGAACAAGTGATCGGAACATATTTCCATGGTTTATTCCATAATCGTACCTTTACACGACAGCTTGTCAACGACATTCGCGTGAAAAAGGGGCTCGCTGCTTTACCAAGCGATGTGAAAAGTGACGCGGAACGTAGAGAGGACGCTTACAATATGCTGGCAAAGCATGTGCGTGCTAATCTCGATATGAAAAAAGTATATGAAATCATGAATATAGAGGTACCTGTATGACAAGAAAAGGACCGTTAGCTATTAATTATGAGGCGTTATGGCAGGAAGGTATGAAGGACTGGCATGGCCAAATGCCTGAAAGAATGGTCAATGATCAACTAGAGGAGCAGTTTTGGGTACAGTCAATCGCACGTAAAAAGGCTGGACAAACAGATCCTTATGCTGCAAAAAATTTTCAAGAAATTAAAAAAAGTATTCAATCTGAGGACTCGGTATTGGAAATTGGTCCAGGCTGGGGTAATTATACATTTCCACTAGCTGATCATGTGTGCAAGCTAACATGTGTAGATAGCTCAGAAAGTATTCTTAGCTATTTAGAAAATTGCATGGAAGACAAGCAGCATGTTTCCTATATTCATGCAAAATGGGAAAGCCTTGCTGAAGATGAAGTAGAAATGCACGATATCGTCATTGGTGTCAATTGCTTTTATCGTATGTATGAAATCAAATCAGCACTTTACCATATGAATCGTCTAGCTAAAAAGCGTGCAATTATTGGCATGACAACAGGGCCGATTCAACCCCACTATGAAATTTTATACGAAAAGTATGGCTACGATATTAAATTTCCACGAAGAGATTATATAGAATTTTTAAATTTGCTCTATGAAATGGACATTTATGCAGAGTGCAAAATCATCCCTTTAGAACGAGTGTATGAATATGAAAGCTATGAGCAGCTTGTCACAACACAAAGTAAAAAAATATTAAATAATACTTTTAATAGAGAGCATGTTGAGGAATCGCTCTTGCCGTTTATTGAGGAAAAGAACGGGCGTTATTATTATCGTCATGATTTCCATGCGGCACTCGTATCATGGGAGCCGAAATAATTATGAAACCTTTGGACAAAACTAGTGACCAAAGGTTTTTTTTATTGGAAGCGATAGGGTACAATAAACGATATAGAAATAGAAGTGAGGTGGCATATGTGCAACTACATTTTTTAGGAACAGGCGCAGGAATGCCTTCAAAGGACCGAAATACAAGTGCTCTAATGGTGAAGCTATTAGATGAAGTGGGAGAAATGTGGCTTTTTGATTGTGGAGAGGCGACCCAACATCAAATTTTGCATACATCGTTAAAGCCACGTAAAGTAACGAAAATATTTATTACACATTTACACGGTGACCATATTTTTGGATTACCTGGCTTTTTAAGCTCTCGTTCATTTCAAGGCGGGGACGAGCCATTAACGATATTTGGCCCACAAGGTTTACAGCAATGGATTGAGCAAACCTTAGCCTTGTCAAAGACGCATTTAACATATCCATTACAATTTGTTGAAGTTCATGATGGTATTATTTATGAAGATGAACATTTTACAGTAAGTGCAAGTGAATTGCGACATGTAGTTCCATGCTTTGGCTACCGTATTGAGCAAAAGGATTTGCCAGGCGAACTATTAATGGAAAAAGCACAGGCTCTTGGTGTTCCAAAAGGTCCTTTGCTAGGACAATTAAAAGCAGGGAAAGATATTGAGCTTTCGGATGGCACCATTGTTTATGCGAAAGATGTTGTGACTCCGCCAAAAAAAGGCTTTACGCTCACTATTTTAGGAGATACTAAATACTGCTCAGAGGCTGTTTCATTAGCTAATGGAGCCGATATCGTTATTCATGAAGCGACCTTTGATGGTACTACGACAGATTTAGCAGCGAACTATGGACACTCTACAAATGTTGAAGCGGCAAAGGTGGCACAACAAGCAGGAGCAAACTATTTACTGCTAAACCATTTAAGTGCCCGTTTTTTACCACATGATTTACCAAAATTTTTAGCAGATGCACAGGAGGTTTTTCCACAAACCTTCCTGACATCCGATCAATCCGTGTTTACATGGAATAACAATAAATTAATTTAACACATAAAGTACCCTTTCAATGACTCTTCATTTAAAGGGTACTTTTATCTTTATTAGGCGAATGTTTTCTGTGCGAAAGCGTAGCGACAGCAACAAATGTTTTTTCTGTGCGAAAGCGCAGCGACAGCAACAAATGTTTTCTGTGCGAAAGCGCAGCGACAGCAACAAATGTTTTTTCTGTGCGAAAGCGCAGCGACAGCAACAAATGTTTTTTCTGTGCGAAAGCGCAGCGACAGCAACAAATGTTTTTTCTGTGCAAAAGCGCAGCGACAGCAACAAAATGCTTTAATAGCGAGACAAACCTACATTTTGAAGTGATCCCTAGGTAAGAAAGAGTATTTTATAAGGTAGTTACGAATAATTATCGATACAATTCAATAATTTGAGAGGCTATATATTCGGAACTAAAATGAACTCCATTTCTAAGCCACCACATGATGATCCCAAGTATTGAAGATGCGAGAATATCCATTGATAAAGTTGTATTAGTACTATCTACGCCTTCACTTTTACGTTGTATGACAATCAAGTCCTTTAATGTCATATGCATCTTTTTATTGAAACCAGGGTGCTCAAATAGAACAGCTAAAATTTTTCTATGCTTATAAAAGTAATCTAAAAACGTAATTAATTGTTCTTGATTATTTAAATTATCTATTTGTAAGGTAGGGGACATTTTCGACAACAAGTCGTCGAAGATATCATAAACTACTTGCTTTAATAAATCGTTAATATCTAAAAAGTGTAAATAAAAAGTTGCTCGATTTAGCTCTGCACGTTTTGCTATTTTTTGTACTGTTAGTTTCGAAATATCAGGATTTTCAATCAAGATCTCTACGACCGCTTCTTTAAAGGCCCGTTTAGAGCGAATAGATCGAGGGTCTTGCTTTTTTTGTGTAGTCAATTTAATTCTCCTTTATCTATTAAATATAAAGTTAATTAATAGTATTTTAAATTTTGTTGTTTAATTGACACTTCTTGAAAAATTGTAAATAGGAATCAAAAAATAAAAATGTTATTATCTATTTTATTGACATAGTGTTAATAAAACAAGTGGAAAGAGGACTAAATTAATGCCGGAATCAATAAATAAAAAAGTACTATTAACAGTACTAATTTTAGGGTGTTTTTTATCTACACTAAACCAAACATTGTTAAACGTTGCATTAAGTAATTTAATGGACGTATTTTCCGTTTCTGCTACAACCGTTCAGTGGTTATCTACTGGCTTTATGTTAGTAAACGGGGTGCTAGTCCCTATTACAGCATACTTAATGAAACGTTTTTCAACACGCCAATTATTTATAAGTTCAATGCTGTTTTTATTAATAGGCTCTATTTTTTGTGCAGTAGCTCCGAACTTCGCGACTTTACTAATAGGTCGTATGATTCAAGCAATAGGAGCAGGAATTATTATGCCATTGCTAATGAGCATCGTGATGTTTATTTTTCCTCCTGAAAAAAGAGGCAGTATGATGGGCTTAATTGGGCTAGCTATTATTTTCGCTCCAGCCATTGCACCAACATTAGCAGGGTTCGTTATAGATTATTATTCATGGCGTTGGTTATTTATCGGAATAATCCCATTTGTCGTGATCATTATAATTATGGCGATGAAATATTTAATTAATGTTTCAGAAACAGCAAAACCGAAGTTAGATGTATTAAGCGTTATTTTATCAACAATTGGCTTTGGTCTTATTTTGTATGGTTTTAGTAATGCAGGAAGCCATGGATGGGATGATAAAGTAGTAATCGCTTCTATACTTGTGGGAATAATGACTACGGCAATATTCTGCCTTCGCCAAATTAAATCTTCTGATCCACTTCTTAACTTATCTGTTTTTAGCAATAAATTATTTACGCTAACGTCCATCATCAACATTATTGTCACAATGATGATGTATGCGGATATGATTTTATTACCAATATATTTACAAAATGGAAGAGGATTTACGGCATTAGACGCTGGTTTATTATTATTACCGGGTGCACTTGTAAATGCCTTTATGTCTCCAATGACAGGAAAAATGTATGACCGCTTTGGTGCAAAGCCGTTATTTATTATCGGTTTGATTTTTGTCATTCCTTCAATGTGGGTTGTAACAGATTTAACAGAAACAACAGCCTATAGCTTTTTAATAATACGTACCATTTCTCTACGTATAGGGTTGAGTTTTATCACAATGCCATTGAACACAGCTAGTTTAAATGCCTTACCTAAGACACTTGTCACACATGGTACAGCAGTGAATAATACAATGCGCCAAATTGCAGGTGCAATTGGATCTGCAGTCGTTATTACAATTTTTACATCACAAACGACAAACCATGCGAAAACATTGCTAGCAGAAACACCAAATGCTACTGCTGAAGGCATTCGTACACTTGCTTCCATCTTAGGTTCAAGTGATGCCTATTATTTCATGACAATCTTAGCGATAATTGCATTTGTTTTAACTCTATTTGTCCCATCTAAAAATAAGCTTCAACAACAATCATAATTATGAAGCATTCAATGTTTTGGCCGAATTAACTTTTGAATGCATACGCCTCAAAATAAGAGTCTTTAAAGAGCCTTACTACAATTAAGTGTAGCAAGGCTCTTATTTTTTTAACAAATACTAAGAAGTAAAAGTTGTAGAACAGAAACTTGGAATATAAAAGAATTATAATGCGGTTAATAGTATATTTTTGTATAATTTAGTAAAGGGGAGTGGTTTATATGAATCAGCAAAAGATGCCACCAGCACTATTGCGTTTAATTGTTATTTTTCCAAATGTGCTAAGCTATTTATTACTTGTTGGTCTAATTGTGTTTGTTATCTCAAATTATGACACATTAAAAGCTACGGACAACTTAACGGTTTGGCTTATTTTTATTGTAGTACTTGCACCAGCCGCTGCCTATACGACATTCAGTATTGTCAAGAAAATTCGTGCTGGACAAATGTAAGCTAGAACAAAAAGTGTATTCATTGCATAAACTAATGGATACACTTTTTAGACTTTTTAGTTCTGAAAAATATAACTCCGATTATCATTAGCGCTATTATTACAACAATGGATATAAAGTAGATGTTAGAAATTATATTCATTATGTGAAAAGGTGCTTTATGAACAAAGACTGCCTTTACCCACCGATTATTTTCTTTTACAGCAATTGCATTGGAAGTCGATGTTCGTTTTATTGCATAATATTTTGTCCCTTTTGGGTAATAGTTTGAGGCATCTCCGTAATATTGTCCTGTCATATCATTTGGCTTGGTCTTTACTTCCCCTATAACTTTAGCGATCTCACTATCTTCAATAAATTCTTCTTGTTTAACTTCATAAACCTTTCCTTTCCAAACGACAAAAGGATAAGCCCAAGAGAGTGCTTGAACAGAGGATGAAATCATACATATAAATAATAGCGATAGCAACGATGTTCTTTTCATAAAGCACCTCCAATCTTTATTTAATTATAAGAGAAAAAGTTAGAAATGTTGAATATTAATCTGAAAATTCCGTGAAACTGAAACGTATTCATCTTTTTTGTATTTGTATAAGAGTTACATTTTCTGGAAGCGGGGCTTATCTGATCTACAAGAAAAGAGTTTAATAAAAAATTTCAAGACGAATAAAATAATTCCATATAGGGAAACTAAAAATAAATAGGAGTTGTTTCATAAAAAAATTGAAAAGCGGGGTGTTTTTGTGGATCCAACAAATTGCGATTTTTCACCAATGAAACAAACTTTAAAGGAAGAGCTTCTGCAGGTCATTCATTCATTACAGCAAAGTGTAGAAGCTATGGATACTGATACAAACTGTCTTCTTGGGAATTTTGAAAAAATAAAAGAGAAATTTGTAACAATTGAAATGAAGGCTGCTACGTTTTATTTGAATTGCTATCTTTCGCCGTTTACAGAAAAATATCCTGAGCTTTCGCATAGCGTACAAAATATGTCTAAAAGAAGACACGGCGGACTAATTGTTATTGAACGGGAGGATTCTGTAGCATCGATAATACAGCCTGGTATTCATATTGGCGCAGAAGTAACGCATTCCTTATTAGAATCTATTTTTTTTCCTGGAAATCCACTTCATGATGGTGCAGTTTTAGTAAGCCGAAATCTAATTGAGTCAGCAGCAAATGTACTGCCACTGTCAGAAATATATATGGGGGAAAAGAAATTAGGCACAAGACATCGAGCAGCATTAGGGTTAAGTGAAATAAGTGATGCGCTTGTCCTGGTAGTGTCTGAAGAAACAGGGAGAATTTCGTTTGCCTTTAAAGGAACCTTATATCCAATTACCACGCATGGCATTATATAGTGTGAGCTTCACACTGAAAAATATCTCGAATTCGAGATATTTTTCTTGCTTATTTAACACTTGCGTTGTAAAGTGATGAATAAGAGGAGGGGGAGGAAGCAATGCGAAAACACACGCTCGGATCACTGACGTGGATTCGGATGATGCGCTTTACAAATCAAAGTAATCAGCTTTCCAATGAGTTTTTAAAGCGTTTTGACATAACGACTGCACAATTTGATGTCCTAATACAAATAAAGACATATGCACCGTTAACGCAATCCCAATTAGCAGAGAAAGTGATAGTGACGCAAGGTGGTATGTCTCGGATGCTTACTCGTCTTGAAAAAGAGGGACTTATTGAACGCAAGCAAAATTGGAAGACTAAAACAATCTCACTAACAGCTAAAGGCGAGCAGATGATTGATGCGGCAACTCCAAGTCAGCTACAATTTCAATCTTCATTTTTTGAAGAAGTATTAACAGAAGAAGAAATGAAAACTTTAAATACACTAATGTCGAAAATAGAGAAGCATAGTCGTGATAAAAAATTACCACCAGCGTGATTTTTTTACACTATCACTTGCTTAGTCAAGTGAAAACGAGGAGGAAACATTCATGAACAAATTAAGTGGACATCATCATATATCAATGCTAACAAAAAACGGCAAACGTAATAATGATTTTTACACAAAAATTCTCGGCTTACGTCGTGTAAAGAAATCAGTTAACCAAGATTCGCCTTCCATGTATCACTTATTTTATGGAGACTTAACAGGAGCACCGGGTACAGAATTAACATTTTTTGAAATGCCTGTAGCAGGACGAACAGTTCGCGGAACAAATGCCATTACACGTATTGGACTACTAGTGCCAAGCTATGACAGTCTGCAATATTGGAAAAATCGTTTTCAACAGTTAGAGGTTGAACATAGTGAAATAACAACATATGCAGGGAAAGATGCTTTATTTTTTGAGGATCATGAAGGGTTAAGAATGGTGCTTTTAAACAATCATGGTCATGAAACACCAGCTCATTGGCAACCATGGGTCGGCTCTGATATCCCTGCCGAACATCGTATTTTAGGGATGGGTACAGTTGAAATGACAGTTCGTTACTTGCAACGGACAGTTAACGTATTAAAAGAGCTATTTAACTACACAGCTGTTGAAGAAAGTGAAAAAGAAGCAGTATTGCAATCCATTCCTGGTGAAGTATTTGGAGAAATCGTCGTTAAAGAATTAGAAGGGCCAAGTGAGAAACCTGGTCGTGGTAGTATTCATCATCTTGCACTACGTGTCGGAACAGAGGAGGAATTGCAACAGTGGGATATCAAAATTAAAGAGCAAGGCTTTGATAGTACTGGCATTGTGGATCGTTATTATTTCCAAAGTCTTTATTTTAGAGATCGTAATGGAATTTTATTTGAAATGGCAACAGATGGCCCAGGGTTTACAGTTGATTCGGCAGTAGAGGATCTTGGTAAAGAACTTGATCTCCCACCATTTTTAGAAGAAAGACGTGCAGAAATCGAAGCTATTTTAGAGCCACTAGATTAAGGAGAGATTATAATCATGGAAAAATATCGCATTGATCAATCAAAAGGCATTGAATTTGGCTTGTATTCATTAGGGGACCACATTCCAAATCCATTAACTGGTGAACGTATTTCGGCTCAGCAAAGAATCCAAGAGTTAATTGAAGCTAGTCAGCTAGCTGAACAAGCAGGTATTGATGTTTTTGCTGTTGGTGAAAGTCATCAATCGTACTTTACTACACAGGCACACACGGTTGTTTTAGGAGCAATCGCACAAGCTACATCAAAAATCAAATTAGCAAGCTCCGCGACGGTACTAAGCGTCTCTGATCCAGTACGGGTCTACGAAGATTTTGCGACGATTGATTTAATTTCAGATGGACGTGCAGAAATAGTTGCTGGGCGTGGCTCTCGTGTTGGAGCATATCAATTACTAGGCGTGGATTTAAAGGATTATGAAGAAATTTTTGAAGAAAAATTAGAGTTATTGAAAAAAATAAATGACAACGAACTGGTCACTTGGGAAGGGCAATTCCGTGCACCACTTCACAATGCGCAAATTTTGCCACAACCTAAAAATGGGTCGTTGCCAATTTGGCGAGCTGTTGGTGGACCACCTGCTAGTGCTATTAAAGCAGGCTATCTGGGCATTCCGATGATGCTAACGACATTAGGTGGCCCCGCAGCTAACTTTAAGCCATCAGTAGATGCCTACAGAGAAGCAGCAGAGAGAAGTGGCTTTGATCCGAAAGAGTTACCGATTGCTACAACAAGCCTATTCTATGTTGCTGATACGACGAACGAGGCACTAGAAGGGATGTACCCACATTTAAATGGTGGATTCCAAGCAATTCGGGGCGCTGGTTATCCAAAGCAACAATTTGGGGAAGCGCCAGATACACGAGACGCCTTAATGGTCGGCAGTAAGGAACAAATTATTGAAAAATTACTATATCAATATGAGCTCTATGGTATGCAACGATTTATGGCACAAATTGATTTTGGCGGTGTGCCATTCGATAAATTAATGAAAAATATCGAAATTATAGGGAACGATATTCTACCTGTGATTAAAAAATATACCGCGAAATAAATAGCCCGAAGCCCTCAGTTAAGCGCCCAGTCGGAACGGAGATCAACCCCTCGTTTTGTCGGAGGACCATATTTTATGACGCTGCATGAGATTAAATCTTATGCAGCGTTTTTTCGTTTTAATGTTTAGTTTTGGTTGGACCACTTAAACCACCGAGCATGACCATCAGGGCGTTCTAGTATGCGTATAGATGTTATTTCTCCTCGATCAATAAAATCTTGATGCAATAGCATATCAAATAAATTGTTATAACAATGGTAGAGAGGTCGTTCCATGCTGATCTCTTTTAATTGTTCAATTAGTTCAAGGCGTAATTCTATTGGGATTTGATTGGCCACATGCGTATGATAAACAACTAATAGCGCATCTTGATTTATATCTCTACTAATCTCTTTTATAAGTTTAATAGCATCTCCTTTTATCAGCTCTAAATCGAGTTCTTTTAAAATAGGAAGTGCTTGATTTAATAAAAGTCTACGTTCTTGATGCTCTGGCCAAATTAATGCCTGTAACCAACGAAGCTCTTCCTCGTTATGAATATCAATAGGATTTAAATCGATACCAACTCGCTTACAAACAACTGGCGCATTTGAAATGGAAGCTGGAAGCGGTTGTCCCCGATTTTCTGAGGACAAGACGAAAGCACTATTTGAATTGTTTATATGAAGCTGATGATTATAGCAGTAATTGTATTGATCCATTCCAAGTTGAAGTCCTGCACTTGCCCCGATTTCTATGAAGGCTAGTGGTTTTTGATGGCGTTCATAAATTTCTGTCATCATCGGGTAAAGGTAAGTACAACGGCGAATCTCATTAGTCTGGACAAGTTTTTCTTGAAATAAAATCTTCAATTCTTCTGAATGGGACAAGACGAATGCTTTAAAAACAGGGTACACTTTATTTATTGCTTTAGGTGTTATTGTTAAGGATGGATAAAAATTAACTAATTCATCATTTGATGATGGCAGTAAATATTGAACGCCAGCTAATAATAAATTTGGTACAGGTTGTCCTTGGGGTATTAATGCAGCAATTTTTAAGAGTTCATCATCATCGGCAATTTTATTCGCTAAATGTTCATACAGTGGACTTGAATTTTCACATTCATTTTTTGCAAAAGTACGAAATTGCTTACTTAATTTAGCTAACATACGATTCTCCCCTTTGTGTAAAAGTAATCGATTCTATTTTTAGTTTATTATTGTTGGATAATTTAGTAAATTAAATATAGTTAATGAAGTTGATTAACAACATTAATGAATGGGG
This sequence comes from Lysinibacillus sp. RC46, assembly GCF_041262385.1. Classification (NCBI taxonomy): domain Bacteria; kingdom Bacillati; phylum Bacillota; class Bacilli; order Caryophanales; family Bacillaceae; genus Lysinibacillus; species Lysinibacillus sp. RC46. The sequence continues at coordinate 4,757 of NZ_JBGCCF010000024.1, read as the reverse complement.
TGAGATTTTGGATTATAAATGGATACAGTCTTTTGTAGTAGCCGCTAAATCTTGTAATTTTCGAGTAGCCGCAGAAGAACTTCATTTATCGCAGCCAAGTATTACAGTTCATATTCATCAGCTAGAACACTTTTTGAATGTTAAATTATTTAAACGTGAAAAAAATCGTGTGCAATTGACGGAGGCAGGACAGCTTTTTCTAATAGAAGCTCAGCAAATCATTCATCAATGGGAAAAAAGTATTGAACGTTTTCAGTTAGCAACAAAGGGTATTGAAGAAAAACTAGTGATTGCAATGACTCCTTTAATGGTGGAGACGATATTGCCTCATGTTATCTATCAGTTTATCAATGAAAATCCTGCCATTGAAATATCGATTCTAGTAGAGGATTCAGCAAAAATTGAGGATTTAATAAATAGTGATAAGGCGCATATTGGTATTTCCTTATTGCCAACACGTTACCGCCATTGGCACCAAGAGCTTCTTGTAGAGAGTCCTTTAGAATTGGTTATTCCCCTGGATGCTTTCGATGATGAGACAGGAGCTTATATTGATTATGAGGAATTATTTCAAACCTACACTTTATTTACACACCATCACCCAACTATTTGGGAGGATTTATTACATAAACTACAGGAAAAATATGTAGTGACCAAGCAAGTGTCCATATCCCAATCCTATGTGGTAAAGCGCTTAATAAAAGATGGACTAGGCATGTCATTTTTGCCACGGATGATTGTGAGAAGAGAGCGCATGGAAGGTCGGTTTAATATCGTTCCCTTCGATGAATTAGCTTTGCAAAGTGTTCCTGTATATCTTTTTTATAAGGATTCAGTAAAAATTCCAGAAGAGCTATTATGTTTATTTCAGACGAGGGATTATTTGTAAAATTATTGTCAACCTTCCCGAGAATTACTTATCGATTTCATAGCAATATTAATGGTTCATATCAAAAGTAGAGAAGTCGTTAGTAAAACCTATGTCATGTAAGTTGATTGGAGTTGAGACTGGACGCCCCCTGTAGCGAAAGCGAAGCGGCAGCTACAAAGTACCCAGTCGAACGGAAATCAACCCACGTTAGGGTGATAGCTATTAAAAATTTAATGTTGAACGATATAAAGTTTTATATAATATCAATAGGAATATTTTAACAAAGGTGTGATTGTATTGAGAATTTTGATGGTTGAGGATCATGAAGATGTAAATGCGATGTTAACCGAATTGTTTGTGCAAGCAGATTATCAGGTAACAAGTGTGATGGATGGTATAGAAGGTCACCGGGCATTTCTGCAAAATGAGTTTGATATAGTGCTTCTTGATATTATGCTTCCCTATAAAAGTGGGGATGAATTACTAAAAGAAATTCGCGCTATTTCGGATGTACCTGTTGTTATGATTTCAGCTAAAGATTTAGTATCAACAAAAATCGATTTGCTTCGATTAGGAGCGGACGATTATATTACAAAACCTTTTGATCTTGGTGAGGTTCTTGCCCGTATTGAATCGATATTACGTCGTGTTAAAAAACAAGCTACACCAATGAAGCAGCTACAATACAAAGACATAGTATTGGATGATGTCGCTAAGCGAGTTACAGTGAGTGGTGAAGAGGTCTTGCTAACTGCAAAGGAATATTTATTGCTCGAATTATTTATGACAAACCAAGAGAAAGTATTCACGAAAGCAAATTTATATGAATCCATTTGGCAGGAAGAATATTTAGGGGATGAACATATTATTAAAATCCATATTAGTAATCTTCGACATAAATTAAAGACAAAAAACCCGCAAGCGGATTATATCGAGACGCTTCGAGGGCTTGGTTATCGCTTACGTCCATAAATTATCCGTAATCTATACGCCATCTTTACTTTATCTATACCTTTCATGAGTAATCTATGAATATGAAAGGGAGGTGCTTAATATGGGAGAAACCATATTAAAAACGAATCAATTAACGAAAACATATAAAAAGCATTCAGTACTTCACGACGTATCGATCGAATTAAAAGAAGGGCGTATATATGGGCTTATTGGTGAAAATGGTGCGGGTAAATCAACCTTAATGAAGATTATTTCAGGGATTAGTTTTCAAACAGAAGGTTCATTTGAGTTATTTGGAAAATCATCTGACAAGGAAATACAGCAGCAACGAAAACGTATTGCCAGCATGATTGAACAACCAGCGATTAGTCCTGATATGACTGCAAAAGGTAACCTTAAATATCATCGTTTAATGCGTGGGATTCCGAATGAGGAGCTAGAGGATGAAATACTGCAATTGGTTGGATTGACGAGCACAAACAATAAGAAAGCTAAGCATTTTTCACTAGGCATGAAACAACGTTTGGGCATTGCTATTGCGTTATTAACTAACCCAGAGCTATTGATTTTAGATGAGCCAGTGAATGGGTTAGATCCTATAGGTGTTGTTGAAATTCGTCAGCTTTTAACACGTCTTTGCGAAGAGCGACAGATGACGATTCTAATTTCGAGTCATAATTTACCGGAACTTTATCAAACAACAACTGATTATATCATTATTCATAAAGGGAAAATTATGAAACAAATGACGCAACAACAGCTCGACGAAGAATGTAGACATTATATTCGCATTGGTTGTACAGCTCCCGAACAATGTGCACATGTTTTAGAAACAGTTCTTAAAACACAAAACTTTCAAGTCATGCCTAATAAAACGATTAAATTGTATGATTTCTTAGAGGAACTTGGGGACGTATCAACCGCCTTATTTGAAAATGGGGTAACACTTACGGAATTTAGTCTACAAGGAGACACATTAGAGAACTACTTCCTTACGTTAATTGGAGGTGAGCACCATGTTTAATTTAGTACGTGCTTACCTCTATAAAACAACTAAATCCAAAATATTTTGGGTCTTACTGGCTCTTACAACATGTTCTGCAACAGCAATGTTTAGTATTGCCTATGGGATTGGCAATAATTCAATAAATGAAAGCATCAGCAACGTTGGTTTTTTACTATCTGATATGAATACGATGTCAATAGTAGGCGCAGTACTAGCCACTACACTTATTTGTTCAGATTTTGATACAAAAAATATCCATCATCCAATTATAAGCGGCTTTGCAAGAATCCAAATTGTCATAAGTAAAGCGATTGTTTTCTGGATTTTACTTTTTGTTCTTGTAAGCCCGTATATCATTGTGACAATAATTGGTTTATCAATGGACAGCACGTTTAGTATGGGTGGGAAAGCGGCCGGTTTTTTAAGCATTCTAACTTCGACTACTAGTGGTAGCTTTGGCGAATACGTAACAATAATGATCACCATGACAATGGTTTATCTTGCCCAGTTAACGACTTGTATTTTACTGGCGTTTGCCTTAAGAAAATCGGTGCTTGTAGTAGCTGCCTATTACATGATGTCCATGTTCTTTGGGCAGGTCGCTAGTTTTCAGGATTCATTTGTGATTATAGATAAAGTATTATCCTTCACACCATATTCAGCGGAGTATCTTACGATTAATTTAAGCATGAGTAAAGGTGATATATTTTCGGCCGTTTCCATTTGTGTCATCTTTATAGTAGTAATTATATATTTAACATTCATGACATTTAGAAAAGCAGAAATCAGGTAAGGGGATGTAGGGAATGTGGATAGTGGCAATTGTAGTCATTGTAGGATTACTATTTTATATTTTTTATATTCAAAGGCAACTACGATTGATGAACATACAATTGTCACAACGTCTACATCAGCAATATACACAGCCAATTAGCGTAGAGCTCCTAAATAAAGAAATAAACCAACTAGTGGCAAATATAAATCGCATATTAATAGAATCGCAGAAATCAAGGTCGTATATTAAGCGGGAAGAAAAATACTACAAGGAAATGATTTCAAACATTTCTCATGATTTTCGTACACCGCTAACAGCGATAAAGGGCTATCAACAAATGCTATTAAAAGAACCCTTAACAGAAAAGCAACTTGCAAAGCTTGAAGTCGCACAAAAACATGTTGGAAGACTAGAGCAATTATTAGCAACGTTTTTTGAATATTCCTATTTGCATAGTAATGAAGATCAACCCAAAGAGGAACGTATTAATATATCAAATATCGTATTTGAAGAGATTGCTGGTGCCTTTGCACAATTTGAACAACAAGGAATAGCCGTCAACTTACCTAATTTTAAGCCTCTCATTATTAACTCCGATGAAGAAATGCTGTTACGCATTGTGCAAAACTTAGTACGAAATAGCATCATGCATGCGCAAGGGGATGTAACGATTAAGATGTGGTTAGAAGAAGAACATGCATATATCTGTTTTCAAAATCCAATTGACGAAAATATTCAACTAAATCCTAACCAGCTCTTTGATCGATTTTATACAACAGACAATTCCAGACGTAAAAACACGGGTCTAGGGCTATCTATTGTCAAACTGCTAGCAGAAAAATTAGGTGGAAATGCAACGGCCAAAATAGAAAATGGCATGATTGAGTTTTTAGTGTGTTTAAAAAAGAATTTGTAATAGTAGTAGCCAAGAAGCTTAGTGCATCTTGGCTACTACTGTAAGCCCGAAATATAAAAAAAGCGCACCTTTTCGGTACACACGACGAATGGCCATCTATCCTAATTTTTTTCGGATAGATGGCTAGTTTGCACATGTGGCTTGGATTTTTTTCGACCAAGGCATGTAATTATTTAAAATCTCTGGTTGTTGGTGAATTGGTAAATTTGGCAATTCTGTCATTAACGTCACTAGG
>NZ_JBGCCF010000023.1:0-84000 GCF_041262385.1 Lysinibacillus sp. RC46 | reverse complement strand
AAGTTCTGCTCCATCTAGTTGTTATGTTCATTATAAATAAAAGTACCCTATAAGAGAGACTTTTTTTAAGTGTCTATCTTATAGGGTACATTTTAGTTTTCTAAACGGGCTTTTTTCAGATTCTGAATTAAGTCATGGCACTTAATAAAATAGGTACTTGTTCGCTTTTTAGCTGCAGTAATGCCAATTGCTGTGGCCAGATGGGTCTTGCCGACACCACTTGGACCAAGGAATACAATGTTCTCATTTTCTTCGATAAAACGAAGGCTTTGAAAATCGAGTATTTGTTGCTGGTTAATACTTGGCTGGAAATCAAAATTAAAATCCTTTATTTCCTTTAAATGTGGAAATGCAGCGACTTTCACCATCGCATGAATCATATTTTGCTCACGTACATCGATTTCATAGTTTGTCAATTTAATAAGTGTATCGATAAAAGAAAGCTCATTTTTAATGCTAAAATCGATGACTTCATTCAAATGGATGCCCATTTGCTTTAATTTTAAATACGCTAAGTTTTGCTGTAGTTGCTGATAATTTGTACTCATTATTGAATTCATTTATACATTTCTCCAATCGCTGCTAAATTCCGTTTTGCTAAATCGTTAATATCAGGGTATTCGGGCATGGCCTTTGTTATCATTTCACGATAATGTGCCTCTTGATAATTTAGTTTTGCTTCACTTATTTTGTGTTGCGCGATTAGTTCCATGTTATAATAAATCCATAATTGATTATCGTACACTTGTAGCCCTACTTTTTTGCCTTGATACCCCGGTGGTACGGAGTATTGATTGGACTTGTAGGAAATCATGCTGGATGCATTGACTTTCACAAGCGTATGGTTGATTCGATAAGAATCTCTTACTCGTTCAGTTGGTAGCTGGAGTAAGTGATTCTTTTCTTTTTGGAATTCTAAAATCGGAATTTTATTCGTTCCTTGATGAATTTCATGATTGATACGATTACACAATTTTTCAATATAGGCGTGTAATTCAGTTATGTTAAACTTTCCTTGATAGGCATGGATCTCATCCAAAAACTTCATCGTTGTCTCCACTTTTCCTTTTGTTTGTGGACGACCTGTTACACAAGGCTTCACGTTAAATCCAAAATCTCTCGCAAAGTGCGCAAACTTCGCATTCACTTTTCCTGCAAAATGTTCTGTTCGTGCTTCATCCATCACGGTTTTCATATTGTCAGTGATGAGTTCTTCTGGTACACCACCCATTTTTTCAAACGTGTCGGTTAAGAAAGAAAATAAAACTGCCTGCGATTTAGAAATACTCATATAGAAGAACCGCATACGAGAGTAGCTTAGCACTAACACGGCTACATTAATCTCTACCTGTTCACCATCACTTGTTTCATAAAGAATACTTTCTTTCCAATCCAACTGTGCTTGTTTGGCCATACGTGTTTCATAACGGATACCGCCATTCAAAGAAGATACACGCTCAGCTTTCTCAAAGTAAGCCTTAAATTCTGGCGTATTGGCAATATAGGTACGGAATGTAGATTGCCCACACTCTAAACCATGGTTGTCTTTTAAATACTAAAAGATTACGTCGATAATAAAATACCTGCTTAGAATCTTCTGATAAAAGGCTGGCAATAATCGGATAGAACTCATCAATTTTAGATGGCTTATTACGCTTTGTTTTTGGTATAAAGCCATTTAGATATTTATCGATTGTTCGTCGATCTACGCCTATATCCCTTGCTAATCTACTTTTATTAATCTTCATGTTTAAATGCTCCATTACTTGTTTAAAATTTGCTAAATCTGAAAGACTATTAATTTTAAAATCTGTCTCAATCTCTAATTGAATATGCATACTAACACCTCAGTATTAGTATGAAATGGAAGAGCATTTTTGTACATCTTTATTCAAGCAGGAATGTACATATTTAAATTAGCATTTGTAGCTGACACTATTTATGAGATAATGAATCATAATGTATTAATATCAACATGCCGAAAGAGTGATTCTAATGACTAATGAGCATAAATCTATCAACTTGCACTACCGTAGCATGCGAATTGGCTATTTGATAGCTGTTGTTATCACTATCATATTAGGTCTATCTTCTAGAAAATGGAGTCTTCTACTTCCGTCATTTGTGGCGCAGAACGCTGGGGACATGCTATGGGCTATGATGGTCTATTTCGGATTTCGATTGTTGCTAGTGCGTAAGAGCACCCTCACAGCCATTTGGCTCAGTTTTTTGTTTAGCTTTGGCATTGAATTTAGCCAATTGTATCAGGAAGACTGGATTAATCAGATTCGTGGGACAACACTCGGGGCTTTGATACTTGGGAAAGGTTTTCTTGTAGAGGATTTGGTTCGATATACAGTGGGTATTATAATAGCTACTGTAATAGATAAGGTGACACTTAAGTTCTCCCTTCGAGGTTAAATAAGGATGTTTTCGAAAAGATTGTTGCTATTCAACTAAAGGGGCAGGTTTCTTTAATAATCAGGAATGAACTTTTATTTTTTTCAACCGTATTGAGTAGAGGAGTTTAGCAGTATTCAAATATAGGAGGTAATATGATGGTACTAATAATTCCAAAATGTATGAAGTGTAGTAATAAAATCAAGCATGATGAAGAAATATTTGTCCAAATTCGATATCCGAAACGAAAAGGATTTACTGAGATCAAAGCTTATTTAAATCTCGAAGGAAAGTTTATCTGTAAAGAGTGTTCAACGAAAATTAATAATTAAGATATTGTGCTTTAGTTAAATTTTGATTCACAAAATATATAAAGATAGAATTTATTCAACAAGTTTTGTAGATTAAATCTGCCGTTTTGTTTTAACATCAACAATCTTCGAGAAAACTGCCATAAACAATTAAATGAAAAATCGCTCGGGAATTTTATTAATTCTCTAGCGATTTTTCATTTTAGTGTTATCAATTAATGGAACCTTATTTTACATGATCAATCTTTATTACAATGCCATATGAATAATGGTCATCATGCTATTCATTAATCCAGTTGATTAATTCCCTATCAAAAATATCCGGTTCTTCAAACATTGGGTTATGGCCACTTTTTTCAAAAATGACCTTCTTCACATTTTCATATGAATCATCCATTACACCCCAGAGCGAAACAGGAGCTACTAAATAATCATACCTTCCTAACCCTACAAATATAGGCTTATCAATGTGAGCTAAAGATTGGATTAAATTTCGTTCAGCAAAAGCTACACCCCAAAGGTAATCGATCACTTCCATATTTGTATAGACGCCATCCCACATATAAGCAGCATCGAACGTATAATCATAAAAGCTATGCGCTCCCATGCGGATACACATATGCACAAATCGTCTTTCAGGATCATTGTGAATATCATTCTCTAAGAAGGCAATATCATGCTCAAATTGCTTTTTACGCTGGGCGCTGGCAGTTTCATTAAAAAATGAAAAACTTTGCTGCTGTCTCTCTTGACTGTTTGTCGGCGCTGAATTTAATAAAATAACCTTCTGAACATATTGAGGATATTTTTCGGCATATGCCAAAGCCATAAATGCGTGCCCAGAATGTCCTAAAATAATGAAATCCTCAAGCTTTAGCCATTGTCTTGCTGTTTCGATATCCTCAACAATTTTATCCAAAGTATAATCTTCTTTCATTAAAGAATGAGGAGGCTTTACAAAACCTCTATGATCTAAGAAGATAAATTGAAAATGTTTATATAAATTTTCCGAGAACAAGCGTGGATAATATACACTGCTACCCACTACCAATATCGGCTTACCTTGTCCCTTCACACAATATTTTAAATTAAATCCTTCACTTAAGATGCTTTGATAATTATTCATAATAATCGTCCTCTTTTCTTTTTATATAGAAGAGCTTCATATTATGCTCTTCTTTCAATCACTCCCTTTCTTTTTTACATTCCCGTGTTTTCTCCATAGAACGCTCAAGCATTCTAATTCACCCCATTATTATTTTATTAATTGAAAAACGAGCGCTGAGCCGCTTCGTTGTTGTCGATTTCGTACATAATCATAACTCAATATTTTTCTATTCAATATGCCTGATAATATAGAAAAGTAAAATTTTTAAAATTTAAATCAAGTATACAATATTAATTCAAAAGTTTAAAATTATTAAATATTAGAAAAAATAGAAAGATAGAGGATACAAGACAATGGATAAACGATTACAACACATCATTACATTAAGAGAGAATGGTCGATTGGAAGAAGCGAATCAATTAATGGTAGCTCTAGTTAATGAAGAGCCTGAAAATGGATACTACCAATTTCAATGTGCCTGGACATATGATTCATTAGGAAAAGAACAAAAGGCTGTCCCCCACTATGAAAAAGCGATTCAATTAGGGCTTAAGCCAGAATTTTTAGTAGAGCTTATTTAGGATTAGGTAGCACCTATCGTACATTAGGGCAATATGAACAGTCGAAACGTATTTTTGAACAAGCTCTAAGTGAGTTTCCAGAAGCCGAACATGTAAAGGTTTTTTATGCGATGACTCTCTATAATCTTAGTGAACATTCAAAGGCTATGGAAACTTTATTAAATACAGTAATTCACACTACTCATCATGAAGGAATAAAAGATTATAGCAAAGCCATTAAGTTCTACAGTAATAAGCTAGATCAAACTTGGGAATAACACAATAAAAGATCAGGCTCCTGTTTATGAACCTGATCTTTTCATATTACTAAATAGACCTAAAACCCTATTAAACTATATTACTTTGTGTTTCTCGATAAATTCAAGATAGTAAAAAAAGTTTTCATTGAAATGACCTTATATAGTGCAAGCTATTTATGCTGTGAAAATTTCATTTTGAAAGAATCTATGATAAAATAAGAACATGCATTCCCTCTCTCTTGATTTTCTTAACGGGTATATTTTGTTATGATAATAAATTGGGGTGCGAGAATTTGTCTTAAAATATAATATATAACGTCGGATAATCTGTTGTTTTTTTACAGAGATGAAAAACAAATTGGTCAGTCCTTAAATTGGAGTATAGACTGAGCTACTCCTTATGGATCAGCGTCGATCGACCGCTCCCAGAAAAGCGTCAGTCGAACGGAAAATCAACCTAGTTCTAGCTTTAAAATAAGTTTGGTTAAATTAATACGATTTATCTCAATATAAGAACAAATCTAAAGAGCATGTTTTGAAAAAAGATTGATCAAAACATGCTCTTATTTGGATTTTGTAGATTAACTTCTTAAAGCTTGATTATTTTTGAAATCCTTATTGCACGAAAGCCCCTGTTAGCACAATAAGATTTGTCAAAAAAGTATCCTATTAATGGATACCAAGATGCTTTTCAAACCAATTGCAAGCTTCAAGCTTCATATAATAATTAAATTGGTGATCTACAAAAGGCATGCTGAGTCGAAGATTTTCTGGCTGTTCAGCGTACAATGGTAACAACTTTTCATAGAGCTCTAATGAATAAGTAAATAGTGAATCAGTATCTTGATCGCCATTGATTATTAGTAATGGTTTTGGTGAAAAACTACTTAACTTTTCATATGGATCTATCATTCGGAAATACTCTGTTCTTTTTGCTATTTCTTTCGCTGCATTCTGAATCGGTTCTCTCCATTGTTCATAAGTACCTGTTGATAGGATACTATCTTTTCATGCTTTTGAAAAAGATGGCTTTCCAGCTATTGGAATCGCAACTTTTATATTAGGGTTATTAGCTGCGATATAAAATGTTGCATATCCTCCCATAGATAAACCTGATATTCCTATTTTATTCTTATCAATCTCATCTCTACTTTTAAAATATTCAATGAGACTTTGTATATCGAATGCGGACTGTTCTATTACTTCATGCATATGAACATAAGAATCAAGACCAGTATCTGGTGGAAATACTTTAGAAAATTTGTTAGTTTCGGTGTTCATTTTCCTCATACCATGGTCTTTGCAATCGATACTAACATAATAAAACCCTTTTTTAGCAAGCATATATCCAAAATCTAATGCTTGCTCACGGTCTCCTCCGTATCCATGAAGAAAAAAGATTAATGGGCATTTCTTTAATTCATTTTGATAAATACTTAAAATCGGTATGTTATTCACTATGCGATCTTCCATTAATATTTTTGTCAATGGTGATACCTCTCTATAATTATTCTATTTACTGCTATAATTAATATTGTCCATTTAAACTCACTCCTTTCTCGCATATTTATTCTTTGCTATATGTTCCTCTTCAAGAAAACTGCCCCGTTAGAAAATTTTGTTCCTTTATAAATAACTTATATTCCTCCATAAATCGCTCTGATTCTTCTAAGAATGGATAATGGTTACTTCTTTCAAAAATAACTAATTTTGAGTTCGGTATTTCATCATTCATTTCAATAGAATATATTACTGGACACTGTACATCATATTTACCACCTATTATTAAAGTTGGTGTTAATATAAATCCTAATTTTTTCGACACATCATATACTTGCAATTCTCGACTGAAAAAGTTCAAACGAATTGCAGATATTTCCTTACTAATACTTTGAGAAAAAAGTTCATCATACTTATCAGGCTCAAATAAAGATAGCTTTGTCCTTTCAGTTTTTAGTTTATTTCTTTTTTCTGTTAGTAAATCTGGGTGTTTTAAGATTTCAATCAGTTCTTGCATTCTGTTGAATTTAGGGTGTTCAGGATTATAAATACAATCTTTTGAAAATGTCATATATTCTCTTGCAGCTGCTCCAACAATTACATTGAAATCTACGCTATTTGAAAAATATATTCCGTAAATTATTCCTAACATACCTCCAGTTGAATGCCCTGCGAATCCCCATTTTACAAAACCTAATTTTTCACGTATAGCTTCTAAATCGAATATTGATTCCAACATACTCAGTTGATAAGGCTCTATTGCTTTTTCTGAATGTCCTGTCTCTCTTAAATTTACTAAAAATACTTTGTTTGTTTTTGTAAATGTCTCTGCAAAATAATCTCCTGTCTGATTAAATACAGAGTAATGATGGGTTATACAAAGTGGTTCCCCTTCTCCCTTGATAAATATTTCGAAGGTGCCTCGTGACGTATTAAGTAACTCCCTTTCCCAATATCCCACTGTTATCTCCCTTTCTTATTAAACTATCCTGCTCCGTTAGTGAAGTATTTATTTTTCTATGTATACTCTTTCTAGTAAATTGGAAATAATTCCTCTATAAACAATATTTTCGGAAGAATATATTTTATTAAATATCAAAAGCGTGGGAATCATATGAATCAGAAAAGAGAATTGAAGCATATCATCTTAAAACCTTTTTACACTATCTATCTTTCCTTTATAAAATTGCTCTTACCTTAGTTAATAAGGGGTATTTTTTAGATTGTTTCCAAAATCTCTTTTGCGATTTCATCAAGTTCTTCTGCGAGTTCATTATGTGTAGGTGTTTCAGCCACTCTAGTTAAATACTCTCTAAACTGAACTCTTGACTCTACTGGTAATTCTGTAACTAAAAAATGTAAAATAAACCACTTCCAGTTATCATCATCTGAAGATAAAACATCTTGCACATGTGGAACAATATCTTCTGGAAAAGTTAAAAGTAATTCTAATACGCTTGGTGCCACTGGCCAATTCATATCTTGAATCCATTCAAGGAGGTTAGGAAGTAAAGGCAATATTTTAACTCTATCCATTTTTTTAATCATTTCTACTCTATCATTATCAAATTTATGTCTTGGCAATAGATCTTCAAAGTTTTCCATATGAATCCCTCCCTTTGATTTTTATAGATGGAAATCTATTTATCATATCGGTCTTTATTAAATTAATCCGCGCCGTTAGTCAATAAGAAAAGCTACCTTTGACTTCGGTAGCTTGATCTTAAACTTTTGCCTCCGTTAGTACAACAAGCAAAATATTTAAACTCCCATAATTGTTTTTATACGGTCATTTTCTTCTTTCTTATCCAAATACTCAAATAGTCCAAGTCGATTCCCCCAAGGGTCAGTGAAAGTTCCCCATTTTGCAGAAACTTCTTCACGGGAGTATATCTCAAATTCGTCAATTTCCAACTCTTTAACTAGTCGATCTCTTTCAGCTACTATATCAGTTACCCCTAAACGTAAAGGCCCACTTTCCTCTGATGGTATTCCTTCAGCAACTTGCAACCAGCAACCAGGGATTATTTCCCATTCGGCAAATCCGTCGTGTGGTATGAAATCAGCTTTTTTGCTTAGTAATGCTTCATACCACTTATACCCTTCGTTAAAATCAGTTACACGAACTTGATTGGTTATTTCAAAAATCATCTATTTACCTCCTAAAAAAATACATATTACATGTATTCTATAAAGTAAGAAGCAATCCTTCTTATTAAACTAAATTGCACAGTTAGTCCAATAAAAAAAGAGCTGCCTAAGCAACTCAATATTCTTCAAGTAAAGCATTCCAAAAGTTTAAGAACAAGTTTCACAAGCCATTAGCTAGTTAGTTCAATTACCTAATGAATAAGATTTCACAACTCCTGAAAAAAGTTAAAAATTTCCTACAAGTAGAAGTTCCAGGTCAGTTAGCCAATTCCCATACTTCATGAGGGCCGACACGATGTCGGTCATTTCGGTAATGCCACAGGACGTGGCGTTCTAAGACCAAGTTCCTCTATTTCAGCAGTTGTCTTTTGTACCGAAAATGTAGCGACAGGTACAGGTGTCTTTTGTACCGAAAGCGTAGCGACAGGTACAGGTAGGTGTTTGGACACCCGCTGAAAAGTAACTTAAATTCGCATTTATCTCACCACCTATAGAGGTGGGAGATTTCTGTAACTGCCGTTTCACTTACGTTAACATTAAACAAGTGCTGAAAGAAGTTAAACACCATCTTCATTCTAAATTTTATGTTCTTTAACTAATGTTATATAATTGCCCGATAATTATTGAGTAATCTGCATCTAGATTTTCTTTGTTTTCGATGATGATTTTACCTTCATATAATGATTCACCTGTACGTAAATCACCGATAAAGAGGAAATGACCGTCAAAAACACGATCGACTAAATATAGTTTACCATCTGTAACCTGTAAAAAAGGTTTTTCTTCATCATTTTCAATGCTTGGATATTTTAAGTTTAAAGGCTCTTCCCACTGTTTCTTTTCTATATTATAACGGTACAGCTCTAAACCATTGGCTGAGCGAACAGGAATGAATATATCTGTTCCATGAAGAATCATAGACTCCTTATATGGTTCTAATTCGGCTGGAATTGTCCATTCCTTCACTTCATTATTGAGATAGTTATAAAGATACATTTTACTAGAAATCGTTTCAGGCTTATCATCATCTAGGTATTTGTAATTTTCAACCATATATAAGAGATAATTTTCATTTTGTACTTTATTATTGTCATTAAATATATTGATGCTGGCCTGGAATCTCTCTTCTGACGCTAATTTTGCAAGTATTGAGTCCTGCTCTAATTCCTTTTTGTTTTCATCAATCGTATATATATGCAGCTCTTCATCACCATTGAGATAGCTAGTTCCTAAAATCTTTATTTTTCCATTTTCTACATAGACATCTCTCTCATTAATCCAGTCATATCTCACTTGGTCAGGCATATTGATTTCAAATGAAGAACTGTCATTTGTATGTTTATCAAGTGTGTCGATTTGAAGAGTGAACAAATTTCCTCGGCCCTCTTTTCGACCATTACTTTGAAAAGTGGTGTAAATCAAACGGTCTTCGTCTTCAAAATACTGACCAGGATTTAATTCTTTTCCACGCATAAAACTACGGTGTTCTTCAATATATTTTTGAAACATCAAAGGGTTATTTCGTCCTATCAACTCTCCAATGAAAGACCTGCTCTGATTAGTCGAACCATTCTTTGATATATGCAACCCTCGAATAATATCACCACTCTGATAACTCGCTTGAAGAATAAGATTGTCGATTTCTCCCTTATTTCCGCTAGTTGTTTCGATTTTAAAGGATACACCCTTTGCCATTGCCTGTTGAATATAGTAAGAACCGATTGTCGTCACGATGATTAAACTAATCAATATCGTTTTCCAATATTTTTTCATTGTCATTCCCCCCTAGACCCTGATTTTATATTTTAGCAAATGATTTGCGATCCAAATGGCACTGCTTAATACGATGACGCTCATTACCAGTTCCATTAGAAAGACCTCAAGTGCGTAAAAATAGCCACTATCAAATTCATTCACTAGTATTGGTACAAAAAGGACTCCGAACGAAAGCATTCCATAAATGATTGCGAAAAAAATGCCTTTTAAACCGTAACTTCGTTCAATTAAAATGGCAGTGAATAGAACTGTTACAAAGATAAGCCCGACTCCATAAATCAGGATAAATTCTGTCAAGGTTTTCGGATACAGCCAGCCCCACATTCTTAAACTATAAATATCATAAAATGAAAAATGCGATTGTAAATCTGTTGGTATAATACTATTAAAAATTTGTATTTCGATCGGGATTAACAATATTTGCAAAGTAACCAAACCAAGTACCAACAACATAACAGTCGTCAATTTTGCGAGATAAATACTAATTCTTTCAGTTGGCAACATTAATAATCTGTAAATAAACGTATTTTTTCCAAACCAATCTCGATACCAAATAAAGAAAACATAAATCATCAACATGGCGATGCTAAAAAAGATTGGCATCATAAACCAACCAGATTCAATGAAACGATGAAAAGGAGAAACCCCGTATTCCTTAATATATTGGCTCATTGATAGTTGATTTTTATACATCACCTGATCTGCGTCATTCATATATACTTTCGACACGACAATCGCCCCAATGAACTGACTGACAATTATCAATCCTATTAAAGTTAGGTACAATTTAAAAATTCGATTTACTTCGAAATTAAGAAGTTTGAAAAAGTTTTTCATCCACAATACACCTCTCTCATGACATCAACGACTGATTTCCCTTCCTTTTCACGTACTTCCTCTACGCTAAACTCCTTTAATACTTCACCGTTATCAATAAGCACTGCTCTATCAATCAAGTGTTCAATATCACTAATTTCATGGGTTGTGATAATCACACCACGATCTTCAATTAAGTGGCTTGTAAACACTTCGGCAATCTGTTCACGGGAGAAAATATCAATACCAGAAAATGGTTCATCCATCAGTAAGTAATCCACATTCAGTGCCAAACCTAATATCATATTGACTTTAGCCATATTCCCCTTTGATAAATTGGCAATCCGTTCAGTAGGGTCTAGTTTAAAAAATTGCAGCAACTCTTCTGCTCTTTGAGGATCCCAGTTTTTATAAAAATCGGCCATGAACGCAAAGGCATCACAAATTTTCATTTGCGGCAACATCGTAATCGTATCTGGAATAAAGGTAACTTTTTCAAAGCTTTCTTTCCGGATTTTTTCTCCATCAATCAAAATTTCACCGCTATTAATAGGAGTGAGCGCCATAATAGCTTTCATGATTGTCGTCTTTCCTACGCCGTTTATACCGATTAAACAAGTAATTTCTCCTTTTTCAGCAGTAAAAGAAAGTCCTTTTAATACCTGTTTCCTGCCGTATTTTTTCATGACATTTTTTACTTCGATCATTTCGATTCCTCCGCTTCTCCACTTTCGGCATCATGCTTTTTCTTAACTAGTTCCAGCACTTCGGATAACGGTACATTGATGGATTTAATAGAACCTAAAAATAAGTCAACCGCTTCAATAATCAATTCCTCACGGACGCTTTTAAGGACCGCTTCATCTTTAGTAATGCAGCTAGGCATATTTCCCTCAGTAAAAATCAATCCTTGTTCCTCCATTTCCTTATAAGCTCGTTGTGCAGTATTTGGGTTAATCTTCAGCTGGTTGGCTAGTTCTCTTCTTGATGGAATCTCCTGACCAGGTTCAAAATAACCCTGGGCGATTTGCTCTTTAAAATGTCGGATAACCTGGACATAAACTGGATCCCGATTATTAAACTTTACAGTCAATTAACTCAACTCCCAGAGAATTATATTTTTCGTGTATTAAGCACCTAATACAGATTGAACATATTTGTGCGCTAAGTACTTTTAAAGAACTACCCGATTTATTATTTAGCCATTACCCGCTAATCGGCCTCGGTGTATTAACAGCTTAATACACCATTCTCAAAAAAATGTAAAAGTGTATTAAGCACACAATACACTCTTCGTAATGTATTATATGCTTAATACACTTTTTATGTCAATCAAATCCATGGAAATAAATATCCATGTTCAAAAAAACAACCAGTTGTAAAAGTACTTTCCACGTTCGAATGAGCTGCATGCTCCTAACCCATGCATGCACATTTTTTACAGAAAAAAAGTATTAATTTACCTTATATAAATTTGACACTTAATTTCATTGACAGAAAAGTATTTAATAACGTGAAATAACGGCTGCTTTACAAGCAACCGTCATTTATACCATAGTTTATAATGCCTTGGAAGCCTGATGAATTAGTGCAGCTACCATTTTGTCCATTTGTGCAAAACGATCGTCTTTTGTTTGACCATTCACATATCGATAATAGATTTGCTGACATATTACTGCTAATTTAAAGTAGGCAAATGTAATATAATAATCGATGGCTGAAACATCACGCCCGCTTTTCTCTGCATATCGGTTTATGAATTCCTGACGTGTATAAAACCCTGGTAAAGTCGTTATTGGTGGTTCACCAAATGCGTATAGTAACATTTTTGGGTCATCTGCATGCATCCAGTAGCTCATGGCCACGCCTAAATCTGCTAATGGGTCCCCCACAGTTGTCATCTCCAAATCAAAAAGACCAATCATCTCAGAGTAATCGCTTGTAAACATTGCGTTATTAAGCTTGTAGTCATAATGAATAATGGTTGCTTCATGATTAGAAGGTACATGATCCTTTAACCACTTTGTCAATACCGCTACTTCAGCATGCTCTGCCGTTTTCGCTTTATCATAGCGCTCAATCCAGCCATGTACTTGTCGTTCCATAAATCCGTCTGGCTTCACCATATCCTGTAGCTTCGTTTCCTTATAGGGTATTGCATGAAGAGCAACAAGTGAATCAACCATCTTTTCTGAAATGAGCCGTCCTAAATCCTCTGTATTTTCGGTTCCAGGTGGAAAATGAGTATCAAGTACGATACCCTTTTTACGTTCCATTAAAAAGAAATCACTACCGATAATCTCTCGATCTTCAACGTATACATAAGGTTTTGGTACAGCAGCTAAAAATGGATGTAATGCTGATAAAATCGTAAACTCTCGTTTCATGTCATGCGCTTTTTTAGCAACTGGTCCATGTGGAGGTCGACGAAGAACAACTTCAAATTCGCCTACTTTTAGGCAATAAGTCAAATTTGAATGTCCAGCACTAAACTGTGAAATTTCTAGCTTCCCCTCTGGTAACTCCGGAAATTGACTCTTTAAAAATGAATGTAATTTCACTTCATCAATACGTTCACTTGCCCTTACTTGTATCGTATCCATTGTACCCCTCCCTTATATGATCGAGCTCATGCCGCCATCAACAACTATGACATCCCCCGTTATATAATCTGAGGCAGCCGCGGCCAAAAATAATGCAACGCCTTTTAGGTCATTTTCAGTTCCTAAACGTTTTAACGGCGTCACTCCCATTAAATAATCTTGTCCACGCTCAATTAAGACTTTTGACATTTTGGTTGGGAAAAATCCTGGGGCAATCGCATTTACATTGACGCCATATGGTCCCCATTTTACAGCTAAGTCTTTTGTTAGTGTGATGACTGCACCTTTACTTGCGTTATAGCCAATTGTATCCATGAAATCAGGTAATGTACCACCTAGCCCTGCAACCGAGGCGATATTAATAATTTTTCCGCTCTTTTGTTCTAGCATTATTTTGCCAACAGCTTGGCTCATTAAAAATGTGCCATTGACGTTAACATCGAAGACTTTTTGCCAAGCCTCATACGGCATTTCAACAGCTGGAGTACCCCAAGACGCACCACTGTTATTGACTAAAATATCAATTTGGCCGAATGATTCAAGCGTTTTTGACACTACGTTCGCTATATCCTCTGGCTTTGTCACATCACAGGCAAGAGCTAATGTTTGTACACCTAATTCAGCTAATTCTGCGGCTACCTCTTCGCATGCCTCGACCTTTCTTGAGCACAGTACAATGTTAGCGCCTGCTTCAGCAAAGCCTTGTGCAATTTGAGCTCCAAGACCGCGTCCTCCCCCTGTTACGATGGCAGTTTTCCCCTTTAAGCTAAATAAGTCTAGTACCGTCATTTCACCAGCTCCTCTTGTTTTTTAGCATGCTTTTTCAGCTCCAGCTTGGCAACCGTGTTACGATGCACTTCATCCGGTCCATCCGCTAAACGTAATGTTCGGGAATTTGCCCACTGTGCCGCAAGCGTCGTATCAGGTCCTACCCCAGCAGCACCGAATGCTTGAATTGCTCGGTCAATAACTCGCAATGCCATATTTGGCGCCACTACTTTAATCATCGCAATTTCTGCCTTCGCTTCTTTATTTCCTACTGTGTCCATCATGTACGCTGCCTTTAGCGTTAAGAGTCTTGCCTGCTCAATATCGATACGGGACTCCGCAATACGCTCACGCATCACACCTTGGTCTGCGAGTGGTCGATGGAAAGCATGTCGCTCCTGAACACGCACGCACATTTCCTCTAATGCACGTTCAGCAGCTCCAATAAGGCGCATACAATGATGGATACGACCCGGCCCTAAACGACCTTGCGCAATCGCGAAGCCTTTTCCTTCTCCCCACAAAATATTTTCAACTGGTACTCGAACATTAGTAAACGTCACCTCACCGTGTCCTTCTGGTGCGTGATCATAGCCAAATGCCGTAAGCATACGCTCTATTTTCACTCCTGGTGTATCCATCGGCACTAAAATCATCGACTGTTGCTCATGGATCGGTGCTGTAGAATCCTTATGTTTCCCCATAAAAATAGCGATTTTACAACGAGGATCACCGGCTCCTGTCGTCCACCACTTATGTCCATTTAAAATATAATAATCGCCATCCCGTTCAATACTTGCCTCGATGTTTGTTGCATCACTAGACGCAACTGCAGGCTCAGTCATTGCAAAGCAGGAACGTATTTCTCCACGTAATAACGGTTCTAGCCACTGCTTCTTCTGCTGTTCTGAGCCGTAACGCACAAGCACCTCCATATTTCCTGTATCTGGCGCATTGCAATTAAACACTTCAGGAGCAAGTAAAGAGCGTCCCATAATTTCACATAAAGGTGCATATTCTAAATTCGTCAAACCTGCACCATATTCGCTTTCTGGCAAAAATAAATTCCATAGGCCCGCTTCTTTTGCCTTGCGCTTTAATTCCTCCATAATTGGTGGGATCGCTCCCCAACGATCTTCCATTGCTTCTACCTGTGCAGCAAACACTGCCTCATTTGGATAAATGTATTGCTCCATAAAATTTGTCAGCTTCTCTTGTAGTTTTACTACTTTTTCACTATAAGAAAAATTCATAAAAAAGCCCCCCTTTATTTGAACATCAAAATGATAAATGAATGAATATTCATTTTTATTCTTACATTAAATGTTACCGCTATATTTCTTGTAAATCAATGTCTATTAAACAAAAATTTGAATTATAGAGAAAATTCATACTCAAGACAGTGTTTTCAGCGTATAGAAAATCTCATTACGATAAAAAAATACAAGTCAAAACACTATTTTGCCATAATATGTATCTTCAAATCAGAATAGCGTCTTACATAACGTGTAGTTGATTTCCGTTCCGGCTGGGCGCTTTGTAGCTGCCGCTTTGCTTTCGCTACAGAAAACATTTGTTGTTGCTGTCGCTACGCTTTCGCACAGATAAAACAATTGCTGTTGCTTCGCTTTCGCACAGAGCAGAGCTTCCTGGGGGCGTCCGATGAGCCGCTTCGCTTCGCTGCAGGGGCTCATCTGTGACGCTAATCCCCGAGGAGTCGCCCAGTCTCCACTCCAATCAACTTTTATAAATGGTATACGTTTTAACAAACATCATCTACAATTTTGAGTGATAAACCATTCATTAAAATTGGTAAATTACGTAAAGAAACATAAAAAAAGAGTAACTTCTATTTCAAAGAAGTCACTCATCTCAATTAATTTAATCTTTAACTTTATTTTTGTGTCCTTTAGCTAACTTCATAGCGAAAAACTGAGGTATTAAATTTAAGACACTCACAATTACTACTAGTTGAGAAGGCGATAAGGGTTTAAAATAACCACCATCCCATCCTATCCCTAACGTGTCCTCCATCCTACCGATAAAGTAAAAGGAACTAACTGCCGATACAATATTACCGATAATAAAAGGAATTGAATTACATGGAAAATTCTCCCAAAAAGCAAAAAGTGAAGTCATTACAATCATCATTAAATAGCCGAGCATTGATCGGTTAGTAAAATCTTGGTACATCGAAAAATAAACAAAAGGAAAACAGTATAAACAAACTATTAAAATACCAATTACTATTTTTCTCATATTGTCCCCTCTCTTGTATATTGATAATTTACGTAGAAAACTTGGACAGCCAAATCTTTAACATACTCCAAGAATATGATTGCTTTTTTTCAACAGTTGTCGTTTAAGCTTTCTATAGTCTAAAGTGTTTTGCCTTTCTTCATAATATCAGTAAGCAATTCACGAATAGCCAAAGGTAAATGGCGATTTTTTAAATACACTACATAAACATTTCGCCGTAAATTGGGGCAATCTACTTCCTTTTGTACAATAGTTTTAGCTGTAGGACCTTTTAAATAGTTTTCTGGTAAAATGGTAATCCCTAAATTTTCACGAACGAGAGATACAGCCGTCTCAAAGCGTTCAATTTCAAATTGGATATTAATGTTTTTTCCAGCCTTTTCAAATGCATCTAAAATGTCATGTCTCGTTTGAAAGCCTTCTGTACTAATAATAAAAGGCTCTTCACTTAAATCTGCGATCGTCAGCTTCTCTTTCTTCGCTAATGGGTGATTTAATGGTAAAACGGCTACAAGTCGCTCTTCATATAAGCAGTGAACTTCGAGCTCTTCATCATCCATTATTTGATTTGTAATAATTAAATGTGTTTTATAGCTTTTAAGCGATTTTTCAACACGCTTACTCCCTAAAATATCTACTAGATGAATCATCATTTCTGGATATTCTTTTTTATACTCTGTAATGACTTTTGGGAGCCAATGCTTAATCGATTCCATCACGCCTATCGTTATTTCACTTGTGCCACGTACAATTACCTCATCCATTTCTATTTTTAAAACTTCCATGTTTTTCAATATAACGTTTGCTCGTTCATATAAAAGCTCGCCTGCTTCTGTTAATTGAAGATTTCTTGTATTCCTTTCAAGTAAAGGTGAGCCAATTTCTTGCTCTAATTTTTTAATAGCATTACTTAGAGAAGGCTGAGAAATATGCAGTTTTTCAGCTGCCTTCGAGAAATTCATTTGCTCCACAACTGCTAAAAAATATTGTAATTGTTTAAAATCCACAACAACATCCTCCTCATTTATAGTTTTAAGCTATAGATTAATATTAATTATATATTAGAAATAATAATTATGTGAATATATAATTTATTCATAACAATATTTTCACTAGAATAATATTGGAAATGGGGTTGATGAAGATATGTATACAATGACAGATCAAAAACAGTGGAAAGGCCGTATAGATTCAACTACTAATACGAGTAGTTTCCGTTTACATCAAAAAGTGAAAAGAATTCCTATTAATGATGTAAGCGCTTCAGATAATCAGCATGCCGGTATTGTGGGCTTTATATGTGATGAAGGTGTACGTCGTAATCAGGGACGTGTAGGGGCAGCAAGTGCACCAAATGCTCTACGTGAATCATTATCTAGCTTACCTTGGACATTTAATGATGAACAGCAAATTATAGATGTTGGTAACGTTCTTTGTCTTAATCACGCTTTAGAAGAGGCACAGCATGAGCTCGGTGAAATTGTCAAAACATTGCTAAATAAAAAAATACAATGTGTCGTGCTTGGCGGTGGACATGAAACATTATACGGACATTATTTAGGCGTTCGTGCAGCGTTACCTAAAGATGCGAAAATCGGGATCGTCAATATAGATGCTCATTTCGATTTACGACCATACGATGAGCAACCATCGTCTGGCACAATGTTCCGTCAGATTTTAGAGCAGGATCCACATGCCGATTACTTTGTTTTAGGCATACAACCTTTCGGCAATACAAAAGAACTATTTGATAAAGCCGATGAGTTGCATGTGAACTATGTGTTAGAAGAAAATATGACGCCAGAAAATAAAGCACAAATCATGCATGATCTTCAGCAATATATGGATAATCATGATTATATTCTCTTAACGCTCTGTATGGATGTACTAAATGCTGCTTTTGCACCGGGTGTTAGTGCTCCATCACCATTTGGACTAGATCCAAAAACTGTACGCACGATACTTCAACAAGTCACTTCACATCCAAATACACATTCTTTTGATATTTGTGAGGTAAATCCTTCTCTGGATGAGAATGGGCGCACAGTTAAACTAGGTGCTTATTTTGTTTACGAAGCACTAAATCACTTACTTAGGAGATAAGGTTCATGATCGAAATTAATCAAATTACAACAGTATTTCTAGCAGTTGCACTATTCGCATTGGGCGGCTGGCTCATCAATAAAATCGGTTTTTTAAAGCGTTTTTGTATACCAGCACCTGTTGTTGGTGGCTTACTATTCGCCGCATTGACCACTATTCTAAAAACAACAGGCGTATTAGAAATTTCGCTTGATACGTCATTACAAAGCTTATTTATGATTACTTTCTTCACAACAATTGGTTTAGGAGCAAGCTTTAAACTTGTGAAGCTTGGTGGAAAACTATTAATTATTTATTGGTTGGCTTGTGGTTTCCTAGCATTAATGCAAAATGTTATTGGTGTATCTCTTGCATCGCTAATGGGGATTCATCCATTAATCGGTATGATGGCTGGTGCTGTTTCTATGGAAGGTGGCCATGGTGCCGCTGCAGCATTTGGACAAACATTAGAAGACTTAGGTATTTCATCAGCCATGACAATCGGTGCGGCTGCAGCTACATGTGGTTTAGTGGCTGGTGGCTTAATCGGTGGTCCGATTGTAAAGTACTTAGTTGGTAAATATAATTTAACGCCAAATGAACAAGAAACGGAAGAAATTGATTTTGAAAATAAACATGAACAAATTACATCCGATTCATTCTTTACACAAGTATTATTAATTACGTTCTGTATGGCTGTAGGTACATATGTTGGAACATTATTCTCAGAAGCTACAGGTTTCGTACTACCTGGCTATGTTGGTTCAATGTTTGTAGCTGTACTAGTGCGCAATATTATGGATAAAATAAAACCTGAAGCGATTAACATGAAGAGCATTTCTTTAATCGGCGATGTGACTTTAGGTGTTTTCCTTTCAATGGCGCTCATGAGTATTAAATTATGGGAAATTGCTGATTTAGCACTACCACTATTCATCATTGTTTTCGCCCAAGTATTCTTCATTGTCTTATTTAGTATCTTTGTATTGTTTAAGATTCTTGGAAAGAATTACGATGCGGCGGTTATGGTTGCCGGTTTTGCTGGTCACGGTTTAGGGGCAACGCCAAATGCAATGGCCAATATGTCAGCAGTTGTCCAACGCTTCGGTCCATCTAAAAAAGCATTTCTTGTAGTACCCATTGTAGGAGCGTTTTTAATCGATGTTTTCGGTATTCCCATTATTATAACGACGATCAATCTATTTAAATAATAATGAGCCGTGCAACTGTCTAATAATGACAATTGCACGGCTTATTTTTTGACTTATTGATTATTGTAATATTTCACTAACAGTTACAAATTCGTAGCCTTGTTTTTGCAAGTAAAGAATTACGTTCTCCAAACCATTTGCTGTCGTTTGATGAATATCATGCATTAAAATAATGCTGCCATCTTTCACCGATGCTTTCACATACGTTAATATTTTATCAGCATTGCGATGCTTCCAATCTAGTGTATCGATTGACCATAGAATAGAAGGCATCGTCATGACAGAACGAACTTTATCATTCGTTGCACCATATGGTGGACGGAAAACCGTTGGATACTGACCAATCGCTGCATTAATTGCATTGTTAGTTCGATCAACCTCTTGTTTAACATTCGCTGTCGATAAGGCTGTTAACTTTGCATGGTCCCATGTATGATTGCCTATTTCATGGCCAGCCTCATAAATTTGCTTTACGACTGCTGAATTTTTAGAGACATTTTGCCCAACCATAAAAAATGTAGCCTTTGCATCATATTTCTTTAAAATCGCTAAAACTTGTGGGGTAACTTTTGCATCTGGCCCATCATCAAATGTTAAAGCCACACGCTTATTTGCCCCTTTCGCTACTGGTACACCTTTATTGTATACTTTGTTATCAGTTATTTGGATATTTGCTAGCTCTGAAGCTTTCACATAGCCCTTTTGTTCACCTGCTTCTACATAGGCCCAGCCTGCTAGCGTTGTATATTGCTGAACGACTGTTTTATTGGCAATTGTACCGAGAACCTCGCCACTTGGGCTAGCAGTTAAACGAAGCACAGCGCCATTAGTAGCATTTACTCGTTTTTTTGTCGCAACAGGTTTCTTTAAAGAATTTGTTGCTACATAACCTGTTTGATGACCATGTTGGACAAATGACCAACCTCCAGGTGCCGATCCATATACAAAGACCATACTATTTTCGTAAATCTGTCCGGCTTTTTGTGCACTTGGACTAGGGTATGTAAATAATGTTGTTCCATCTTTTTTCGTCACTACATATTTTTCGGATGTAAGGCTTACTAATGCTGCCGTTTCTACATATCCCTCTAGCTGTTGCGCTTTAATTCGAGTCCATCCCTCACTTACTGGTGTAGCTGTTACATAACTACCCTTCACTATTTGACCGATTACGGCACTTTCTACGGAAGGTTCTACATAAACTGTTGTGTCATTAGCTACTGATTGAATAACTGGTGTACCCTCAGCATTTGCAGAAGTATTACCCACAAACACAAAACTGATTAAAAAAGTCAAAATAATAGCATAGGGTAAAAGTTTTTTCATCGTTCGTCACCGCCCTTTTCATCACAGATGTCTTTTCTCATATGTTTTTTCCATAAAAGTATAGGATTCGACTTTAATTATAGAATAATAAATTATCCCAGGAAATAGTAGGAATCAACTAGTTTTTCTGATTTATAATTTCTGAATTACACATTTTTTAGGATGAACGGTTATCAATTTGTTTACTGATAATTTTCTAAAATAATTTCCTCCTTTTCTTCATCAAAAATCCCCCGTGGTAGCGCTGGCAATAGATGATGAAAACAATTGGCATGTAGTACCTCCCCTCTTAAATGAAAATGATCGATTGTATTCCCAAGCATGAATACTGTTTTAGCTATTTTGCCAACTTTCATTTGTCAAAGGCCCCAAGACGCCTTTTTCAGGTACTTGTGCAGTGCACCCTATAGATATGACGATTGAAACGATAAAAAAGTTATTATTTTTTTCATATTTTTTCCTCTTACAGCGCACCGTACGCTGTAAGAGCATCTTCAATATGGAATGGTGGTGTCCAAGCCTGCCCATTCGCATTCGTCGTCACGAAAATATATTGTTTACCATCTTTTTCGATAATCGAGGCTAAGCAAAGACCCGCTTCAGGTGTATAGCCCGTTTTCCCGCCCAATATTGTACCTTCCCCACCTGGTATTTTAGCTAATAGTGAGCTTGTTATCGTTAATTCATTTGGGACATGAGTCATATAACTTTTCGAAGTCAAAATTTGATAAAAGGTAGGATTTTTAATGGCATAATGAAATAGCTTACTTATATCACGGACACTGGAGACATGGGCGGGATCATGTAATCCACTGGCATTGACAAAATGGGTATCATTCATCCCTAATTCATGCGCTTTATTATTCATTAATGTCACAAATGCTTCTTCACTACCTGCCATCGCATCCGCAAGTGTTCCTGTAGCATCCGCCCCAGAGGCAAGCAGTGTGCCATATAATAAATCTTCTATCGTTACAAAATCTCCTGCCTTAAAGCCCGCCATGGAAGCATTTTGAACAGTAAATTTAGAAATCGTTTGTGGTGTAACGATTGTTTGCTTCTGCAGATCCGTACTCATTTCAATAGCAACAATCGCTGTCATAATTTTCGTTAATGATGCAGGATAAATAATGTCATCTGCATTTTTTTCGAATAATACATCTCCTTTTTCATTCAGCAACAAAGCATTTTTACTATGCAACGAAGGTAACTCTATTGGCGTTTGTTCCGTTATTGTGTTGTTCGTATAATAAAAAAAGAATGCAACCGCACATATAAAACAAAATAAGACAAATTTTTTCATAAAAAAACGCCCCCCACACATTATAATAGGAGGCATTTATGAATATTCCTGTAGGAAATTTATGAAGAAATTCTTAAAGCTGATTTTTTATTAATAAAAATCATCGAAATCCGAACAAATTCTCGTTATATCTTTATTCGCTAATTTAAAAAATACATCCTGAGATACTTCTAACTTCAGTGCATCATCCTTTTTTAAATCCGCATATACTCCTCGTAAAATACGACCTGTTAAACCATGTGAAATAGCAATCACTTTCGGTATATGTTGAATGTCTTCTAGCCAAGCACTTAGTCTGTTCACTACTGAGTCATAAGCTTCTCCATTAGGCGCATTAAAATACCAATTATACACGTCTGTATTTTGAAGAAGATTTGGCCAAGAATTTTCGATTTCTTTCATTGTTAGTCCAGCCCATTGTCCCACTGCAACCTCAGTTAAACGATCATCTTTTTCAACATTCTTCAAGTCATATCCAATTGTTTCACAAATTATTTCCGTGCTCTGCATGGCTCTGCCTAATGGGCTCGAAAAAATTTTCCATTCATTAGGATTTCCAATTAAACTTTTCAGCATTTGTGCATTTTGTTGTACTTGATGTACACCCACTTCTGTTAATGGAGAATCGAGCTCTCCTTGATATCGTCCTTGTGTATTAAATTCCGTTTCACTATGACGAAGTAAGTAAATCGTTTGATTCAATATTGTTTCCCCCTATAATTTCTCCCCCGCTGTCACTCATTTTAAAACAATAGAATGATATAGACAAATCCAAAGAACAAACATAATGGACTGTAGATCCAAGTATCATATTTAGCAAACTGTGAATGTTTTATTTTTTTAAAAATTCCAACATAATTAAAATCACCAATCGCCCGAATAGTGAAAACTATAGCACAGACAATACTTCCGATTTTAGATGGACTATTTGCTTGAAAGCTCTGCAAATAATCACCTTGAACAACGATAATGATACTAGCAAATAGAATAAGAATGGCTACGAATAATGTTCCCCATTTTCTTGGAGTAAAAACAGGTTTATGCTCCCCCTCTTTTACAGGGAGAACAGCTGCAGAACCCCATCGACCTCCAAATGCCCAATATATATGCAAAAAACTGATAAACCACAGTAATCCCGCAGCTACTAATGGTAAAATTGATTTCATATAGTTACCTCCAAATTATCGCAATCCTAAAACATACACTACCGTATGTTATGGTAATAATTTTGTCCCTTCAGGTTCTATAACCATATTAGGGACATTTATAATCGTGGATTAAAAGCTCAACCATTTTATCAAGATCAAAATTAGGATTTTCTTCAAACCTTGTCATCCATCCTACATACGTTAAATAGGCAAGTCTCGCTCTATCTATCGATTCAGCATTGTTTATGCCTTTTTTTTGATACAATTTCGCAACACAAGAAATTCTTTGTTCTTCAATATCCACTAAGCGTGCTGCAACAACAGGATCATATTTTGCCCAAGTATAAATACCAATTTCCATTTTTTTATCTCGATTAAAACTAATTTTTAATAGCTGTTCTAAGGAAGCCCCCTGTTGCTCCATACTTTGAACAATCAGCTTTGTTGCATGTATTTCCCAATAGTCGACCATAGAATCTAACAGCTCTTGATGGTCACGAAAATAGTGATAAAAGCTCCCTTTACTTATTTTTAGTAATCGAGCAAGTGCTTCGATACGAACTTTATGTATTCCTTCATCAGCTAATTGTTGTAAGCCTGCTTTTATCCAATCTTCCCTCGTTAATTGCATGTCATCTCTCCAGAAAAATACGGTAGCGTATGTTTTTGTTTTAGATTACTACTAATTTCATTTTTTGTAAATTGTTTAATCTATTTATTTTTATGAACTTTAATGTTATTGTCAATCGTAATATTTATAGTCATTACCCTCGGTAAAATACATGCACATACTAATATAATAGCTAAAAGTTTTTTCATCTTTCTCTCCTTTTTTCATTTTATATCGAAAAGATCGCTTATAGGCAGCAACGAGGAACCGTTGATATTAGCGGAAAATGGTGACTAAGAGTGAAAATCAACTTTGTCTATTGATCATATTTTTTGTCTACAGCTGAGGCCAAGTTTTATTAATCCCTTGACCTCAATGACAACTTATCAATTATGCCGAGGCATAATTGCGTGACATCCGAGCCAACAGATGTTTTTTGCGCGAAAGCGAAGCGTCAGCAGCAGATGTTTTTTGCGCGAAAGCGTAGTGTTAACGCAGCGTCAGCAACTTGTTTCTAGACTGAGTTCCTCTGTCTCAACGAACATTTGTAGCTGACGCTTTGCTTTCGCTACTAAAGACATTTGCTGAAAGAAGTTAAAATGTATTATCAAATAGACTTTCTGCTATGCCTAGTAAAATATCTTTCTCTGTAAATTCCATTAATTCTTCTCTCGTAATAGCTTTCTGTTGAATTAAGCGGTTTGACTGAATAGTCACGAGCTTTTCAAATAAGTTTCGAATATACCGACCGTTCGAAAAGTTTGGAATTGATTCGACTGGAATTTGGTGCAATTGCTCCTTCATATGGTGTGCAAATACGTCACCATACTGGTAATCATTATTTTTACATAGCATGGCAAAAATATCATAAAGCTCATCCGTGCTAAAATTATCAAACTGCACAAAATGATTGAAGCGTGATTTAAAGCCTGGATTAGCAAGAAGAAATTCCTCCATGAGCTCTGTATAACCAGCAACGATGACAACTAAATCATCACGTAAATCCTCCATCGACTTTAATAGACTATCAATCGCTTCTTTACCAAAAGCGTCCTGTTTATCATTAATTAGTGAATAAGCTTCATCTATAAAAAGCACGCCGCCCTTTGCTTTATTCACAACTTCCTGGACCTTCAAAGCCGTCTGACCAACATATCCCGCTACTAAGCCTGCACGATCTGTTTCAACAAAATGCCCGCTTGAGAGTACACCAAGATGTTTATATATTTGGCCTATGATACGTGCCACTGTTGTTTTTCCTGTACCTGGATTTCCAGAGAACACTAGATGATAGGTGATTGGGAAGCTTGTTAAACCATGGTCAACACGCAAGCTTTGAATTTTAATGAAATTAATTAGATTGTGTAATTCCTTCTTGGCATTTGGAAGTCCTACAAGTCCATCCAGCTGCTTCTGTAACTTTTCAATTTCTCGCTCTATTTCTGGTGTTATTCGTAAACGTTCACCGTTAATAAACTCACCGCTATAAATAATTTTTCCCTCTTCATTAAAATAATCTCCTCGACCGTGCTTTTCTCCATTTACAAGGTCTCCGATATAGGAAGCCTGTCCATTAGTATAATAAAGAGTACCATGTCCCGTCATAGCATCCTCTTTAAATTGCCCCTCCGACACTAGCACACCTTGACTAGAATAGTTCTTACCTTTTCCATGCTTCATATCCTCAAAGAAATAGCCTTCATATTGAAGGGATATTACACCATTTGAAAGCTCCTTAGTACTTGGCGATTCTGGTGCGAAGTATAGCTTTCCAGCACCTTGCATATGATTCCAGATAAAATCACCTTCATATTGTAAAAAACCACTTGGATAGTATTGTTTCCCCTTGCCTTTCTTCATGCCATGGACAAAATCACCCTCATATTGCGGCTGGTTTAAATGCGAATACTGTGTACGAAGCTCTTTAAATGGAGCAATAGCATCTTCCTCATAATACAAAATCCCGTAACCTTCCATTAAATCATTACGAAAATGCCCCTCATAATATACCTGACCATCCTTATATAAAATTCCATTACCTTGTTTTTTATTTTGAATAAATTCGCCCTGATAAATCATTTGACCTTTTAAATACATGATGCCATTACCTTGCTTCATATGATTGACGAATTCTCCCTCGAATAACAGCTCCCCTTCTTGGTCAAATAACGTACCTTTTCCATCATAAATGTCATGACCAAAGTCATTTTTCTTCACACCGCCACGATACATTAATGTACCATCTGGATACAATATATCCTTTTCTTCATGATTATATGTCATTTGATTGCCACCCTTTATCCATTCAGTATATGCTCAATTATAGCGTGGAAAAGAATACCTATGTGCAAATTTTCAGAATTAATAAGGTGATCTTTTTTATGAAATTACATTCTTATAAGGTAAAAATCCGCCTAGATTAGAATCTACGCGGATTTTTATCTTATTTTTTATATGTAGCGATAATTTTGCTGCATTGATTGAATCGTTTCAATCATCTCTTCTCTAAGCTCAATTGGCTCTAGCACTTCAATGTTTGCCCCTTGGCTCAGCAGCCACATTTTAATACCATGTCCAAAAACTTCTGCTTCAAATAAATATTGCCCATCTTTTTTGGATAATATTTTTGCTGTTGGTAAGCGATCTAACACAGCTTGCGGGGATGTTCCTTTAAAGATAAACTTCATACGCATTAGCTCGCCAGCATGCATAAACTGAATACGTTTGCGAAATTCCCCTTCTTGAAAACGTTCGGCATATGGTATTTGGAATTTTTTATCAAGCTCATGAAAATGTTGAATTCGGTCGACTCTATACACAATGGGCAAATCCTTTTCGTGCTTATTATCATAAGCAATTAAATAAAAGTAGTATTCTGAGAAAATGACCGCGAGTGGTTTTAAAATCTTTTCTGTAGGAATTATTTCGCCTTCACGTAAATAATCAATTTTAATGATTTTCTTTTTTTGAACCGCCTCAGATAGAACCCAAATTAAAGGCAATAGAGACTTTTTATGATTTAAATCTACGTACAAATGTTTTTCGTTTAAAATAATATTGTGAATAAACTCCTGCTTATCAGCCGCAACAATCGAAATAAGCTTATCTATAATAGCGCTCATTTCTGATTTTAGCAGTGCTCTTGATTCGATGAGAATTTTAACAATCGCTAAAACTTGCTCCTTCGATAAAATACTTTCCCCTTTATTTGTCAGTCTGTACACATTTTCTGTCCGCACATATTCTAAATGGCAACCCAATTTAGCTTTTTCCAGATACGCTCGAATTTCATTCAAATCCCGTTGTATGGTTTTTTCACCAACATTATGTGTAAATGCTTCTTGTTTTTTGTTAATTCCTTGACCATCCATTAGTCTGTCAAACATCGAAATGACGCGATAGCCTTTGTTTTGTTGTGAATCTACCATATATCCCACTCTCTCTTCAAAGTTACTTTTCTATTATACAAAAAGAGTTGGACACTATTAGTCCTTTTAACTACGTAATTTCTATTTTATTGGTATAATTGGCACGACATACTATACTTTTGTTATAATTCACTTTATTTTTACAGTTAATTCCGTATTAGCAGATAAAAAGGACCTCAATCTCGGTGTTTTATTAAAAGTCAAGTTATTTTCTACTGTTAAAGATTTAACAACATGATAAATAGAATGTTACACATTATAATAGCTTTTTGCAGAATTAGTTGAAGGACTAATTCTGCTTTTATTTTTATATAGATGTAGCTTTTTAATAAAGTTCGATTAAAAGTAAGTTGCAAACGCTGATTTTATACAGAAAGAAACCAACTGTTTTGAAACAAAGTTTGATCAAAACAGTTGGTTCTTTATTTATCTAGTTTGGTTTTTATAAAAAAGTTTGATTATTTCGGGATGCGAATATTCAATTAAAGCACCCCGTTAGCCCTTCATGCAGTGCAAAAATCAGCACTTCACCACAGAAAATGAAAGATGATTACGTTCTTTCATGGGAGTTTAAGTACAATGTTTCACAAATTGATAACTTCCTTGGAATTTAATACAACAAAAAGGTTCTAAAACCAAAGCCTTTTTAGTTAAATTACCTTTTAAATCCACCTTCTGAATGAATAATCTGACCAGTAATCCAATCTGCTTCATCGCTCACTAGAAATTTAATGGTTTTTGCAACATCTCTCGGTTTTCCTATTCTACCGAAAGGAAACATCGGTTTTAATTCATTTTTTATTTCTTCTGTCATCCAACCTGTATCAGTTGGACCTGGATTTAATGCATTAACCGTTATTCCTAAAGGGGCTAGTTCAGCCGACAACGTAATAGTTAAAGCATCAACTGCTCCTTTTGTTGTTGCATATGCTAATTCGCCAGGCATTGGTCCTTGAAACTGACCTGAAGTAATATTGACTATTCTTCCACCTGATTTCTTATCAAACCTTTGAGCAAATCTACTACTTAATAGTGTCGTTGCACGCACATTTACCATGTAATGTTTATCTAATTCTTCGGCAGTTAAATTAGAAAAATCGTTGTTGGTTGAGTATGCTGCGTTATTAATCAAGATATCAGGACTACCAAGTTGTTCAGAAACTTTATTTATAAGTTGTTCAGGTGCATCATGTTGAGTTAAATCCAACTCCATAAATGATACCTTAATACCTTTTTTTATTAATTCTTCTTTTAATTTAACGGGTTCATCTAATTCAATGCTCCAAGGCATTTTTTTATCATATTCCGTCCAATAAGTAAAAAATATATGATAACCCGAATCAGCTAACTCCTTACAAATAGCGGCTCCTATCCCTTTCAGACGGCTTACACCCGTAACAATCGCAACTTTCCCTTTTAATTGGTCCATTATCATCTCTCCCATACCTAATATTACTTTACCATGATTGACCAAATTACTTATTGAACTAAACTGCTTCGTTAGTTTAAGTACATTTCATCACAATCTTTATAGTTACATTAACATAAATATCCAAAAAAGAATCATCTAACCTCTAAGAAATTTACAGAGGAAGGATGATTTTAATCAAACTTTATTACAAATTATCGTTCTTTATTATAAATAATCAATCTTTATTACAAGCTACAATAGATAAGAATCAATTTATACTGTAAAATACTAGTAATAATAAGAGTGGGGGTGTATTTTATGAGTGATTATACATACTGTTTACCCGTTAGTGAGGAGAAATTCTTTCAAGTCGTGATAAGTGAACTGAAAAGAAAACATGCAGATATGTCATGGGAGGTTTTGAGAACAGCTACTTTATCTATTGAAGATTTAGGTACATCTTATTATGTTGATGGGGCAAGAGGAAGTCGTTGGGATGCTAAAGGTATAAATATAAAATTTGCATTACCTTCCGCAGCGATTGAAGAATTAGATAAACCCCAAATTAAGTCAACCTTATTTGATGTTTGCCAAAGTTTAATTCCATCAGAAGTCGGCTATGATTTAAAAGGTATTATATTTATACCAGATTTAACACTTGAATTTAGCTTAGACAGTGATATTGATACACTTACAACAATTGACGTATTTGGTTCTGCCTCTCTTCAAATCCTTTCAGATGAAATAAAGAAAAATCTAAAAGAAGATAAACCAGAACTTGCACTAGATAGATTACATACATTCTGTACGCGTTTTTTCAGACAACTATGTACTAAATATAAATTACCTTATGATAAAGAAGATGGATTACACACCTTATTCGGTAAGTATCGTAAGCACTTAGAAGCAAGTAATATTGTTGATTCTAATATGACATTACAAATTTTAAAAGTATATACGAACATTTTAAGTGAATATAATCAAGTTCGAAACAATAGAAGTTTTGCACACGATAATCAAATTCTAAACAGTAATGAAAGCAAGCTAATATGCAGTCATATTATTGCTATTCTCAAATTTATTGATGAAGTTGATGAAATGGTTGAATTAATACATTGGTTGTAAAACGAGTAATAAAGAGATATTGGAAAATGCACGTAAATATCCCTTTATTATTAGTCATGTTTATATATTTTTGGCTATTCGTAACAAGTAGTGGAAACTAATTTTTAAAAATAATTTCACTACGCATTTGAAACATATTGTGGAGAAAGGAATTAATAATATGATTAATGTATATGTAGATGATTTAAGAGATTGTCCTAGTGGTTTTGTCGTGGCAAGAACGTTTCAAGAAGCCATTCACTTACTTGAAACTCACGAAGTAGATATACTTTCTCTTGACCATGATTTAGGAGAAGATCTACAAGGTAATCTATTGCCAACAGGTTATGACTTAGTAAAGTATATTTGTGAAAAAGGGTTACGGGCAAACAAAATATATATTCATACGGACAACCCTGTTGGTAGAGAGAATATGTATCAAACACTGCATGGAGCGAAACGAAGAGGTTTCATTGATTCAGATATTGAAATTTACCACTATTCTATTACCGAAAATAAATATACCGAATGAAGTAATACTAAACAATTGAACGAACAAATTGTTTAGTAAGAAAAAGAATGGGCAAGTCCACTACTTATTACGAATGCCCATATTTTTTTAAATTATTTGAACTGTTCAAAATGATTTGCGACCCATCGTTGATGATTTTCAGCCACATATTGTTCAACTGCTAGTAAGCGATTCACTAACTCCTCTTTAGAAAGCTGCATATATTTTTTCTTAGCGTTATTTATATCCCGTTCAGAAGAAATCCTTCTTAATGCAGTTTCGTCAAATTTAGAAGGCATGACTGACTTTTTATGCGTGTTCTTTACTTTATAGGTTCTGCTATACTGTTGATAATAGGCATGTAGTTCCTCATTACGCTTAATGGTATTCATATGGATGCCCTTTCCTTTATCATCAAAGGCTTTCGAATGCTCGCTAATGTTATGATAGGTTACAGGAATTCCTTGAGTTACAAGAAAGTCAATGGTTTGTTTACCGATAGAAACAGAACGCTTCTTACGTTGCTGATGTACTTGATCAAGCCACTGATGTTTATCTAAATGGATTCCTTTTGGTGATTGGTTCATAGCTACGTTCCTCTCTATATTGCTTAATTAAATCAATCTCTTTCAATTCAATCTTCGCTTGCTTTGCCATCTCTTTCGCTTTTCGAACTTCGACCTCTAATCCCATTTGTTTAAATCGTCTTTCCATATCTTTTGATAACTGAATGACTTCTAATAATTCATCCTCTTGGTCTGGTTCGGGTATTTTTGCTTTGCAGCCTAAACATTGCATTTTAGTAGGACAAATGTAATCTGTAACACAAGTACCACCCAACACTTTATTAAATACACCAACTTTTTCGGCGTAGGCATCAAATTCTTTTTGCAACTCTTGTGGACTTCTTATATACACATCATCAATGTCTACATAACTTGAAATAACATCATGTAATTCACTTACTGATTCTGCGATTTGTGTAGGTGTGGGAGCTGAATAATACCCTGTTACATTCAAATCCTTCTGATGTAACATTTTTGCGACAATATCAATCGGCATTTTTTGACGCTGAACAGCTTCTGTTGCAAATGCATGACGTAAAAGGTGTGCTTTCACAGTTACAGCTTTTCCGTTCTGCCTCTCAAATAATAATCCATGAAGTAAAAATCGAATGGAACTGTGTAAAGCATTTCCTTGTAATGCTTTACCTGCATATTGGAAATAATAAGGTAAAGGTGTGGGGAATACGTGCCTTCTTCCCTCCCTGTAAAGGACACTTGGAATTTTATCAGCGTCATAATGTGCTTTTAACATCCTTGATACTGTTTGAATATGTTCCATCGTTTGTTTACTTAAATAAAACTCTTCTAACGAATCTCTTCCTTTAGGAATAGCTTTATAGGAATAATGTAGCTTGTTGTTCTTTTTCTTTACCTCAATACATTCTTTTGTATTACTGATTTGAAGTAATTCATTCCTTCTTGCACCTGTTGTTGTTAAAATGTCGATGGCTAATAGACCAAATGTACAAGCCACATAAAATGGTTCTACATCTATTAATAAACCTTCTGCTTTGTCCTTGTGTAAAGTGATAAATGTTGAAGGTGTTAGTATACCTTTATGCCTCGAATGAAACGTATAGGGTTTTTGCCCGTTATCAGACTCGTATCCCCATAAAGATAAGAAATTAAAAATCTTCTCATGTTCTTCGATGGGTCTGTTTTGTACCCACTTTCCTAAAACGTTCTGCTCAATTAATTCATTAAACCAAAGACCTTCAGGTGCTGAATCACTCTCTATTGATTCAGCACGAATAAACTCAAGAAAATAAGCATTATTTTCATCAGAATAAGTCGACTTTTTTTGTGTCGCTTGCTTTATAATAATATCTGAAAAATCCTTTTGATGGTTTAGTACAAAGGAAGGTTTGTCCCATAAACGAAAATAAAATACTTCCCCAATACGTTTTGGTTCCGCATAAGAAAATTCAATCGGTAATGATATTGAATCAGTTTCTATCACCCTTATTTGTTGATGAAACGCATCTCTCAATCTCTTCATTTGATTCCATCGTAGATTTGCTTCTGCACGTATTGTTGAAAGATGTGGCACAATAGCATCTGTTTCATCCTTACGAGTGTTTTGGGCTTGTTCTATGGCTAATTTAGTAAAGGAAAACTCTCTACTATCATATGAAAAGGGTGGTAATAAAAACTTATTATAATATTGCTGTTCACCTGAAGGAAGGTTTTCACTAATCCACTTTTTAGTATAGTATTCAGAAGAATTATATTTACTTAGTAAATCCTTTTTCATACTGTTAGAAGAATTGATACAAATATCACCTTTCAAATATTTATCTACATGGACATTTGGTTCGAAATCTGAAAATGAAGTAATGTTACATTCCCTAAAAATGTCTTTGAGTCTTGGATGAAGTATGCTTATTATAGTAAATATAGTTTGTGTGTCATTATTCCTAACTTCTCCAATTAACGCTATAAGCAACAATTGATTTTTCCAATCGAAAGTTAAGCAGTTGTTATACAAATATTTAAGCAACCGTTCATCTAATTTATCAATTAAAAATTCACTTTTATTATTTTGTAGACACATTAATCGAGTATCCATTTGCCCAAGCATTTTATCGTACCATTCTGTTTTAGGTCTTGACTGCGTTATTTCATCCAAATTTATTCCAACCCTTCTAACAATTCTTTTAAATCTTCATCAAAGTTTTCGATGATAGATGATTCAATGACTTCAAGCTTTGGTTTTGATTTCTTCAAAGATTTTTGTTTAATATAATCCTCTTCATTTTTCTGCATTTGCTCCAACATATTCTCATGAGCTTCTCGATGTTTCGTTTCATCAAAATGATGCTCATACACATTCATCGTATCTGGATTTTTCCACTTCATATATTTAATCAGCTCGTTTTTTCGTTGATGAATTTCTGTTTCATTTTGTGCAACGTTATAAATCTCTCGTAATCGAGAAGTAACGAACCAATGCCTTGCTTTATGTGGATTTAAACTTAGTTCATTACTCTTCATTGCTCGATTCCAGTGGTAGTACCAAGCGTGATAAGTAAGAGGTGTTCCATTTACTGATAAAAAGATAGGGGCATCATCAGGTAATTGTTCAAAATTTAAATGATTCTCGTC
Source organism: Lysinibacillus sp. RC46 (assembly GCF_041262385.1). Lineage (NCBI taxonomy): Bacteria > Bacillati > Bacillota > Bacilli > Caryophanales > Bacillaceae > Lysinibacillus > Lysinibacillus sp. RC46. The sequence goes on along the minus strand of NZ_JBGCCF010000023.1, from coordinate 50,184 downwards.
AAAGGGTTTTCTTTCAGTATCTATGTAGTGAAACAATATTTTCACCGTATCTTTGCTAACACGTATAAACTTTATTTTTCTACCATGACTCCCCTTATTGAAGGTAATAAATTCTTGATGACTTTTACGTTTGCGGTAATCACCAACTGTTAATTCAATAATTTCTGAGGCTCTTGCACCTGTTTCAAATAGCATACGAGCTATCACCATTTCACGAAGTGACCAACTTGCTTTTTTTCCAGCTTGATATACTTGATAAGGTAGATCTATATCATCAATAATTTGTGGTTGCCATTCTTCATTGATAATTTTAAAATAGGAATCCGTTAATCTTCTATGAGGGATAACTTCTTCTGTACCTGCAATTGAAGGCATTCTTGGCTTATCATCTCGAACACCCTTTATCTCAACTTTATAGCTGTGCAAGAGAGTTTGACCATCTATTAATGGATTACTATACGGATACCGTTTCAAACGAATCATAGCCTTATAAAAAGATTTTAATGCCGATAAAAAACGACTTATCGTATTAGGACTTTTACTAGTTAAATTTACAAAGCGAAACGTGTCTTTATCACGAATCTTACACTTCATTTCATACATCAAATAATCTTCAACCACAACACGTATTTTTTCTTCTGGATCATTCCATTGCACTTTCTTTCCTTGATAGTTGCTTTCTTTCTCTAACCATTTAAAAAATGGAAGTAGACAATTCAAATAGGATATGGCAGAACTTTTGTCTATTCTTCCGAAACAGTCATGGTAGTAATCTGTTAAAGGTAGAAAGGGGTGATTTTCTTTAAATACAAGTAGCTCATACTTACTTTCGATATGTTTAGGACAATATTCAAACCAATACAATTATTAACCCCCTCAAAAGGAACGAATATTCTTATTTTAATGTTTTTTTTTCGTCATTGTAAAATGTTCAGTCTTATAACAAATTTAAATAAGAAAGATAGTCAAAATAAAAAAGCACACCACTAAATTGCATTTAGTAATGTGCATTTTCATTAAATGTGTAACATTATAAGTGAAACACTATTAAATAATACTTAATGTACAATTACTTGTACTTAATCTTACAGAGTAATTGAAGTCCTTTTTATCTGCTAATAAAGTTGCCCTTAAAATGAGCTTAATTTCCGTTCTAGGCTACTCACTTTCGGGATCAGATCACACAGCGTCACAGATGAGACCCTGCAGCGAGAAACGCGAGTGAAGTGGCTCATCGGACGCCCCCAGGAAGTTTTGCTCTGTGCGAAAGCGTAGCGACAGCAACAACAAATGTTTTCTGTAGCGAAAGCAAAGCGGCAGCTACAACAAATGTTTTCTGTAGCGAAAGCAAAGCGGCAGCTACAAAGCGCCCAGCCGGAACGGAAACCAACCTCTAGCTTTGCCTAAGCGTCATACTTTATTTAAGTGACACCTTAATGAATTTCATCTACCATTTTTTTAACCAAGTAAAAATCTTGTTGACCGAAATCTTTTGCAGATTATTCCTTTACTCTTACTGCAGTTCCATATGCTAATACTTCTGATGTGCCGTCCATGACCGATGATGTTGAAAATCTTATCGCAACAATTGCATTTGCCCCTAGTTGTCTTGCTTCATCCTCCATAGCTTGTGTGGCAAGTTCTCGAGAGCGAGTGAGCATTTCTGCATACTCCTTCATCTCTCCTCCGACAATATTACGAAGTCCAGCCATCATATCGCGGCCAATATTTCTCGATTGTACCGAATTACCTTTTACTAAACCTATAGTTTCTACAATTTCTTTTCCCGCTACAATATCTGTTGTTGATAGTAACATACAATACTCCTCCTATTTTTTATATTTTTCAACGGCTTTAACAGCTTCAGTAATGGAAGTCGTAATCACTCCCGTGCGCTTAATCAAGCCAATCACAAATAAATTACGATAAACAAACTGATTTTCAATTCCGTCCCGTACAAGTGCCTCTATTTTCATCATATTGTCCCGGCCTTGTTGGCGAACATCTGTAAATACACCTACGATTGGTCGATTCAGCATCGCAAATGCACCAATTTCTGCCGCTACACCTGAATCAATCTCAACGCCATCTAATACGGCCACTAATACATCGCTATTTTGTAGCATCTCTAAATCCGCTTGCGCAATCGCCAAACTATCAGCATATGCCGTCTTATCATTTATCGCATCATTCTCCTGTGGTACGTATAATTCAATACCTGGTACTGCCTCTCTAATTGCTGCAGCTAGCTGCTCGTTAACTAAACGATCTCCTAAAGAAAATAATCCATTTGCTAAGTATGCCTTCATAATAAAACTCCTATTCCAACGTTTTTTCAAACACTATTTTATGTCGATCTTTTTTATCTACAAAAGTTGAGACAATATCATATCCGTGTTTAAGATTTGTTATGAGCATTGCTTTTCGCTCATTTCTACCATATGTACGAACTTTTTTAAAGCCAAGTGCCTGTAAATGTTCATGCTGTCGCCTCAATAATCGACTGGCAATCCCTTGACCACGTTTCTTTTCATGGACACCACCTAACCAACTATAAAAAACGCCATCCGGATGTATGTAGCCTAGTTTAAAGCCTATGATATCTTCATTTTCTATTGCTAATAAACAAATGAGTCCTTCTTTACTTTCTAGTTTTTCTAGTGGGAGATTTGCTCCATCAAATACATGTGCATGAATTTCCTGTAATTGCTTCAACCAATCATATGGTACGCCTTCAATTGTGACGATATGCATTTTTATCACCCCTATCTCTACAGTCATTCATTATAGCAGAAAAGGTTGAACTTTAAGGTTAAACATAAGTTCTGTCCAAATTCATCAAGACATTGGCAACGGCCACATGTCGCCCATTCTCCTCTAATGCCGCTGAGATACGGGGCATCCCTGTAGACGAGATAAATATGCTATCGCGTAGTTCTATACATAAAAATACTGGAATCCAATCCCCTTGTCATTTTAGAGAATGGATAACTTCCTTTTCAACTCTATTGAATAGAAATTCTAAGTTAGATTTCCATTCAATCCAGCATTCTGATTCACGCCATAATTCAGCGATTACCCTAATACCATCAGCAGTTGGAACTTCATCTCTTATATTAGCTAAATATCTTAAAATAAACTTCAACGATTCTTCATCCGCATTTATTGACTGTATTTTTTCAAAGTCGTCTTCACCGTCATATAATTTCCCTGTATCAAGATACATTACATAGAGCTCTGCAAGCGTCATTGCACTTATATCGAAGACGAAATCAATTTCATCGAAGCTCTCACCAAAGAATCCTCTCGTTTCATCACGGTAATAACCTCAGACAGCTCTATATGATTTGATTCTAAATTATTTTGGATATAGTCCTCTGAAAAACCGACTACATCCAAGCCTTCATCACTTTCTAATGGCTTACCTCATATACATTATAAAGCATTTCTAATCTAGCGTCGTTGCTGTGAAAATAAAAGCACGCCCATCCGCATTTAAAATTTGTAGTCCTTTACTTGTTTCAGCTAATGGCTTGTCCCAACGAACATGGCCACAGCAGACTAAAAGCTCAGCAGCATTTTGTAGTTCTTTCCAAATATTCGGATTTCCAGGCAGGCCCTGAGAGCTAATTTCCGGACTTTCATGAAGTAGCAGGATGTCGGGAACTTGCCTTAAAATGTTTCTGAGTTTTTCCAAATAATCGGCTTCCCCCATCCGATTCGGTTTATTCACCCTACCGATAATTCCTCCGATTCCTGCTACTGCAAGATTTGCATGCATGATCGTACCCCCATTCGTGAAGAAATGGATACCTGAGGTAGAATTCAATTCCGCTAGTTCCTCATTCCTCAAGAGATCGTGATTTCCTGCGATGCCTGTGATAAATCCAAAATGACTCTGAAAAGCTCTCCATACAGGCAAAGGACTACCGCTAGCACCCCTTTTGGTTAGATTAGTATACAAGTCTCCACATAAGCACACCATCACCTTGGCAGGGTCCAAATCTGACAAATGAATTTGAAACAAAAGGGAAAGCACTTCCGCAAGTTCCTCACCAAGTAACTTCTGGGTTTCTGCCATCTTTTCTTGATTATGACCTGCGATTCCTTGTAAATCAGAAGCAATAATTAGCGCATCCAACTCCTCTGGCAGTTCAAGCATCTCTCCCCAGTAAACGGGAAACCATTCATAAGAAATCCCTGCTCCCTTTGGTGCAGCGGTAATGTATGGTATTTTCTCTAAAGGCTCTTTGGCAATATCAACGATTTTTAATGCTCTTTTCATCTGTTTCTTCATTTAAACACATCACCCCTTACAGAAAGGTACCAAAGTAATAATTTCATCTTTTCATGTGAATAGCCATCTATACCTCTTCAGGTTGCCATTGACATAAAATCGGTACCTCGTCCACGCTCCTTACAGTAATCATCCTTAGATTCGAATCATGTCTCCAGCTTTCACGTTACATCCCAAACTAATAAAAAAATCTCCCACTTTTATACGAACCCAAACTCATATCATTTGGATATACTGTTCGTTTTAGCGAGAGATTATATTCTATCATCCGATTGTTTCTACAATGTTTCCTTGCTGATCTTTAATATATGTTTTTTCAATTAGGAGTGAAAGCCCCGGTATAGAAGGTAATTCAAATTCTTTTTCTTGTGGCATCAAGTTTTGATTGAGCTCCATAACTGCCTTTTCATTTAAAGTTATGGTAGCATCCGCTTCCTCCACGCTATACCCACATTTTTCTCCTGGCTCAAATACAACTCGGATTTCTCGACCAACTAAGGTTAGTTTTTTCCCTTTTAAAATCCGCCCGCGTAATAGTTTACCGATTATTCCTGCTTGCTTTGCCCCCAACGTTAACTTATTAGGCTGTTTGCTGAACAATCCCTTTTTCCCCTGCTCCCAAGCTAGTTGGTCCACAAATAAATAGCCAGTATTTGAGCCTTCTTCCGCCATTCCTTTTTCTACCGCTTCGGCAATGGATGAAATATGTAAAAGAGATGCACGAGATAAGTCAGTAACATAGCTCGGGATATATTCTAGACCTGCATTTAGTACACCAATTGTATTCCAAGTTTGCATCGCCTCAAGCTCATCACCTGTAATCCCTACCATTTGAATAAATTCCACTTGTCCATTCGGTGTATCAATCGCAGGCAACTCTGGATCTAATGTATATGCAAGTGCTGTTAAAAGCGTATCAGCGCCTTCGCAGATTGGACCATTAGCATCCAAATAATCACCTGCTCTGAAAACATTGCCACTGTCAAAAACATATCTTCCCATGTTTTGCAGCAAATTTAACGCCCACGCTGGTGGCTCCTCCTCGTCTTCATTTCGAGCAAGACGAAATGTTAACTCAAACCCATATCCGCTGTATTCAGCATCCTCTGATTCTTTTTCATATAATTCGGAAAATCCATAAGTTACAAAATGCCAGTGTGGAACTGGTGTCTCACTTTTATAGGCACTGATTCCTTCAAGCGGATCTTCGCCTCCTAGTAAATATGGAATAACGGTTCCATAATGCTTCGGCTCCTGGTCTCCGTAAACTTTTAATACTTCCTGATCAATCGCGTCCCAGCCAGATGCATTTATTTCTTCGCTCATCAACAACTCCCCCTATGTATTCCAATATTACCTATAATTATACTATAAAGTATATAACACACTCCAAAGAGAATAATACCTAATTTAATTACCTCTAATATTACTAGATTTTTTTCATTAATCTGTGTGAATATTGAGTAAAAGTTACTAAGTCCTATGACAATCTGTAAAGACATGCCTAAATATGAAGCCTCAACGGATATCTAGATGCGCCGAGGCGTTATCAAAGCGAGGATAAAAAATAATTAGAATGATTCAAAATTTCGCCTTAACCGTATAACATTACTGGTGAACGGACACTTTGTAAATAATCTGCAAGCTTCCCAGCATATACTTTTTCTAAATAAGGTAATTGTGCAATGCAATGGGGTGTCATTAATGCTGGGTTCTGATAAACTTTCAGCCCTCCAACCTTTAAAAGCATCGCCACAAATTGCGAGCAAAAATAGGCACGCTCTCTTCTTACCTCTTTTTGCATCACCACGCCAAAGAGCCCAATAAAATTATATTTATAGCGATCACGATTCCAATGCATATATTCTACGATTTTCATCATCTCTAAGTATTGAAAATGAGATATTTTACAACGATAAATGACACAATCGGCTGTTTCAAATAGCCCTCTTTCTGCGTCTTCTCGCAAAAAACCCCCACTTAAAGGATTGTTTAGTTGTCTACGTCCAAAGCTATACATTTCAAAGAGTTCCTCATCAAAAGCAATGGACGCATGATTCATCTCTTTTCCAGTATACATGCCTATAGCTTTTGATAATAATGTACCTGTTTTTGTTAATACTATGTAAATGGTGTATGCCATTTCCTCACCTACTTCAATATTCTTCCCTACTACCAATACGTTTTAAATATTCAAACGGTTTCATTTATTTCCTTTTTTTATAAGTATATATAACGAAGCTCATTTTTTCTTAGTAAAAAGTGAAGATTTTCTTAATTATCATCTATAATTTTAAACTTATGTTTTTCCGCCACCTTTATTTATATGTCTTGAATCGTATTCTTATGTGATTTACTGATTTTTTCTATAGGCATGTACGAGAGGATATTAACTGTGATTGTCAAAGTATGTGGTGTATAGTTTGAGGCTTTATAGGGGCATTTAGTTAAAGTTCAATGTTAAAGACTATCATATACTTTATTAGTTTGTATATTATAGTATGTTTATTGACTATTATTTTTATCGGTTGTCTTGGATTAAAGAAGCCATTGCCTTTGGATTTACATAAGGAGTTTTTGATTTTATCAGTAATTGTCATAATAACTTGTTTCGTAGCAACACAGATGAAACAATCAAAATCTTCTTTAGAAAAATGAAATTAATTACTAATTAAGCTTTTCATTAAACCCCAATTGTTAGAAACAATTGGGGTTTAATTTTCATACTAGCAATTTTTCAACTGGCTTTTTCATTGCCGGATTTTCATATATTAATTCTTTATCGTTGCCTGGGTGTTGTAACAATTATTTTGATATATATTTATCGCTTCTTTTAAAAATATTTGCTCCTTTTCTGTAAAAGGATTCGGAAAGTTGAATGATTCTGTGGATGGTAGCTTTTTTTCAACCAAATCTAAATTTCCTTTCAAGGTTTCATTCATAAGTTGCAGAAGTGTTTTAACTGTTTCTTGAGCTTCTTTTGAAGAAGGTATAGCTTTTGTAAGTGTTAAATGTTTAATTTCTGATAAAACTTTAGTCCATTTTTTATCTAGATCGATTTCTTCGGATTTATTTATACTAAATAATTCATCAGTTATATCTGAAAAGTGTTCTTTAAACCATGTTTCAGTATTTTCAGCAAACATTAATTTTTGAAGCATAGCACAAAATATCTCGATATGGATGATTTCCTCATCTTTCACTGTTTCAATAAGATGGTTTATATCAGATAATATATTTATAATTTCAAGTTTTTTTGCTTCAAATAACTGTTTTTGATCGTTTAAAGATTTTAAGATAATTTCACCTTTAACAGTGTTTTTTTGCAGTATGTCTTTAATTTCCTTTAGCGACAAGCCTAGAAACTGTAATGACTTAATGTTTTGTAAAGTAGATAGGTCCTCTGTAGTATATAATCTATGCCCACCCTCTGTATAATCACTTGGTTTCAGTAGGTCTATGCTGTCATAATATCGAAGTGTTCTAATACTAACACCAGACATTTGCACAAGTTCACCTATCGTAAAAATCCCTTTCTCCGACAAATTATTCTCTCCTTAATGATTGACTTTAAAGTATCGTATAACGGGATAAGAAAACTTTTTTCCATTTAAAGTATAAATTGCTGCAATTAAAATTAATATTGTTTCAAGAATAATAAGTGCAAAAGAAAGGTTTGAAACTGCGCTCCATTTTTTAGACATAAAAGTTAATAACAAAAAAACTGGGAAGAAAGTAAAATGAAGGTTCATCCCTTCTTTTGCATGATCAGCAAAATATTTATTCTTATTCCTTGATACTAAGTATACCAATATAGGTAAAATAAAGGTTAATAGTAGCGAGAACAGATGCATTAAACTTGCCAATCCTCTGTTTAATAAACTCTCTTTTTTCATTGTGCTTTTCCTCCAATAGCATATTTGATTGTTACCTTTTAAAGTGAGTAACTAAATTCATCATAAAAGGTGACGCTACTGGAGATTCAAGGACAAATGATAAATTTTTCATTAAATACTTACATATCAGAATTCACGTTTGGATTTTTCTGACTACTCCCACAGTTAAAGCAGTGGGGTTCTTATGTACTTAAGAGAAGCGTCATTACCCGTCACTCCTTTCTTTTTTTGATTATTTACAATATAAACATATGTTCTAAAAAGAAAAATGCACTTCATTCCTCCCACCTCTGAAGAAGTGGGCTTCCTGAAGCTCAATTCTGTGATTTCTTTAAAGTTTTCCTTGTGTTTAAATACTTCATCAAATATAGCTGTTGTTATTTTTAGTTTGCTCTATTGTATGATATAATCGTTTTACTGACTAACCTAAGCAAGTCAAATTGAGCTGTAGCGATACCGTACGCTACAGCTTTTTTTGTCCTCCACCACAAGGATTATTACTTTTCCAAATACTCCTCTGCTAGTTGCGGATTTTTGTATATGGCCATACCAGTTTGCAATTTTTTAAAGCCGATCTTTTCGTAAAAAGGTTCATTTCCTGTCGTTGCAATTAGCTGAATACAAGAAACATCCTCTAATTGGTGAATGATGTCCTCTAAAAGAGTTCTGGCAATTCCTCTTCCTTGATAATCTTTATGGACTACAACATCATAAATAGCAGCATTGAATACACCGTCTGAAAGAGCTCTCGCAAACCCTATAATTTCATGATCTTTTACTGCGAAAACTTGGTGTGTACTTGCATTGAAAACTTTTTTTATGATGCGTTCGTCATGTTTCATCCATCCTACCGATTGATAAACTTCTTTTAACATTGCTAGCTCGTTTTCCTCTACTTTATATTTAAGTAAAATCATTTTTCATTCCCCCAAATTTTGCACTTCTTTAAATCTATATTAATATCCCTTTTCTCATTACACAATATCTCTCAAATCTGTATAAAGGTAGCACTTCAAATTTAAAAATTTCTCCGTTCGTTATGCTTTCAGGTATTATGTTTCCCGTTGATATGCTGCTCAATCTCTTACAAATAATTGGTAAAGTTTTTCCTGTAACTTGGGGCTATTTGAATTTTTATGTGATGATAAATGGGGAATGATGTCTATTTTATCGTTAATATTAACGATTATAGTTACTTTATTGTTATGTACATGGTGACTTGGACGATTACATACAATTGAATAATCCTCTTCCCTATTGGAATTAGCTAGGCTGAGGGAAAGCATAGAATCAAGTATAATGAAAAAATTAAAATACTTTAAGTGAAAAAGAGAATCCCGCAGTAAAAAGCTTTTCTGCGGGATTTTATATTGGTCGGTGAATAATCTAGAATTAATGTAGCAACTATTCTTTTCTTATTCATGTTCATATCATTTTCTTTTATTTTCTGGATCGTATAAATCCTTTAATAGTATCTCTTCCGTACTATTTTTATATTGAATGAGTATTTTGTCTTCGTCTGTCAGTTTCTTTTCTTCACCATTGTCCAGTAATAATGTATTTTCATCTAAAAATGTAAACGTGACATTACTTCCATCTTTTAAAATCCTGGCTGGTTCTGAAAAATCATTCCACTTTTCATAAATAATGATCTCATAGATATACTTCTGTCCCCTATGTTTCATCGATAAAGGATAACGATTGTCATTTTTCGTTTGAAAGGACAATGTAACCGTTGTACCTTGTTGTTGGACGGTTGTTTGTATGCCCTTTTCATCTGCTATCCACATGTGGGCGAAGAGGAAGAAACAACCAATGGATATAATAAGGAAAATGGATAGTAGTGATCCTACAATAATGAAAATCTTTTTCCTATTTTTTGATCGCACCTTTTTAAAATAATCGATATTTTTATCCTCCTTTTTTTGCTCATGGGTACGTTCTACCAACAGGTTTTCCTGCATTTCCTTTACATACTGTTGGCACTCCTCACATTGTTCCATATGTTTTTCTATTTGTTTATTTGTCTCTTCGCTTGTTAAATTTTCTATGTAGCTCGGGATTAAATCTCTAAAAACGCTATGATTCATTATTTTCCCCACCTTTTCTGATTTGTTGTTTTGCACGATAAAATGTTACTCTTGCCCAGTTTTCTGTTCTTCCCAAAATGGAGCCAATCTCTTTAAAAGATAAATCACCTAATAATCTGAGATAAAGTATTTCACGGTTTATCTCACTCAGTTGTTGAGCTTTTTTATAAAAATTAATTTTGTCTTCATTTCTAAAATATTCATCTTCTAAATTATAAAATATAGGAGTTTCATCACTTAGTGAGTTCACTAACTGGTGCTTGTTTTTTTCGCGATTCATTTCTTGTAACCACACGTTTTTCGCGATTGAACATAACCACGTTGAAAATTTTGCTTTTCCGTTATTATGAAAGTTTTCAATGGACTTAATGGCTTGATAGAACGTCTCTTGCGTTAATTCTTCAGCAGATTGACCATCATTTGTAAGGGTTAATAAATACCTAAAAATAAAATCCCCATATTCTTGATATATATTTTCTTTATCCACGATTTACCTCCTTTCTAATGAGAATTTTGCTATTCTGAATCAAGTCTTTTGAAAGCCAATCATCTATATATCCAAAAATTTGTTGATTCGTTACAACAATTTTTTTATTTTTTTCTTTATTCATTTTTTGTGCCCTAATCATTTTTATTGTGGGGTTTGAAATATCCTTCATTTCTTCTAAAGATTATCACGCCTGTTGATTAACAATTGTGATCTCCTATATTGACACCGAGGATTACTGTCGTCTAGTGACCCCTTTCGTCCTTATTGTTCTATCACATCCTCTCATTTATTGTTTCTAGCCGGCATCATTTTTATCATTATTCACCATTTATAAATCAAGCCTCTTGACGAACGTTTGTTCCGGTATTAGAATAATGAAAAAAGGAGGCAATTTTATGCAAAAAACGAACACCATCGAATTAGTACATTTCTCAGAAGAGTACGTGGATAGTTTAAATGACTTTGACCTTCCAGAAGAACAAAGTCAATTTACTGCCCTTCCAAAAGAGATTTCTATAGAAACGGTTGGACAATATCCGATTGTTATTTTGAGTGATCATGTACCTGTAGGATTTTTTGTCCTGCACGCAACAGAAAGAGTAAAAGAGTATTCTAATAATCCAAAAGCTATGCTGCTTACTGCATTATCTATTGATCATAAACAACAAGGAAATGGGTACGCCAAAAAAGGGATGATAGCATTGTCTGAATTTATGAAGAGGGAATTTAAAGAATATAATGAAGTCGTTTTAGTCGTTAATCAAAAAAATATTCCGGCTCAAAATTTATATTTAAAAGTTGGCTTTGTCGATAATGGGGAAAGAAGAATAGGACGTATTGGCGAGCAAATTGTTATGAACCTAACCATCTAATAGATTTTCAAAAATCACTCGTCATGACATGGGTGATTTTTTTGTTCTCCCCTTTTCTAAAATCTAATGACAACTTGTAATCCCCTTTTTGGTGTCCTGATTAATAGATTGAATTATTCCGTTCTATTGCCAATAGTTGAGTCTTTTCATTTAGTAAACATAATATTTTTATCAATACTACTAGCTCTTATTTTGCAAGACACATATGGTAACTCTCATCAAGTGAAAACATAAAAACAGGAAAAGAAAACGATTTGTCTTTCTTTTCCTGTTTCATTTTAAGTTTTATGGTCTACCTCGATGCAGGTAATGTTGTGTGGCATTCCCTGCATTAAATTGCTCAGTAATATATTGAACAGCGTCTTGTAGAGCTAATTTACTGTTACACGTGAAAACATCTATTGCCGCATAACCGTACTCCGGCCACGTATGAATCGTTAAATGTGATTCTTGAATAATGACTACACCGCTAACCCCATACGGTGAAAAATGATGGAAATGTTCGGTTACAATCGTTGCCTTTGCTTTATGAGCGGCTTGGCACATAATCTTTTTAATTTGTTGCACGTCATTGAGTAATGCGTCATTGCAATCGTGCAACTCTAATAAAATATGATGCCCTAATGCATGCTTGGATTGTGATTTTTGTACTGTTCTCTTCATTTGTGAAAACTTGTTATTTTTGCAATCTGGGCAACCACTGGCTTGAAGTTGAGCAATCGTGCTGTATTGATAGCCAGCTCCGACTGTAAGGGCGTGCTGACAATGGCTACACTGATAAACGACGGATTTTCTCTCTATTTCTCCTGTGTAAATGGGTCGCGTAAATTTACGCTGATTAGGAATATAAGGAGTCATTTGCTCTGTTGTTTGTAATACGAATAATTGGCTTGTAGCACCTAAAATCTGCGCACCTTCATAGGTGTTTAAGTCGTATTGGATACTGCCAATCACGAAGCCCATAGCATATAAGCTTTGCTGTAGTTGCCACTGCTTTTGGTAGCTACGTTTAGCATAGGAAAAAAACACATGTCGCATTGCTTCAGGCTTTAATGCGTTAATCGCACGTGATAAAAAAAGCTGTGCGCCAGTCAAGGTATACGGTGTGTCTGTGTATACGCAATCAAACTGGTGGGCGTATGTTTTAGGCAAAGGCTCCTGAACGTTATAATAATCTGTTTTAATCGGAAGCTCATAGTCCTTAGCTATTTTGCTAATCGTACATAAAATTCGTCTATCAATATCTAACACAACAATTTTAGTGGTAGAGTTTGGAGCAATTTTCTTTAGTAAAAACGCTAATGCAACACTGATGAAATCATCATCACCTAAACACAAAATACGCTTATTGAGTAGCATCGTATAGTCAAGTGCGAGCAATGCACGTTTTAAGGCTGTCTCAACTGTACATTTTGCTTGATCGATTGCCACGTCAGCAGAAGGTCTAGCTTCATAAATAGTGCTTAATTCGCTAATATTTTGTGTGATCCATTCTGTACGAAATGCATCATCTGTCGTTAACTGAAGATACAGTTTAGCATCCGCACCTGAGAGTTGAAAATATTGTGAGATAGCGAGCTGGCCCTTTTTTGTTAAGCTATGTTTACCCCAACCTTGCTTGGCAAATTCTTTCTTCATTGCTGAAACGATAGGTATTGGTAAGTCTGTCGTATGAGCTAAAGATTTAGTTGTACAATTTTCGTGGAAATATAAAGCAAGTAGAGCTTTTTCTAATGTATGATAGTGTTCTTCAAGCTGCATATCAGCTGTAATTTGTTGTAATTGTTTTTGCATTGTAGATTCGTCCTCTCAATTTTAATAAGAAAAAAATTAAAATTGTCTAAATCAACGAATAGAAAAAGCGCGACTAAAACTAGTCGCGCTAAACGTTTATACGAAGCTAACTAATTCTAATCTTGCTTTTTTGCACAACAAATAACACCCTTAAATAGGTGGTTTGTTCGACAAAATAAGCTATAACGTTGATTCAGATTAGAATTCTACAATTAACAAAAAGTTCACCCTTTTTTAAAATAGTCTTTTTACTATATAATAGATATGAAAATTTCGCAAGTTTTAGTAAATCATCTCTTTTATAGTGTAATATTCCCTTAAAATGTTGTATTATGGTATGGTTTACAGTATCTAGCCAATCTAAATGAGGGTTTCATTAAGTGTATTAGTATGGGGGGAACAATAAAAGTTAGAAAGGGGTTAATAAGATGAGAGATATTAGAGTTTATCATGTGGATGCATTTACAACAGAAAAATTTGGAGGTAATATAGCTGGCGTCGTGCTAGATGCTGAAAAATTATCCGAAAATGAGATGCAAAGTATCGCAAAAGAACTAAATTTATCAGAGTCTGTATTTTTACTACCTTCAAATAATGAAGATTAAAACAACCAACCTAATATTCACCAGTAAATCTTTTTAAACCATTGCGTATATTTTTCGTAGGTTAGATTGATCCTGAGACCCCCTGCTATATCTTTATTTGTCATTTTGTCTGTTAGGAATTGGATCAATTCATTTTTTGTTAGATACATAAAAGAGGCTGGACATAAGTATTTTTATAAAGCAAAATTAAAAAATATCCACAAAAGAAAAGCGCTAGAAATCAACGTCAAAAATTGATTTCTTGTGCTTTTTAAGGTTCTGACCAGTTTTGTCCCAGCCTCTTAGTGAGTAAAAAATATAAAAAGGAAATTTATTGCTTTTCACTTGATTGCGTTAACAAAATGTTAGCATCTATTCACACATTCCTCCTATGGTGAGTTTATGTGGCAACACATGGGTGCTGGTGGGTTTAATTATATAGTCTCGGTTTCTATTTCATTGGAATCTAGCCTATTTTTAATACTAAACTATGCATGATTATTCTGAAATTAAACCGTAAGCAGAAACTTTCTTAATTTTTAAGGATACGAACATTGAGACAATGTAGGCTAAAATAAGAATGCCTACACATAGCATTAGAATAATCGGTAAATGAACGATAAAGTCTAAACGTTTCACCCCTGCACTTGAAAGTAATACAGAAAGCATAGGGTTCGTATAAAAATATCCTAGTACACCTCCAATGGCCACTCCAGTAATAATCACGGGCACAAAGCTGATGGAAATTTGATGCATCAATTGAATTGTTGAGTAGCCTATTGCTTTCATTACGCCAAACTCTTTCTTACGCTTAATAATCATCGTTTTGATGATCAGATACAGAATCATTACAACAACTAGAACGGTAATTGTCAGAACCATTATCATAACTGCAAACACTGCAGCTGTATACATACCTGTTTGGCTCTCTACATTTTTATCTATGTCTATCGTTTCTACTATATAATCTCCGTACTGTTCGTGAACGTTTTCAATAAAGTTTTGGTTTGATATACCATCTAGATATACATAAAGGGTCGTGCCTTTATAATCTGACTGTAATCGCTGAATTCCATCCATCGTTAATGAGGCTATTTGCCCTAAATTGCCGATTGATTGGCTAAGGCCAGTTACTAGAAAACTAGCTGTTTTAGTCCCATATTCTACTTCAACCGTATCGCCAATTCCTTTATTAATTTGATTTGATACAACCCAGGAGATGGATATTTCATTATCATATTTTGGCTG
The DNA here is from genome assembly GCF_041262385.1 of Lysinibacillus sp. RC46. Taxonomy (NCBI): domain Bacteria; kingdom Bacillati; phylum Bacillota; class Bacilli; order Caryophanales; family Bacillaceae; genus Lysinibacillus; species Lysinibacillus sp. RC46. The sequence goes on along the minus strand of NZ_JBGCCF010000023.1, from coordinate 34,913 downwards.
ACGGCCTTCGTAGACAATATTATTTTCTAACTGATTATAATTATCCGTAACATTCGTATTTACAGTTTGATTATCAATTTTTGTTGTAATAAAATCAAAAATATTTACCTTACTTACATGGTCCATTTGTTTAATGTGACTCAAAAGTTCTGTTGTATCTGCATCTTGCCTAACAGATATCATCACATTTGCCGGTTCTACGCCAAATAAGTTAACAAATGCGGTTTTGTCTGAAGCAATGTTGTAAAAAAGTACCACTGAAAAAACTGATGCGAATGTTAATGCAACAATAATTAAAAGTATCATGATGTTTTGTTTTACATTTGACAGCATCGATTTAATTGCAAGTAAAAAATGAAGCCCCCCTCCCGTATTCTCCAATAGAAAATAATTTTTTCTAAAACTATGCGTTTGAATACCTCCCCGAAGTGCCATGATAGGTTGAATTTTTCGAACACGGAAGGCGGAAATTAATGTAACAATTACAACACAAAAAGCAATAATGAATATATTGGCTAAATTAATAATCATATTGAATCTCTGATACCATATTAATCCAGATAGAGATGAAATAATGTTTCCTATGATAGGCATAAGACAATATGACAATGCAACCCCTACAACACTTGCACTAAAAGCAATTAAAACAAACTGTAAAATATTTGACGATAGGATTTGTCTACCTGTATAACCAATTGCTTTAAGTACTCCTATATTCGTCATCCCGTCTTCAATGCTATTTGATACACGATACTTAATGACAATTAGTGAAACAAGCACGATAATGGCTGCAAAAGCTACTAAAATCATAGCTATGATGTTAATGGTCAACGTGCTCACACTTTTCACCATCTCAATATCTAACGTCCCAATAGATGAAGTCGGCTCACCTACTGTTGATTGAGGAAACTCCTTAATAAAATCATTTACTAACTTTGTAGATTGTGTTTTGTCTTCCATCACTGCAGATATGATCAATCCTTTGTCTAGTTCATCAGCTAACGTTTGATAAGCAATTGCTGGTAGCATGAATTTCATGAATCCAATGTTGGTCGTACCCATCATTGTTGTTTCAAAAAATCCAGCAATTCGATACTTATAGTCCTTGTTTTGATATGTGATGGTAAAATCTTCACCTAACTCATAACCACCATTTGTTTTAAAAGTGTAAGGAATAAAAATATCATTTGCACTTGAAGTGTTTAGTTTTTCAACCAACTTCAACGCCCCGATATTACGATGATCATCCGCATTAAAAATAGCGGTACGACTAGCTAATTCATTATCACCAAAATTAAATTTGGCAATGTCCATATTGATAATTTCTTCTGTTTCTGACTCTGTCACCCCTGGATATTTCGTTATAAATTCTCCATAGCTTGAATTATAACTTGCATAATCCATCATAATTATTGCGTGAGGATCTTTTAATTGTTCCGCTTTACTATCAAAAAATGTATTGATTTGAGTAATGACCATTAGACCTATATTCAGAAGTAGCGCAGCAACTAAAATAAATGTAAATAAGGAAGCTGTTGCAGATTTACTTCTTCTAATATTAGCGAGGGCTAAATTCATGATTTTCACCTTACCACCCCATTTCTGCAAGGAAAGCCCCGAGCTTTTCATGACGCTCGAAATTCTCTTCCTCACTGAACGCGCCTAACTGCAAGTCACCGCAAATTACGCCATCTCGCAAATATAAAATTCGGTTTCCACGCAATGCTGTTTTCATATCATGAGTGACCATGACTATGCTTTGCCCATTTCGATTTACATTTGTTAAAACATCTAACACACTATCACTAGATGCAGAGTTTAATGCACCAGTTGGTTCATCGGCAAAAAGTATTCTCGGATTGTTAATTAATGCTCGAACAATCCCAACTCGTTGAGCCTCACCACCAGAAAGCTGTGTCGGAAATTTAGACCATGCGTTTTCATTGATCCCTACTTGTATTAATAGTTCTTTCGCTTTTTTTACGAGTTCACGCTTATTCTTATTTACTAAAAGACCACTTGCCAGTACATTATCGAGTACGCTCATATTATCCAGTAAATAAATTTGTTGGAATACAAAACCACAATTATTCCTTCTAAATATTGCCAGTTGGTCGTTGTTTAATTTAGCTAAGTTTTTACCAGCAAAATCGATTTCGCCTAATGTCGGTTTATCCATTCCACTCATTGCGTAAAGTAGAGTGGACTTCCCAGACCCTGAACTACCCATTATGATTGTAAAATCCCCTTCTATTAAACTGATATCTAGATTTTTTAATACATGCTGTTGAATTCCACCGCTCGAAAAGGTTTTACACAGCTTCTCCGTTTTGATAATCGTCTTTGTCATGTTTTTAGCACTCTCCCTTTATTAAGCTCATGTTTGAATTTGCAAATCAAAGAAAAAAGACCGTAATGAAGATTACAGTCTTATCATACAAAATGAATTCTTATTAAATCTTTGTGCAATTATTAACTAATCCTTAATTATCATGCAAGCTTGATTTTCAATACTACGGTAAAGCCATCTTGCCCATTGTAACAGCTAATCTGGCCATACATATTTCCCATGAAATACTTCGATATATAGAGACCAAGTCCTGAACCATTCTTGCCTCCGATATTTGTTCCTCGATAATATTTATTGAACAGTAGAGGCAATTCTTCTTCGCTAATTCCTGACCCTAAGTCCATGATGTGGAGTTCAAGATAACCCTGTTTGATTTGTGACTTAATAGTGACCTTAGTTCCTGCATATTTATATGAATTACTGATAATATTGTCTATTACCTGCTGCATACGTACAGAATCCGTTAAAATAATACATCGTGGAATTGAATCATAGACGATCTGATTGTCATAATTTACATTTTCAATCATATCAACAAGTACCTCGCTCGATTCTTCGGTTACCGTTATCTGTAACTGTTGCAGTTCTTCTAAAGTGGCATGAAACATATCTGTAACAAGTAAGTCAATTTGCTCTGCTTTCGAATAGATTGTATTCACTTGCTTAATGACCTTTTCATCCTTTGCCTGCAGAAGCATCAATTCACTAACTGCCTTTATTGAAGCAACAGGCGTCTTAATATCATGACTTAATGTGGCCACAAGCTCTTTCTTACTACGGTTGGATTCATACTCTCTTTGACGAGCAGCATAGAGTTCTTCACGTAATAAATCAAAACTTTCCGTGAATGCACCAAAATAATTGTCTTTATCCATATTTAAAGGAATATCTAAATTACCTCTAGCAACATTCGCCGCGAAATGTTGAAGCTGCATAAAAGGTTTTAGTAACGTTCTATAAATATAGACATTGTAAATAATACTAACAATCATTACTAAACCAACTATTAAACTGAAAGATGTAACCAGTTCCTTTTTCATTTTTTGCACTATTTCATGATCGTTATTGCGGATAATAATTTTCCCTACGACCTCATCATTTTGCTTCACATCAATAATCGAATCCCTATTTTTGATGGCGTCATATATATTAATAAACTGAATACCCGGTGTTTGATAAATTACATTTTCTAAATTATCTATAATCATAAGTGGTTGTTGAAAGCCGCTGTTATCAAATGTTTCATTATTAATTTGTCCCCAATTTTTTTCGACCGTTTTAACTAATTCATTAATGGCTACTATATTCATTTCTGAAATATTTTTATTGTTAATCATAATTATTGGGAAAGTAATTCCTGCAACAAAAATAACCAGAAGCAGGACACTAAGCAATTTTATTCTCATTGCTTAGTGTCCTCTAACACATATCCTGTTCCCCATATCGTTTTTATAAATTGCGGGTCCTTTGGATTTTCTTCAATTTTCTCACGTAAATGCCGAATATGTACATTTAGTGTCCCATCCCCTACAAAAGAATCTCCCCATACATTTTGAAACAATTCATCTTTAGTAATGATACGGTTTTTATTATTCACCAAATAATACAGAAGCTTATATTCCATCGTTTTTAGACGAATATCAATACCCTTTACTCGAACACGATGAAGTTTTGTATCAATTTGGATTTGACCAAACTCTAAAACCTCTTGTTGGTTAGAACCACTGCCATATCTTTTGAGTACTGCTTTTACTTTTGCTAATAATATGCTTAGTGTATATGGTTTTTGAATGTAATCGTCCCCACCTATGTTAAGTGCGATTAGAACGTCGTCATCGCTGGAACGAGCGCTTATAAATAGAATCGGAATCTGCGTAGTTTTACGCAATTTTTTACATAAATCAAACCCCGATTCACTACCGAGATTGATGTCTAGAAGAAGCAATGATGGTTCATGTTCTTCCAAAAATAACTCGCACTCTTCTGCACTTGCCACAAAAGCCGTTTTTACTTCGAACATATTAAAATATTCACAAGTTGTTTCAGCTAAAGCGATCTCATCATCAACAATTAAACAATCTAATTTCATCGTAATTCTCCTAGAAAAAGACTTTCGGTATGCATAGCATAAGAACCCTGGTTAAAAACGCTGAATTCATAATCTGTTTGCTGTGGCAATTTTTCATTTAGCTTTTTAATTATGATATCTCTCTTGTCTTTTAAAATCTCATTTTCTTCTTTAAGTTTGATATTCTCGTGAAATTTATCGAATTGCGTTCTACAATCAGCCATACACATTTCCTCCTAAAGTCCGCTAAATTTTCACAATATGTCATCCTATTATAAGGGGATTTAACAAAAATTGCATACTAAAATCAGGATTTATGTTTTAACACACATGCAAATAAACTCTTGAAGAAGATACTAGTTGATCTTGGAATCGAGCCAATTACCATACATGGATTAAGACACACCCATGCATGTGTGTTGCTGTACAAAAAGATATCCATTTACTATGTATGTGAACGATTAGGCCATAAAGATATTGAAACAACTCATAACATTATGCACACGTTACACAGGAATTACATGCAGAAGAATCTAAGTCGACAACGGCTATATTCGCTATCTTGCTCTCTTCTTAGAATTATACATCATTTTTATGCATATCTGAATTTCAGGTATGCGTTTTTTATTTTTAATACAGATAAATAATTGATGCTCATAAAGGCTTTGAGAACAATTTGTACAAAAAATTATATTTCTTACTGCTAAAGAAAGCTGTATTATCAAGGCCTTTTATTGTGTAAAATGAATTCAATTCTTATCGTTTTCTATCGTTTTCTCAAAAAACGGAGAAAGCCCATAAACCTTGATATATAAAGGTTTATGGGCTTTCAAGTATTTCTTATCTTGACTAAAAAACTTCTAACGATAGCGGTGGTCGGGGTCGAACCGACACTCCAAAGGAACACGATTTTGAGTCATAGTGGATTCTATTAGTGCCATTTCTATTAAATCCGTCAATATAGAAACCCTCTTGTTCGTAAAGCACCAGTTAATACAATACTTAAACTTCCGCTTCTCCGATAATAGCTTTTATCCGTGCTTGTTCTTCAGTCATATCTAAGTATTCAAAAAATCCAAGAAGCGCGAGAAATCAACGATGCTAAAAATTCTAATCTTTGCACAACAAATAACACCTATAGGTGGTTTGTTCGACAAAATTAAGCTATAACGTTAATTCCGATTAGAATTCTACAATTAACAAAAAGTTCACCCTTTAATAAATTGCATTATTTAGTATTCTTACTATATAATAAACTCGAAAATTCAAAAAAATCTAGTAAATCACTGTATGGAGGGAACAATAAAAGTTAGAAAGGAGTTATTATGATGAGAGTTATTAGAGTTTATCATGTAGATGCATTTACAACAGAAAAATTTGGAGGTAATACTGCTGGCGTCGTGCTAGATGCTGAAAAATTATCCGAAGATGAGATGCAAAGTATCGCAAAAGAATTAAATTTGCCGGAAAGCGTATTTTTACTACCTTCCAATAATGAAGATATAGATTATAAAGTAAAATATTTCACTCCCACTGAAGAAATCAACTTTTGCGGACATGCAACTGTTGGGTTAACATGGCTTTTGGCGACTGAGTTTGGTCTTGCTGAGAAAAAGGAAGGTATAGTGCTAGAAACGAATATCGGTAGAGTACCGGTTGTATGGCATAAGGAAAACGGAAAAGTTAGCGATGTGGAAATGACGCAAGTAACGCCAAAAACACAAGATATCGATATTGATGTGGAAGAGCTTAGTCGACTAATCGGCGTCAATTCCAAAAGCATTGATTTAACCTATCCAATCAAACTAGCGAATACTGGTGTCTGGCATTTACTCGTTCCAATAAAAGATCAAATCGATATCGACAATGCAGTGCCAGACTTAGCAGCGTTAGCAAAACATAATAAAGAACATAATATCAGTACGACACATCTTTATACTTTTACTAATTTGCAAGAATATGAACTATATACAAGAGATTTTGCGCCAGGGATTGGCATACCAGAGGATCCTGTAACTGGTGCAGCAAATGGTGCATTAGCGGGCTTCTTCTATTTAGAAGGCGTTATTCCTCAAGGTGACATAACACATCTTAAAATCGCTCAAGGAGATGCAATAGGAAGACCTGGAACGCTTTATGTGACTGTTATTCCGAATGAATTAAAACCAGTCATCAAAGTTGCAGGAGCTGCTACCATCACAATTCGAGGTATTTCAACTATCTAAACATAGCAGCTTAAATTTGAGACTTTTTTATAGGTATGATTTTCAAAAATCACTCTTTATGACATGGGTGATTTTTTTCTGTTCTCCCTTTTACTGATGGTGCCTACACATATAATTGTCAGTGCAGATAGACTGTTTTGACAATCGGCTATTTAAAGAAAAAATGCCAACGTCATATGTAAGGATTACATACTCTTTTGGATGTTCTAATTGAATTATTCCACTTCATATCAAATCTTCAAGTTCCTTCTAATAGTTTACATAATATTTTTATTCAATAAATAAAATGTTCCCCTATTTGGTAAGTTCTCATGGTAGCGTTGAAGAAGAAAAGAGACGCTTATTGTAGTAATAGGTAAGCCTTTGACGTTATCTCCGGCTTTCCCCCGTTTCAAAAGATGAAACAACAAACCAGATGACATCTCCTTTGTCAAAAGTACTATTAATTGCATTAATAACATTTTCGCAAATACTTCTTTACCATCTACATACATAATTAAGGTTATATGTTTAATATTTAAAGAATCACTCATTTCAAGTGAAATGCCACCCCCGTTATGGATAAGATAGATTATTAGTTTATATGAGCTAATCTCATTAAAAATAGAATTCTGGGTAATTTATGTAATTCCAACTCTCCCCCTCCTCAATTCTCCGCACCTGTCTATTTACCTTTATAACTCTCATCATAAAATATCTTAATTGCAATTCATTTTTACAAATACAACAGGAGAGGTGGTAAAAACTTAAATGAATCTAATAAATGAGATTAACCAAAAAATACAACAAATTATTAAAAATCTGAAGCAAGACCAATATATTGACGGTTCGTGGAGATATTGTTTTGAAAATGGCCCAACGACCGATGCAAATATGATTATCATGTTAAGAGTATTAGATTATGATGATGAGAATCTTATAAAGAAACTTGTTGCACGTCTGCTTCAGCAACAGCAAAATAACGGTGCTTGGAAGCTTTATGATGATGAAAAAGGAAATTTATCTGCAACAATTGAAGCATATACAGCTCTTTTATTTTCTGGACATTTGAATAAAGATGATCCGTCGATGAAATTAAGTGAACAATTTATTGTGGAGAATGGAGGACTTGAAAAAAGTCATATTTCTACTAAGTGTTTACTAGCTATTACCAACTTATACCCTTGGCCAAGACTATTTCCTATCCCACTTAGCATCATGAATATACCAAAGTTTCTAACATTTAATTTTTTTCATTTTAGCTCATACGTACAAGCACACTTTCTTCCTATCTTAATATTAGGACACGATAAATTTGTAGTTACTAATAAATGGACGCCTGATTTACAGCATTTATTTTTATCTCAAAAGAAATATAATTCACTTAAAAAGAAAAAAAGATGGTTTAGTTTATTTAAAAAGATATTGCCTACTTATAAAGAATCTACGAGGCTAAAAGCTGAACAACATATATTGAATTGCATTGAAAAGGATGGGACATTATATAGTTACGCAAGTTCTACATTTCTTATGATTTATGCACTACTTTCTCTAGGTTATAAAAAATCTTCTCCTATTATTCAAAATGCTATTGGAGGTATTAGATCTTTTTTATACGAAAAAGGAGATGTTTTTCATATTCAAAACTCTCCTTCGACTGTTTGGGACACTGCGCTAATTTCTTATTCCTTACAAGAATCGGGTCTTACCATTAAGGATCCAGCTATCCAATTAGCTTCGAACTTCTTAATGGAATTACAACACAAACACTCTAATAAAGGATGGGGTTTTTCAGAAAGCAACTCCATTAATCCTGATGTTGATGATACACAAGCGGCATTAAGGGCACTATCTAATTTCACATGTAGTCATTCTGAATTTCGTATGGCCTGGAATTCGGGAGTTGATTGGTTATTAAACATGCAAAACAATGACGGAGGCTGGGGAGCATTTAAAAAAAATAGTCCTTCATACATTAAATGGCTTTTCCCCATACAGAGTTTTGAAGACACTGCTATAGATCCTTCTGCTGCTGACCTCACCGGCAGGACATTGGAATTTCTAGGGAATCATTTAAATTTGACTATGCAGCATCCTCGTGTATTGAACAGTGTAAAATGGCTAATAAAGAATCAAACTAATGATGGTTCATGGTACGGACGTTGGGGGATATCTTACATTTATGGTACATGGGCTGCTGTCACGGGCTTAAAGGCAGTTGGAATTCCATCTGATCATCCAACTATTCAGAAAGCAACAGATTGGTTGTTAAATAGAAGACAATCTGACGGAGGCTGGGGTGAATCATGCCAGAGTGATTTTCATAGAGAATATATTCCTTTACCCTATTCTACATTAGTACAAACTTGTTGGGCAGTTGATGCATTAATTTCTATCTCTGAGTTTCCTACAAAAGAAATCACAGAAGGAATTATAAGAATTTTAGAATGGCAAAATACAGAAACTAGTCGGATTACTTATCCTACAGGTGCAGGTTTACCAGGACACTTTTATATACACTATCACAGCTATCAATACGTATGGCCTTTGGTTACATTGAGCCATTACCTAAAAAAATACAATTAGTTCATTATTGGAGTTTTAAAAAAAAAAATAGTTAATCTATCTACCCCCCTCCTTTTTCATCTCATATACTATATTGTTCCTATCTTTTCTGTAATTTACTTTTATTTGAAAGGAGGTTTTTGTCAATGGGCAATATTGATCCTAATTTAATGCGTGTTTTCCGACAAAGAATTAGAAACCCTCATTGTTTCGGTCGTGTATGTGGAGCTCTTAGATCATGCAACTATCATCAGTTAAGAAGTCCCGCAGGTGCATATGGTCTTGTTGATCGTCTATCTGACTGCTGTGGAGTACCTATAACAAGAGATCAGAGAGATAATGCAGCACACTGGCTTATGAATTGTGGAGTTGATCCTCTAAACTCAGCTCACCGAAGAAGGATGTGGGGTATTGTTAGGGGAGGTTTGTGGTAAACCGAAACACTTTTTAGCAGGGCAACTAACCATGGTTAGTTGCCTTCTTTTAAAATAAGTTGCGAGACACACTCTACATGTGCGGAGTGTATGTGGCAACATATGGGTGCTGGTGGGTTAAATTAAATTAAAAAATGACTCTGCTCTACTTTAGCGAAATACCAACTTACTGTATTTTCTACTTTCACTTACAAAAAGAGCATCAATCCCTTTTTGATCAGCGACTCTATTAAGTTGAAGAATTATTTCATTATGTATCTAAGTTTGATTACCTCAAGTCTTTCTTTTTTCTTCTTTTCTTCTTTTTGATTCTTTTACATAATTAATATAGTTCCCTGTTCCTTCTATTGCTGAAACTGCAATGATGGCCCATTCTAGTGGATTAACATCTCTTAGCGTTTCCTTTCCATAGAGTAATGTAATGCTAGCAATAAACCCATAGAGAATTGCTTTAGAAAAATACTCCCAAATAGGAGAATAATTTTCTATATTAATTTTGTCGTATATTTTTTCTATTAAGATTACCATTCCTATAATTAAAACTACGGTTATAATCATTTCCGTCTTCATAGTCCGCCTCCATAAAAAATTTTAACACATGCTTCATTATATAATTTCTTCGAAAATATCTTCAATCCTTTGTGTAACAAAAAAATCTACTACTGGGAATCCGTTCTTTTATCATTTCTTTATTATTAAACTAACTCCAACCACTTCTACGACTTTAGTTGCCATTATTAATCTCTTGGTTATAGGGAACAGGTCAACCGTTTTTTATTGTTTTAACAGGTATGCGGAAACATATCTACTACAATTTTTCAAAGCCGGAATCTTAGTACCTTTAACATTCACACCTTACCGCTTTCAGTCAGTGAATCCTTTCCTTTCGCAATCTTTACTTCACTCCTAATTAATTATTTTCATACGACCAACTTTACATCTTAAATACTAGCTCTCTAAATATTTTCTAAAAAAAACAAAATCCCTTTTATTAGGATTTGGTCTTCCAAATTTTTATTATACTAACTCCAACCAAGCAACAGCCTCGCAATGTACGGTGTGTATGAAACATGAGATGTTTATGGGTATATCTACTTCTCAAATGCCTATGTATGCATGATTATAACATTAGATAACGCGAAAATTCTTATAGAATTTTCGCGTTATCTATCCACTCGTTACAATTATATAATCTAACCACAGAACACCTTCATTGTTATGATGGATAGTGGTTTTAACTTTTTATTATGATATAAATTTAGCTATCACCAAAGTTGCGGCACAATAAATATCTACCGTGGTAGCTCTCTTGCTTCCATTCCGTATGAAGTTTTTAAATTAATCCGTTAAATTTAAACTCGTGGTTAGTGTTGTGGAGGTGAAAATGTTACTTTATCCATACATTTTGTTTCATCACATATACTTCATTCATTAATTGTAAGTTATGCGGATAAATAATCATCTTTCTCTCACACTAATGGTGGAGGTGAGATGATCATGGGTAGTAATAAACATAAAAATAATAAAACTCAAGACAACAAAAAACAGCAGAATCAAAATCAAAATGCTAACAGAGAGCGTAAAAATGAAAACAGAGAAGAGTTCGGTGAGGAAGTAGATTTCAGTAGTATTCAAAATGAAAATAAACGTTAATTGTGATAAACTAACTCCCAATATTCACCTTAGAAGAAGGTGTGTATTGGGGCTTTTCTTATTGTGTAAACATCACCTAGATCCATCTCTTTCGATTTCTTAAAGTACAAAAAAACCGGAAATAATTCCGGGCTGATTACCACTTACTTTTTTCCTTCATGACACACTGTCTCGCTTTCGCATTCGATCTTAAGAATAACCTAAGACAACAGTGCTTTAGCTTACAGTTGATGGTTATTCAGAGTAAACGATCAATCGTACTCATCGGGTTAACCCCTATCCATTACTTTTTCTTTCACAACAAACATTTTCACTAATATTTTTTCTTGAACTTTTCTGCTTGGTTAGTAAAAAAACGTCTTCACTTATGATAAGAATTTAGCTACTACCAAAGCTGCGGCACAATAAATATCTACTGGTATCCATAAGAGCCAACCTATCATCCAGTTTAATTTTATATATACATTAGATGGTATTATTTTCAATGTTATTTTTGTATTTCCTACGAGTTCATTATTTTTCCGTACCCCCTTCTGAAATATTCTCAACCTTCAGTTCTGCTTGAGTTAAATTAGGATTATGAAAATCAACCTCTAAAAATGCGTATTGAGGATTTGAAATCGACAATTTCACACTCCTTCGTTTCATCCTAATTCCTTAATAAATCAATTAAAAGCTTAAATTGCATGTGGCTATTATATTCACAAGGTAGTAACAATATGCACTATTAATTTACAAAGTTTTGCAATGAGACCAATCAATTGTCGATTATTGACGTAAAATTTCAAAAAAATGGAGCGTCTACCCCATATCGCATGGTAATTTTCATTTATCTTGATCTCCTTTCCTATCCTGCATACGAAAAGCACTTCATAGCATTTTCAATAAAATTACCTATTTGTTTCATATTTCCACATTAACATCAATACCTTTTTATTTGAAATGAAACTCTTTGGTGCTCAATTTCTCTCGAATGCTCTCCCATTTCAGTTAGGTTCGAACAGGTAAGTTTAAACTGATTGGGAACATTGCTGTCCCCCACCGTCATTTGCAGCTATACCTCCCAAAAAAGAGGTAGTAAAATGGGCTGTAATAAGTCATTTACAACCTCATAATAAAAGCAGATGGCTATGTAGAGGTCCATTACAGAACTTCTAAGCCATCTGCTTTTATAGGCAAGCACTTTTTTATCATTAAAAAGAATGGAGAGAAGTTAGTTCCTCTTCATAAGTCTTCAATCCTACACTTCTCCTTTTTTACGAGCCGCCATTTCATCTTTCATTTCTTCTTTTAATCCTTCAATTGACTTTTGACGTCGCTTATTTTTTTCTTTAATCATTTCACTTTGCATAGGGTCTGCAAACTCCAAACTAATTTCCGCTTCATGAAGTTTTTCTTCAGTGTTTTTAACGATATCACGGATTCGTTCAACGTTATTGGATCTATCATCTGGTTTTGAGTGTCTTGAATTAGCCATGGTAACCTCCTGAAATTTGACATAAATTTAGGTTGGCTAATTTAGTTGTTCCTATGTGTACTAATTTTTACTAAGAAGAATGTACGGTGCTGATCACTCAAATACATAAGATTCCTTACATGCAAATTTGATATTCTACACACATTTATTCAAACGGCTATGAATGAGCTCCTCTACCTGTGCTTTTAGAGCTTGATTGGCATAACGTAGCACTTCATCTTCGCCTGCTGTTTTGATGATTACATCGCTGAAATATTCATCAATTTTGACCCACTTTACAACGGCAATATTTTTCTTAGCTAGAACTCGCCTTTTATTGTAGAAATCATGTCTTATATCTTTTAATAAATCTTCTACAATATGGATGTAGATTTTGGACATTTTTAACTTTTCGAGCGATGAATAGTCTTGTTGTAATGACCTGATGGCCATATCTAATTTTATAAACTCATACAAAACACTACGATCCTCACCATTAATCATCAACGTCCACCATCTTTGCGTCTTGGATTGTATCAAATGCAATACGTTTGATGGCTACATCCGTCTCAAGTAACAATTCCTTTTTAATTGTATCAGTTCCTGTAACTAGCCCTGTCTCGTCATGCAAATTATTGTTGCTCCACAGCGTTAACGTAATCAGTTTTTGCATTTTAAAAGCGCGTTGTATAGTCTGTTCTATTTCCTCTAACTCCCACTCGGTTAATTCTCGCTTTTTATCGTAAAATTGCTCTTGCTTCCATACTTTAATGAGGCCAAGATGCTCAGGAAGCATCATCGCCGTCCACTTCATTGATCCACGGTCACGTATCATCTAAACACTCCTCGAATTCTTAATCGTTCTTCTATCTCGTCTTATCTCATTCCCCCCTTACGCTAAGTGCCCGCCTACTAAGCGATTACGTGTAATAGCTGTGCCAGCCTTTGTATAAGAAGCCGCCCTTAATAAGGCTACAGCGCCATATTTTCTTCGAATAGCATCCATAACGTGGCCAATTACTTGTCGTTGCTCCTTGCGCTCATCAAATAAATCCAATTGGATACTGCACGCTGGTTCTAGGTTCGTTATTCTAACTGACAATTGACGCGCTGGCTCGCCTGCAAAGTGCTCATCCAGTAATTCTAGACAAGTTTTATACATCACTAGCGTTTCACTTGTTGGCACTGCAATCGTTCTAGAGCGTTGGAAACCTTTTGTCATAGCACTACGACTATAAGACAAACCTAATGTAATTGTCCGACCGACATAACCTGCTTCGCGCGTTCGCCTCATCACGTCCTCACACATTTCTAGTAACGCCACGGATATTTCTTTTCTTGTATGGTAGTCACGCATTAACATCTGGCCTTTCCCAAAGCTTAGAGCTGAGTTTTTAACTAGAGGCTCTCCAAGCGTGGAAAGATCAATGCCATGCGCATGGTGGTACAGTTGATTACCCATGATGCCGAATTTTTTTTCTAATTCATTTAAATCAGCTTTTGCTAATCCACCGACTGTTACTATCCCCATTGCATTTAACTTGGCTTCCATCTGTTTTCCGATACCCCACATCTCAGATAAAGGACGCACAGGCCAAAGTTTCGTTGGCACATCTTCGTAAGTCCACTTTGCAAAACCTGACTTTTTAGCTTCAAGGTCTAAAGCAAGTTTTGCCATCAACATGTTCGGCCCCATCCCAATAGCACTTGGAATACGAAATTGATCATATATCGCTTTTTGAATTTCCTTTGCTGTATCCTCAGGAGGTCCCCAAAGCCTTTCTGTTCCAGTTAGGTCCACCCAACTTTCATCGACACTATAAACATGTATGCACTCTGATGGCACATACTTTGAAATAAGGCGAGTGATAGCCATAGACATTTCAATGAAGAAACTCATCTTCGGTTCAAAAAGTTTTATGTCTGGATGCTTTGGTATTTCAAAACGACGATTTCCTGTTTTTATCTTAAATCGCTCCTTCATAGGTGGCGATGCAGCTAAGACAACGCTACCAGGTTGAGTGAAATTAGCTATGATGGCGATTGGGGTTGTCATGACATCTAAACCTTCAAGCATTGCCATGCAACTAGCGTAAAAGCTTTTCATATCAATACATATAATGGAACGTTCAGGCAGATTTTCATCCATTAAATGATCCCTCGCTCTTTATAGACATGGAACAATAATTAAAAGTACGCTATTGACTATCTTAATTATTTTGACACACGTGATGACTCCAGACTTTGTACTGTACATCCTATTTACTAACTGATTGTGTTGCATCCCTTTTATTAACTGATCTTTCATTGTTTTTAATCTCCCCACGCAAAACAGAACGTTTGTTTGTATATATTATACGCACAAACGTTCTGTTTTAGAAGTGGTAATTTTTAGATCAGTCTTTTTAATTGATCTGAAGCTGATTTAAAGTCCTGTAATTCCCCAATATCGTGGAAGTTTCTCAATGGATTCCTACAGCTCTAATTCTTTCTAATACAAATGGTATTGTAAATTTTTAGGACTTACATGTTGAATTAACTGCATAATTGATTAGCCTTATAACAGATTCACCAAAGATTTTGTTTGGTTAGGACTTACAACAATACAGAATTTGCAGATGTTTTTCTATTTTTATCCTTGCATTATGATGTCAGCTACTATTTAACGCGAGAAGATTTAATGAAGAAGGAAATAATTAAACCAACCATAGCTATAATTAGAGTGAATATAAAGGAGTCCTGTACTCCCGCTGTTAATGAAGCTCTAATTGAAGAAGGGTCAGATAGATCAGTCATATTGTTCATATATCTTTTCTGAGAAGCGGACATAATCGTAATCGCAACTGCAGTGCCAATTGCTCCCGACATTTGCTGTAATGTATTCATTAAAGCAGTACCATCTGGGTAAAGATTTTTAGGTAATTGGTTTAGTCCATTTGTCTGAGCAGGCATCAAAACCATCGATACACCTAAAAATAGAATGGAGTGCATCACAATCACCATACTAACCGGCGTTTCAATGGTAACGTTTGACATGATCCATAACATGATAAACATGATTGCAAATCCAGGTATAACAAGTCCTCTTGGTCCGAATTTGTCAAAGATACGACCTGTGATTGGGGACATTAATCCATTCAGCACACCACCTGGCAACAAAACAAGCCCCGCGGTAAATGCAGTCAATGCTAGTCCTGTTTGCAAATATAATGGCAACAAAATCATCGTGGACATTATTACCGTGAAGCAAATAAATACGGCCAATAAACCTAGAGTAAACATTGGATATTTTAATACACGTAAATCAAGCATAGGTTTATCCATTTTTAATTGTCGCAAAGAAAACAAGGTAAGTGCAGCAAGACCTATAATAATCATCGTGATCACAATCGTACTTCCCCAGCCATTCTCACCCGCGCTGCTAAAGCCATAGACAATTCCTCCAAAACCAATCGAAGATAGAAGAATAGATAATATATCAATTTTGGGTTTAGTTATGGTTGATACATTCTGCATATACACTATACCCGATACCAACGCAAGAATCAGAAAAGGCAAACAAACCCAGAAAATCCAATGCCAAGTCAGTTTTTCAAGAATTAATCCTGAGATTGAGGGTCCAACTGCGGGTGCAAACATAATGACTAACCCTATTAGTCCCATTGTTGCACCTCTCTTATTGACGGGAAAAATCAATAAGATCGAATTAAACATCAGAGGTAGCAATAATCCCGTACCTATAGCTTGAATCACTCGAGAAAACATTAATACTTCGAAGCTTGGTGCAAGAGCTGCGACTAGTGTCCCAATAATTGAAAAAATCAATGACACAATAAATATTTGACGTGTACTAAACCATTGAAGTAAGAGACCCGAGACAGGAACTAATATCCCTAAGGTCAATAAATAACCTGTTGTCAGCCATTGAACCGTGGAAGAACTAATAGAAAATACTTGTATTAAATCCCCGAGAGCCATGTTTAAAGCCGTTTCACTGAACAATCCAATGAAACCAGCAATTAAGAAAGAAATTAATATTGGAGTAGTTTTAATCACTTTTGTTTGTTGTGTTTCTACTGTTAATGACATAAATAATCCACCTAAAATTTTATTTTGTTATAAGCTTGTCGTTAGTCTTAGCAGATTAATTTTAATGGCAATTTCTTCTGCACTTCTTTTTTTGTACAACGAGTTGCTTCCTTCTCTCTTACTCTACTTTCTTTTTTAAACAGCAGATACACGAAATAAGGAACATCGATAATGTAGATCACAAATGCCTACAGGCAGTTCAGCTGGAGCAAAGATCATCTTTCCGATATTACATATTTATAATGAATACCGACTAGTCTTCTAGCCACTATGAGGGGCAATTAAGCCAATAAATCCAACACTTCCTGCTAAAAATAAACATGCGCTAACTAACCCGACGCAGCATAAAAGAAAAAACATTCTTTCCCGGTCTTTCTTTAAGCCTATTCCTATGGCTAATACCTCATCCAAATTTAATAGGTTAAGTCTGTGCGATTTCCATCAAATGATTGGCGTTAAAATTATTATCCATGGAATACGCTAATATATGAATCCTAGTCGTACTATAAAGGCTGCCTGATAACCAGACAGTCGCCATTTCAAAATCTTGTGGGTCCATCTCTAATGAAATATAAAGAGTAATGGCCCTAAAACCTGAACTAAAGGCGCTCCCTACTAAACATCGGCCACGCCCATAGTCGAAGGGGATGCAAGATAATTTCTTGTCATCCCCTTCATTAAAACTCCTGAAACCGCCATGAAGGCACCAACCAATAGCGCCCCTATCACACGCGGAAGGCGCGATGTTTGAATGATTAAATGATCCATATTCTCTGAATCAAAATGAAAAAGCTCCTGTCACATCATTTCATAACTCATTGATTTCGAACCATAGAAAAGAGATACGATTATTGTCACACTGAACAGAATGCATAATATGACAATTAAAACAAACTTATGGCTTAATAACGATTTCATTCCTTCTTGATCCATTCCATTACTTGTTCAGATGCTTTTGCACACTTTCTAAAAACTTGATTCGACTATAAACAGGACCTCCTTCCATGAGCGGATCAACCACATTGACATATACGTGATCGTGTTTAAAGGCATTAATATTTCGGATAATTGGATTCTTCTTCAAGTCTTCGAATGCATTTTCCGCATCTTTGTTATCATTCGTAGAGAATTGCACAAACAAATAGTCTGGGTTCATTTCTGCCAATTGCTCGGCAGAGATTGCATCTTGCAATTTAGCCATGCCTATCTGATCTGGCATTTCTAAACCAATGTCATTGTATAAAAAGGGGTTAAAGTCTACATTTTTCGCAAAAATGTAAGTTTGCCCTCCGCGTATACGAACAGCGGCCACTTTTTTACCTTGAAGCTTTTCTTTTAATGATGCTTTTACTGCTTGTGTATCTGTTTTATATTGGGATAGAATTTTTTCTGCCTCACCTTGCTTTCCAGTTAATTCAGCCATTAATTTCAAATTGTCTTCCCAGTTTGTAGAAACGTGCGACACCAAAATAGTGGGAGCAATTTTTTCCAATTTCTCCACTACCCCTTTTGGGAACTTGGTTGAACCTAAAATAACGTCTGGCTCTAATTGCAATATCTTCTCAAAGTTAGGTTGTCTTTTTTCACCAATTGATTCCGCCTTGCCCGTTACCGAAGCAAACATTTCTGGAAACTTTCCGCCCACCGATATTGCCCCTATTGGATGAACGTCAAGCATTACCGCATCTTCCATCGCTTCCATAGCCCCAGTAATCACAATTTTTTCTGCTTTTTGTGGAACGGTATACTTTTCACCGAGATACTCAATCGTTCTTGTTTCGCTTGTTCCTGTATTGTCCACTTGAGATTGCGCTGAATCTCCGATGCTGCCGGAGGTTGAGTTTGATTTGCTCTGTTTGTCTCCTCCTCCACATGCAGCCAAAACAATCATGAATGATGCTATCAAACCAACTAGTATAAACTTTTTATTCATTCTTCACCTGAACCCCTTTCAAAACAGTATCCCTATTATCATGATCAGTAATATTAATCCCTAAATGCTCACGCAAGGTGACGCCCGTATATTCACTTCTGAACAAACCTCTTTCAACCAATTGCGGCATCAGCTTTTCAAAAAACAGTTTCAAAGATTTTTCTGAACCACCCGGAATAGCTATAAATCCGTCAATAGCTCCAGCCTCAAATCGCTCAATTATATCGTTCAATACGTCTTCAACCGTTCCAACTGAAACCCAGTGAGCAGACCCGACAACCTCTGGCCTTGTTAATACCTCTTCCACTGTAGGCTGATGATTTGTAATATACCGGCGCAACAGCTCAGCATGTGTTCGGCTGCGAACTGGCTGATTCGGATCAGGTAGCATATCCGAAGTTACTTGACGATCCAAAGCAAAGCTACTCAAATCAAGACCCAGTACTGATTTAAGCGATGCATGTCTGCGCTCAATAGTCAAATGTGCGTGTGCGGCCTTATGTAATTCATGGGCTTCCTCGCGAGTTTCGGCCAAGAAAAAATATAAACCTGGCAAAACTTTTATGGCGTCCGGATCGCGCCCATGCTCGATAGCTCTTCTTCTCAGATCATTTCGCAATTCCACTCCCGATTCAAGGTCTGGCATCGCTGCGAAAATAGCATCTGCTATTGAAGAAGCAAAATTTCGTCCTGTATCCGACGCACCTGCTTGAAATAAAGGAATCGGTCCTGATTTATGGGCAGGCAAAGTAAGTGGTCCCTTAACACTAAAAAACTCACCTGAATGATTAATTGGGGAAACCTTATCCTTATCAGAAAACATGCCTGAATCACGATCAATCACGATGGCTTCAGTCGGAAAACTTTCCCAGAGTTTGCGTACGACCTCAGTAAATTCAATTGCTTTCGCATATCTTTCTTGTGATGAAGGCATAGGTGACTCACCGAAATTTTCGGCACCTTCAATAGAAGTGACAATATTCCAGCCAGCACGTCCATTGCTTAGCCAATGCAAAGACTGAAGCTGTCTAGCAACAACATACGGTGGATTAAAAGTCGTAGAAATAGTCGTAACTAACCCGATCCGCACTGTTTCACGAGCAATCGCTGCAAATATCATAGTAGGGTCAGGACTACCGAAATTAGCGGAATCGCCAAGCATCTGTGGACTAACAAAAAGATAATCCGCCCTGAAAAGAAAATCGAGCTTTGACCTCTCCGCCATCTTTGCCAAATCAATGTAAGGGTCAATTGAACCCATTTTTTCCACACCGCTGTCTGGGCGCCGCCAGTCGCCTCCTTTCAACCAAGCAGATAAGACTAACCCAATACATAATTGTCCATTTACAGTCAATATTATCAATCCTTCCTATTAAAAATAGTTTTGCACCCACGAAATACTCTGATCAGATGTTACCTCTAAAAGGCTATTAATTAATAATGATTCTCATTATCGATTACAGTGTAGCAAGATCTGCAACAAATGGAAATACACAAATCACAAATACTATATGCATTATTATCTAATCTAGGTTTACTGAATGATGATTTAGCCGACATGCAAGATAGAGCTGGAAGGAAAGAATGAGACAAAAGGGAAAAAGCCTGCACTCCCGGTTCATCACCAGTTGCAGGCGTAATATATAAATCAGTAACTCAATTTATATGATTATCTAAATTATGTATGTATACAGAGGGAGACACACCAAATTTCTTTTTAAACACTCTACTGAAATATAGCGGATTGGTATAACCAACACTAATAGCAATATCGTGAATGGGAAAATTGCTTACTTTAAGTAAGTCACTCGCTCTTTCCATACGATAATTGATAAGATAGTCGATTGGACGAAATCCAGTATGTTTGTGAAAGAAATAGGAGAAGCGTTTGGGACTCATTGCATGCAGCTCCGCCAATTCGTCGAGTGTCAACGGATTCATATAATGCCGGTGTATGTATGCAATAGCCTCCTCTATCACCCTTTCACTTGGAGAACTGCCACTCTCTCGATGCTTACACCCCACCAAAACTTGATGCATGACACTTAAAAATAACTCCTTGACACGAAGCTTCCCAATACCTCTAAGTGTATTGGCATTCTGATGAAGCATGATAAGTAATTCTAGCACTCTCGGATTTGCTCCCGCTTCCAGTTTGAAATGAGAGTCGCATTCATGACCGCTATATACTTTGTCTAACTTGTCAAATCTATAAAACAGTAAATAGTACTCGTACTCTGATTGATTTAAAACTTGCGCGTCCAGTTGCATGCCTGGAGCCACATGAATTACTGAGCCTGGATGTAATTCATAGACAGTTCCATTCACACTCATTCTAGCCTCTCCACGAATTACAAAAAGAAATCCATGCCGGACAGCCCTAAATTCACTTAGTATACTTTTCGGCTGGATGACTAAACGGTGAACACCTTCTATATCATAGAAACCTCTAGCAAATATCTCGGCTAATTTATCCAAATCTATCATGATAATGCACCTGCTCCCTATCCAAACATTGTACATCTGGGTTACTTTCATTAATGCCAAACAACAAATCTATTTCTCGAGATATCAGCCTAACCGTTATTTGTTGGGGATCCACACAGTCAATATTGCCACCCCTTTCTATATAGTAAAAATAGTTTTGTCCCATGAAGTACTCTAATCAGATATTACCACTAGAAGACTATTAGTTAATAATGATTCTCATTATTAACTAATAGTCTAGCAAGGTCTGCAACAAATGCAAATACACAAATCACAAATGCTATATGCATTATTATCTAATCCAGGTTTACTGAATGATGGTTTAGCCGATATTGTAAGAGCCTTGTTAACTTCCACATACAATTTCCAATGTTTATTTTCTTCATACATTGTATCTCGATTTAATCAAAATCGTCAGTCCTTAAGGTTTGGTTTACTATATCTCCTAAAACACGAACATAAACGTCTATTTCCCGTTTTGATTTTAAATTTTTCCTTCATCATTGGTGAGGCTGCCAGTACGATACTACCGGTTGCTCAAAGTTGCCTATAACTGCAATGGGATCTTTCAAGACATCTAAGCCTTCTAGCATTGCCATACAGCTTGCGTAAAAGCATTTCATGTCAATAAAAATTGTCCTTGTTCGGCAGATTGTCGTAATTCATATTACCTCACGCTTCCGGTGTGTAGCAGGCATTATTGCTAGAACATTGTTAATAATAAACGTACGCTTTGCCTGCCTCGTAAAGCAAAATGCTGTAAAGGAATCACCAACAATCTTTATGATTTTCACACGCCTTTTCGTAATAACACCAGACTTGGCTACATAGATCATGCTAACTACTTGTTGACGCTGCATTGCTTTTATTAACTGTTCTTTCATCCTCGGTGCTCCTTTTCACTAGCCCTGTTTATATGCAGTGAGCACGACAGAGCCGTTTTCAAAAACAGAACAAACGTTTGTTTTATTATTATACGCACGTACGTTCCTAATTAAAAGAGGGAATTTCAGCTAATTTTTAAGGAGTATTTAGAGGATAAATAAATCCATTTCGCCTTGGCGTAATTGTTGTTGTTGCTGTTGTCGCTTCGCTTTCGCACAGAAAACATTGCTGAATGAGGATAGTGGGCGTTCGTGTAAGCCTACAATAGCTTTGTACATATTCTGTGCTTAAGACATGTATTGAAAATTTATTAGAAAGGATGTAATTATTAGTTCAAATATTGACTATACTTCACCATCAACCCAGTTCACTTTTGATGTAAATGACAGCACTCTTTTTAAAAAAGATGATCGGAATTTTATAAATATTCTAGGTGTAGAACAATTAAATACGTTAGAAAATATATCTTTGCTTGATATTTTTCTAAGTAAGAATAAGGTGATAGAGCCTCACTATCATCAAAATGCAGCAGAACTTGTTTATTGTATTTCTGGTGCTGCAATTGTTTCTATATTTAATCCCTTTACAAAAGAGCTTAAAAACTATCCTATCGAGCCTGGCCAAGTCGCCAATGTACCGCAAGGATGGTGGCATTATGAAATAGCTACTGAGAATGACACGCATTTACTAGCTATTTTTAATGCTCCAATACCTGAAGTTATTTTAGGTTCAGATATATTGAAATTTACACCTTCCAATGTTATGGCTCACACGTATTGTTTAGATGAAAATCAGTGGAAGAAAACAACCGCGCCTATTGTACCGTCAACATATATTGGTCCACCTAAAGACTGCAACCGTGTAAAATCAACTTCTGAAAAGCAAAAAGATCAAACGGAGCAAAACGATCCTCATCATAAACATAAAAATAAGTATAGACCTTCACGATTTATGAACCCATATCCGCCATATCAATATCCAAATATGAATCCATATATGAATCCTTATGGCCCAAATCCTTATGGCACATATTATTAAGCAATAGTAAAAAAACGGAAATCGTAATCGTTCATACGAGTGTATGACTCGACATCATAAGCTCTACACCTTTCATCGCATAAAAATAAATAAAAAGGAAAATCTATATTTTAAGTCATAGCTTCGTTATTACTAAAAGAGGTGTAGAAAATGGAATTATTTCCAGTGATCCATACAAATTTTTGGGATGCTGTAATAGCCGTTCCAGCTGTGTTACTTATTACACAGCTAATTAAGGTGTTTATGCATGTTAAGCCTAAATATGTTCCCGCGATCGCCCTTGTTATTGGCTTGGTTATTTCTATTTTTATTAGCCATAGACATAATCTTATTGCAGGAATATTTATGGGCTTTTTTTATGGTTATGCAGCTATTGGGAATTTTGCTGCATTAAAAACAACTATTAATAGCTTTAAAAGCAAGAAATTAAAGGAATAAACCTTTCACTAGTTCACCACCCAAAGTTTGGGATGATGTTTGTTAAAAAGCGGATATTGGTGGCCACACCTGATCAGTTTTCTCATGGACCCGAGCAGATTTTGGCCTCACCTGATCAGTTTTCGCTAGGACCTGAGCGGATTTCGGGCTGACCTGATCAGTTTTCTCTTAGACCTAAGCAGATCTTGAATCGACCCGAGCAGTTTTCTCTTGGGCCTAAGCGTGTCCTTGGCTAATCGTTTTCACATGGACTACAGCGTCACAGATGAGACCCTGGAGCGCAAACGAAGCGACTCACCGTCATCAACCCTTTTATTGTAAAAAATGATTAGAATTTCATTTATTAGCACATCCTAATCTCATAATTAATGAACGAGAGTTAGGATGTGTAACAATGGAATTGGTGAATGGAAATCTAACATCATTACGCTATAAGGAAATTTTTAAGATATGGACACAGATCGGCGTTAATCATGGCTATATAGCTTCAAATCATGCATTTTTTAAGCACGCCATTGATAAAAAATTGAAAGCTATTATCGTGGATTTTGTGCAATGTTTAAAAGAGGAAAATAAACATCTAACGGTGTTATTAAAGGAAAATGGGGTGCTTGCCCCTACTACATCAATCGACTACAGACAGTTGAAAATGGGCAATATCCGAGGAAAAAAAGCTATTAATGATACAGAAATTAGCACCATTTTATCGATGAATATAGCTTCTTCACTTATTTCAGTTAGTCAAGCTTTAGAAATATCTGTTAAGAAGAAGCATACTGCAAAATATGGAGAACTTCATATGAGGTATGCCATACTTGGCGCAAAGCTAGTGCGACTCAGTAACGACAAAGGCTGGCTACTAGCTCCTACTACACTTTGACACTCCCCTCTAAAGGGGCAAGCTGACTAACGTCAGTGGGATTCTTGCTACCAAAGGCGAAATCTGTAATGTTAAAAAGCTCTCGTTTGAAAGCGAGAGCTTCTATGTTTTTTCCTTCTTATCGACTTCTTACGAACAACAACTTGTACCACTGATTCACAAGGAACGGTAGCACAGACAAGCTATAAATAAAGCCTAATTGCGCGGTACTTAATGTGGCAACCTCAAACACACTTGTAAGCATTGGAATAAACAGTACTGCGTGTAAACTTAAAAAACCGATTAAGAATGCAAGCCAAGTGTATTTATTCGAAAATAATCCAATGGCGAAGATCGATTCTTTAGCTCTAGAGTTGAAGCCATGCACTAATCGTGACAAGCATAATGTTGTAAATGCCATAGTGCTCGCCGTTAAAGTATCTCCCGTTGACAATCCGATTTCAAAGGCAATAGTTGTCGAAATTGCAATTAGTAATCCCTCGAGTACTACTTGAGTAGTAAATGCTTTATTTAATAATGGTGTATGAATATTTCGGGGCTTGTCCTTCATTGTTTTTTTATTATTCGGCTCTAGACCGATTGCAATCGCCGGTAAACTATCCGTTAGTAAGTTAATAAATAATAGATGCACAGCCGCAAAAGGAACTGGTAGACCTAAAATTGTTGCATATAAAACAACAAAAATGGCACCTGCATTCCCAGATAATAAGAACAAAATAGCGTTTTTAATATTCGTATAGATACTCCTACCGTTTGCAATAGCCTTAACAATCGTTGAAAAATTATCATCTGTTAGTATCATAGAGGAGGCATCCTTAGCGACCTCTGTGCCAGTAACGCCCATTGCCACGCCAATGTCGGCCTGTTTTAGGGCAGGTCCATCATTAACACCATCTCCTGTCATGGCGACGACATGTCCTTTTTCCTGCCACGCTTTAACGATACGAATTTTTTGAGCTGGTGTTACTCGGGCATAAACAGAAAAATCATTAACCTTTTCTTGAAGCTGCTGATCTGTTAGGCCTTCTATTTCATGCCCTTCAATCGCTTCAGAAGGATCATTTAAAATCCCGATTTGATTGGCAATAGCCGTTGCCGTAATTTTATGATCCCCTGTAATCATCACCGGTTTGATCCCAGCTTTTATACATTTTTCAACCGCACCTTTAGATTCTTCTCTTGGCGGATCCATCATCGCAACTAAACCAACAAAGATTAAATCTTTTTCAGCTCTTGCATCAATTGCTTGATTTCCCTTTACCTCTTTGTAGGCAACTGCTAGCACCCTTAACCCATTCATAGAAAAATCACGATTTACCGCTTCGATTTTTTGGCGTTGTTGTTTTGTAATATTAACTATACCTTTTGAAGTTTTTATTTTTATAATTTTAGGGAGAAGGACATCTAATGCTCCTTTTGTAATCATGATAGATTGCTGATTGATATTATTTACAGTACTCATGAGCTTTCTATCTGAATCAAAAGGGATTTCGGCCACTCTTGGATAATGATCTCTTATCTGTAATTCGTCAAAACCATATTGCTTCCCTAGTTTTACGAGTGCAATCTCAGTGGGATCACCGATTTCCTTATCGTCCCTTTCTACAGCATCATTACATAATATTGCCTTTAACATAAGATCTTTCTCAACTGCATTTCCAGTGTATAGCCGATCATGTGGAATCACTTTTTCATCCACATATAACTCTTGTACAACCATTTTATTTTCAGTTAATGTTCCTGTTTTATCTGAACAAATGACAGATACACTGCCAAGACTTTCAACAGCATAAAGCTTTCGAATAATGGCATTTTCCTTTGCCATTTTTTGTGTTCCAAAAGCTAGCACAATGGTAACAATGGAACTTAATGCTTCTGGAATTGCTGCGACGGCAAGTGAAACAGCAAACATAAACGATTCTACTAGCGCACGCCCTCTAACAAGGTCAATCACGAAAATGGCTAAACAGACTAACGTAATCCCTAAAGCTAATTTTTCTCCGAACTGATCCAAACTTACTTGTAAAGGTGTTTTCTTCTCTTTCGCAGTATCGAGTAAATTTGCAATTTTGCCGATTTCCGTTTGCATCCCGATAGCTGTAACCATGACAATACCACGACCTGTTGTCACAAAGCTTCCAGAGTACACCATATTCCTTTTATCAGCAACCGTTACATTGCCTTCCTTAATAGGATCGATACTTTTCGCTACAGCGATTGATTCACCTGTCAGCGAGCTTTCATTGATATGCAAATTATGGCTTTCTAATAATCTACCATCTGCATTTATATAATCGCCAGACTCCAAATACAGAAGATCTCCAACGACAATATCTTCTGAAGAAATCTCTATGAGCTGATTATTTCGCATTACTTTGGCAATCGGAGAGGTTAAGGCTTTTAAATTATCCAAAGACTGTTCTGCCTTGATATGCTGTACAGTACCTAGGATAGCGTTCAATATAACGACAACCATAATCACAATCGTGCTTCCAACTTCCCCTAATAGAAATGAAACGAAAGCAGCGATGATTAAAATAATGACCAATAAATCTTTAAACTGACCAAAGAAAACGGCGAATGCACTTGTTTTTTTTCCTTCCTTTAATACATTATAGCCGTATACTTCTTGCCTCTTTTGAACGTCATAATCACTCAATCCTTGATCTGTCACGTTCAAATTTTTCATAACTTCAGCTGATGATTGTTGATGATAGTCTGACATTCGATTCCCCCTCCATTTGAAATTATTAAGTAACTCACAGCAGCCACCCTGTCCCGAATTCCTTCTCACTGACTGAATTCAGGAGAAAATACTGTTATTAGTTAATAAGTTAGATTCCCAACAGTAGACCCCTTTGAATTATCTATCTTAGGCAGAGAGAAACTTATATATCCTAAAAATAGTATTGAATCATCAGACTCTCTATCTACTCGAGCCCCTAAAATACTTTAACTACAACAATCTATTCCTTGCCCTATTCCAGTATGATAATAATCGATATAGAAATTAAATAATTGTTTATAGATGAAAATATAATATAAAGTGAAGCTTGAATCAGTGGGGCTTCTTCATCTGCACTGTAGAAATTCGTGATGACCATTAAGGCCAATGTGAGCACAAAAAAAGACATTTGGAGTATGGCTACTCCAAATGCCCTTCGTCATATGCATAGACTCCCAATAGGCCAGTCTTGCCATTATTTTATTGTTTTATTTGCGACTAACAAATAATCGAGTGCACTCATTCTAGTAAGCTTATGAGTAAATTTTATAGCATCCGCTTGAGAATCAAACATAAAGTTTTCGAGTTCATCTGTTGGTATATATTGATCAGCGATTTTTCGTTTTAGTTTTCGTACAGATAAAGTGTGTGAATCCTCTTCATATAAAATAATAGCACCCACATTTCGGTAAAGCGTCTGGTCAATCGTTGCGACAACTTTCACATTTGATCCTTTGAATTCTGTTAAATCTATCTGCATGTATTTACCAACCTCCTCTAAACTTACATTCTATCTCCCTATATAATTGTCCTTCTTTTTCAGCAGCATCTCCTGGTTATTCAACCAAAAAACTCCATTATAAAAGTTCATCACCATAAGGAGTGGCTGATTTCCGTTCCGGCTGGGCGCTTTGCCGCTGACGCTTCGCTTTCGCGCAGATAAAACATTTGCCGCTGACGCTTCGCTTTCGCGCAGAGCAGAGCTTCCTGGGGGCATCCGATGAGCCACTCTAGACTATGAGTTGTTGTGAGCCGATTTCAGCTCTAGCTCAGCCTCATTTGAAACTGGCGCTCTTTTTAGAGAGAAAATAGCACAGCCTAGCGCACATAAAACTAAAATGACACCGAAGCTAGATAAATGCATAGCAGATCCTGTAACAGTAAACATAGCTCCACCAACAGCTGAACCTATAGATATACCGATTTGTAATGCAGCCGTATTTAAGCTTTGTTGAATATCAGATGTTTTTGGATCAGTTTGTATTAAATAATTTTGTAATGGAGGTGTAAGAGCCCAGCTAAGTGCACCCCATAAAATTGTTACGACTAAAAAGAGTGGCAACGCAACAATCGTGTAAGGAATACTCAATAATACAACGGCGAAGGTAGATACAATCAATAGAATGGCTTTACCAGTACCAATTTTGTCACCTAGCCAACCACCTAGAGCATTCCCACTGACAGACGCTATTCCGAAGATTAGATAACAGATACTAATCCAAGAGGCACTCATATCAAATGCTTCTACTAAAAATGGTGTTAAATATGCGTAAAGCATATAGTGACCAGCCAGCATAAATAGTGTTATCAATTGTGCACTTAAGATTTTTAAATTGGCTAATGATTTCATTTGAGCCTTTAATGGGACAACTTCTACAACTGGCATTTTTTCCAGTAGTAACGCAATAAGAATCATAGATACAGTTGAAAGAAGCGCTATTCCTAAGAACACAGCTCGCCATCCAAATGCTTCTGCCACAAATATCCCCATTGGCACACCGATGACAAGTGCAGAACTGACACCCATGAACACAAGCCCTAAAGCTTTTGCACGATGTCTTGGTTCAACAATTTTTGTTGTAATCGTTAAGGATAAAACGATGACCAATGCAGTACTCATTGCTGTGAAAATTCTAGCAATCATGACGATCGAGAATGTCGTACTAAAATAAGTCATCAGATTCCCTAAAGTAAAAATAAATAAAGAAATAAGATAAAGGCGCTTCCTTTCCACTTTTGCGGTTAATGATAAAAGGACAGGCGCAGATATTGCATAGACAAGAGCAAAGATTGTAATTAATTGTCCTGCAGTTGCTAAGGACACATTTAAATCCTCTGCAATTGTTGGTAATATACCACCTACAATTAATTCCACCAATCCTACCGCAAAGGTAGTAACGGCAAGAATATATACTCTCCAATTCATAGTAATCACCCTTCTGTTACACTTTCATTTTTGTAGGGAGAATAAAAAAAATCCTGACTACAAAAATAAAGCAAAATTTTTGTAGTCAGGATTTTATGGTTCCTGGTAGAGACCCTCAATCCATATCATTGAGGTTATACAGATCAAATATTTACGTTAGCTATAGTAGCATATTGAATTTTGCATGACAACATTTATTTCATAAAATCGGTTCACTATAACCTTTCAATCATTGAAATGCAAACGCTTACCGAATAAAAAATCATTTCAAAAGAGAGAAATTTTAGATTTTACTTATATTTTTTTAAGTTTGACCATACATACTAATATAACAGAACATTGCGAGGTGATTGTTTGCGTATATTAGGTTTAGTATGCTATTTTTTATTGTTGTTTTATGGTGTAGAACCAGTAATAGAAGAGCTCTCACTCGATAAACAAGCAATCATTTCTCCTAGTCTCAGCAAACAGCAAATCCCCATAAGAGAAACAGTTGAAAATTCAACAGTTTGTGTCTATTACCCCGCTTATAAAGTTTGTAAAGAATTATCAGCCAACTAAAAAAGTGAAAAAAGATGCAACTCAAGGCTGCCTCTTTTTTCACTGAAATTCCAATTTATTTTATTTTGGACCGATATGGAAACGACTAAACGGATATATTGTTAATTTAGCTTCACCATAGATGGCATCTTTAGAAATTAAGCCATAATGGCGGCTATCAGAACTTTTCAAACGGTTGTCCCCCAGTACAAAATACATACCCTCAGGAACCTTTTTTTCATTTAATAATTGCTCTAACGTGAAATTCTCTGTAATACGTAATTGATTAGGATCATCTGTTTGACGATTCACATAATCTTCTTTATAAGCTTTGCCATTTACATACAAAATATCGTCTTTCATTTCAACTGTATCACCTGGCAGGCCAATCACTCGTTTAATATAAAGTTCATCTTCTGTTGGTGATTGAAAAACAATTTGATCAAAGCGTTCAATTTTGCTCATTTTACTTACAATAATAATATCTTTATCATGATAAGTTGGGTACATAGAAGCACCTTGCACTTTAATCGGTGCAAATAAGAATTGCTTACAGCCCAAAACAACTATAGCTGTAATCACAATAATTTTAAGATAAGATATTAATTCTTTTTTGAAACTTGATTTCTCTTCTTGCATGCTCATTCCCCGATACTGTTTTTTTATAGTATAACATTTTCTACAGTATAATGACGAATTAATCACATAAATTGTTCCAAGTTCACCAAAATGACTCATCGGCATAACGTGAGGTTGATTTCTGTTCGAACTGGAGGCTTTCCCAGGGGCATCGGAAGATCTACTTCTCTTGAGCTCCTCATCTATGACGCTGTAGTCCATGTAAAAAGGAAACGCTTAGGTTAAATAGAAAACTGATCAGGTCAACCCAAGATCTGCATAGGTCCAAAAGAAACTAATCGGGTCAGTCCAAAATTCGCTCATACATTTTAACAAATGCCATCCCTAATTTTTGGTTATGAGCCACAAAAATAGACAAAGTTACTTTATAACTTTGCCTAGATGCATCCTATTCTTTTGTTTTTCGAGTATGAATGGTTACTTTGCGTAGTAGAGTGATGCTGCTATTAATTAAGTCGACCGCTAAACCAATACCTGCACGTAAGGTAACTACTAATAAAAGTGTGCCTATAATCAACACAATCACTCCCTCAACCATTTCTAATAAAATTATACATCAATTTTCTGACTTTTCAAACACGTGGTCCGAAATCAATTATGCCGCGGCATACACGTCCGGAATCGGCTTTGTGTTCAGGCTACATGAGGGCATACACGATGTCGTTCTTAAACTGAGTTCCTCTATTTCAGCGTGTTTGGACACCTACTGAAAAAATTAAAAAAACCATTCAACTAGGCATGCACCCTACCTGAATGATTTTTTTATTTTTTACATAAAAATTTTTAAACACAATAGTTGTAAATGTCGCATAGCTGAACTGACTCGACTTTTTTGAACCTTACGCTTAGGCACATAGCTTTGCATGCAATCGTTTAGAGCTGTATACCTAAGCACCTGGGTCCTCCCATTCATTGATCTCCCTCCCTTCATTGTCAATAAATTCACAGCTATCTTACTCAACTGGTCACTCCAAAGTATTTATTGCAAACTGGCTTTTAATTCCGATTTTATTTTTTCTAGCTCTGTCTCTTCAGGGATGAAATACCATATATGGTCAATCTTTTTGCCATTTCCTTCTTTAAATGATAACTGATCAATATTACCATCCATTTTTTTATAAATACTTTGTAATTGGATTAAGTCCTTCATCGTAAAATTCATACGAACATTATCTCCTACTACATCAAGCATATCTGTAGCCTTTAATAATATAGAAGGTGTCGAAGAGGCTTTTTTCAGAACCGCTTCAATAATTTGACGTTGTCGAATTTGACGACCAAAATCACCACGGGGATCTTCATAACGAATACGTGAAAAAATCAGTGCCTTATCACCGTCTAAAGTGATCTCACCCTTCGGATAATGGTAGGCGTTATAAGTTAAATCCATGTCGTTATCAATTGTAACCCCACCAATCGTGTCTATAATTTGCAGGAAGCCTTCCATATTAACAAACACATAATAATCGATTGGTATATCTAAAAAATGCTCCACCGTATTCACCGCCATTGGAACGCCTCCAAATGCATAGGCATGGTTGATTTTATCGACGGAATTATGTCCAATAATTTCTGTACGAGTATCTCGAGGTATGCTGAGCATCTTCATCGTGTGTTCTTCAGGATTCACGGTAATGACTATCATCGTGTCTGAACGGCCACTATCATTTTTACGTTCATCCACCCCAAGCATTAACACAGAAAACGGATCTTTTTTCGTAACTATTTTTTGTTCTTTATTTTCATCACCTGTCGTTTCAATTAAGGGTGTATTTATTTTATTCATCGTTTTTTGGATTGTATAATAAGCAGTACCTATAAAAATTAAAAAAATTGTTAATAAACTACCTACTATCCATAGCCAAATTTTCTTCTTGCTCTTTTTTTCCTTAGAGCGTTTCATATTTTTTTCCATACATTATGTCCTCTCTTGCCAAAAAATTTACCCCTACATTTGACGTTTGAAGTTGGAAAAAAGTTAATATAGTCTAATTATATGCATATTGGACGAAAAAAAGACGTACACTAGTATTTACTAAAT
Source organism: Lysinibacillus sp. RC46 (assembly GCF_041262385.1). Taxonomy (NCBI): domain Bacteria; kingdom Bacillati; phylum Bacillota; class Bacilli; order Caryophanales; family Bacillaceae; genus Lysinibacillus; species Lysinibacillus sp. RC46. The sequence goes on along the minus strand of NZ_JBGCCF010000023.1, from coordinate 2,282 downwards.
GCACGACATTCTATTCCTTTAATTGTACATACCCCCTCATTTATTTAGTGTCAGCATATGACAATAAACCTTATTTGATTCTTTTATACAAGATGGAAACTTTTGTAGCTGACATTTCACTTTCGTTACAAAACATTTGCTAAAGAAATAAAATAACAATAGTAAAAGGCTCAAGACAGCTTTACATTGTATTAAAAGTCAAGAGTTAAAGTGATGCACTTAATTTTTCATGATCCTGTATACAATGTGCAAAATTATAATATGCTATTTTTAAGCTGAACTAATTTTGATTAGTTCGGCTTTTCTTATGTTGCGGATTCAGTTAGCATTGAAATTAATAAAAGGTTTACTAATAAGAGGAGGATTTGAATGAATACAGAAATAAGGTTCAGAATGGCTACTGAAAAAGATTTAGATTGCATTATTGCAATGCTTGCAGATGATGTTTTGGGAAGTAAACGTGAGCGTTATGAGCATCCACTTCCTAATAGTTACATAAAAGCATTTGAGGCTATAACATCTGACCCCAATAATGAGTTAGTAGTGGCTTGTGACGGCAATGAAGTGATTGGGGTACAACAAATTACTTTTACTCCTTATATAACACATCAAGGTGGATGGAGAGCTACTATTGAAGGAGTGAGAACAGCTGCTTCTGTAAGAGGAATGGGTGTAGGTACTGAACTAATAAAATGGGCAATTCAACGTGCAGAAGAACGTGGTTGTCATTTGGTACAACTGACAACTGATAAAAAAAGACCAGATGCGTTAAGGTTTTATGAACGGTTAGGTTTTAAAGCAACGCACGAAGGTTTAAAGCTAAAGATTTAAAATTTTTTATTCAACCAACGAGGGCTTTACTTCAATAAGGGGTAGAGCCTTTTTCTGTTTCCTGGAATGAACAGTCAGTTATAGAGAACACTAATATGAGGTGTTTTCCTAATGAAGAAAGTTCTTATATTAATTATTGCCATTTCTCTTTTTGCCGTTTTATCAAAAACTAAAGCGATGATAAATGAATATGAGGAAATTACAAAATCTGATAAAGCAGATATTACCCTCTGTGCTAAAAAGATGAATGAAGCATATACAGATTTTAAAATTATTTTTAAAGGTGGTGTCCTTACAAGACCTTATTGGATAAATACAACAAGTCCTACTTGGTCACCTCAAATTATCTATGAGGATATCAATAAAGATGGAAAAAATGAGTTAATCATAATTTTGACCAAGGGTACTGGTACTGGAATATTAGAACGAGAAGTTCACGTTTTCCATATCCAGAATCAAAGAATAAAAAACGAGCTTGTTGAAGTACCAGTTGAAGTGCTTGTTGATAACCCGATTGCTATAGTGTTAAAAAACGTAAAGACTGAGTTATCACCTAACAAAGCCATTATTAGTATCGGAGAGAAAAAATTCACAATTAATGTTAAACCTTTAAAAATTGAACCTGAACATTTATTTCCTGATATATACTTTGGCAATCTTATCAATTTTGAAATAAATGACAATCAACTTATTGCGAAAATTGGAGGTCAAATTTCCCCAGCTGGAGGGAGTATAGGGGGTATTCAAATTACGTATATGTTTAAGGATAAAATGTATCAAGCAAAATCAATTGAATTTAATCCAAATGAATAATGTATTGTTAAATTAACAGGCGTTTCTATAATAAATTGAAACGCTTTTTTACTAACGGCGCAGGATAGTTAAAGAAGATTTAGGGTACGTTACTTCTAAAAAGGAGTAACGTACCCTAAATGAAAAATCTATTCTTAATTAGTTTGTATACGTTTATATTTTCGTTCAGTCTTTCCATGTTATTAGGAAATCCTGTTTATTCACAAACTACATCTTCAGATAAAATTGAATATTTACATCCTGCAAATAAGGAAAAAGTTTTTGATGAAACTGTAGATGAATTTTACCAGGCATTAAGAGATCTAAAGTATCCTGTACATCAGGAGTTTTATCAAAGATTTAAGCAGAAGCCCAAGCAACAGCAACAGCAAAGAGATTTGGATACTGCTCTTTTTAAAGAAATGCCTGATGCATCTGTAAATATTAGAAAAAAGTTATTGTTTAATGAGATAGAAGGATTAAATTATATAACTTTTGATGGAAATATTCTTCGGCCCTACCCTGATATAGATATTAACTACCAGCAGACTGTTAGCCCTGATCGGTAAGCCCGTATTCAAATAACGCATATAAACAACCAGGCACCTCCGGTACGATAGATGTATCAATTAAAGGAGGCACTTTTTTTATGTCCACTA
>NZ_JBGCCF010000022.1:0-85046 GCF_041262385.1 Lysinibacillus sp. RC46 | reverse complement strand
ACTAATCACCTCATGATTAGTATGCGAGAAAGTGAATCAAAAGTGTACATCTTTAAGTGAGTGCGTTTGTACATGTAGATCTTAGCATTTGTAATCAGTAATAATTGCAATTCCACTTACAAAGAAATCAACTTCAAAACCCATCTGTTTTTCTTTAGTCATAATGCCAACCCTTATGTACTAGATAACCTTAAAATTTTTGCTAAAATATAATTAAAAACCAGAGGGGTGATCTTATGAAGGGAGACGATGATAAAAAGGATGAGATAGAAAAAGATTATAATGCAGAAGCTTCAAGATATACACTTGCTATTTTACTTGCAGCTTTATTGATTTGGGCAATATATGACTTGTTTAAAAATGATGAAAGTGGCCATGGTATTCAATGGGTATTGGTATCAGGCATAGTTTCAGTTTTTGAAGTAACTAAGCGTTATTTAATAAGAAGAGATGACAAGAAAAAAATAGATAGAAATTAATTTAAAATTACAGAATTTAAAAATTAATCATTTGGTAAAGACATAGATTCAATAAACAGGGGTTTTTGTTTAAAGTACACATTAAGAGTAGAGAAAAAGGACAGATTATGAAAAAGAGGTAAGGTACAATAATAAAAGATAAAAGTTTTGGAGGGGACAATAAATTAGCTAAATTAATTCGAATTTTGAAGAGTGTTATTTTAAAGTTTCAACATACTTTTAAACATTTCTCATTATTTTATATGCTGCTTTTGGCGGATCTATTGATAACGATTGGTGATTTTTCGATGATCTTTGTAGTTCCAGAATTAGCTCCAACTATCATTACAATAATCGCTATTGTTTATATTTGGAGAAAGTTTTTGAAGACTAATCCTAAATTTAAAAGCTTCGTAAGCTTGCTTAATTCTTTCATTGTGTAGAATTTTACATTCGTTTGGGTTTTTCCTTTTCCTGAAATAGATAAATAAAGATAATAAGACCTACTCAGCTAAAAAGCAAAGTGGTTTATTTCTGCTTTAACGCGAGTAGTAAGGGTTAAATTATAGTAGGAAAAGACATAATGCCTGTTAAGTAGCATTTTCGATGATTAGAGAGGATATCATTATGAACAGACACTTTTTTATTGCAGTTCCACTTCCTTCAGATATTAAAGCAGCTCTTAAAGTGAGATGTGAAGAAATGAAGACAGATTTTCATTTTAAACGATGGGTACACCAGGAAGACTATCACATCACATTGGCCTTTTTAGGTCATGCGGATGAAGAGCAATTACAGGCTGTATTGGATGAAACGAGGAAAAACCTTATGAAAGTTTCTCCGTTCGAATTAAAAATTCAAGGGTTCAATACTTTTGGAAGAAAAGAGTATCCAAGAATTTTATGGGTTGATCTGCTCGAATCTCAGCAATTAAATTTTGTGAGAGAAATAGTATACCGTGATTGTATGAAGGCTGGTTTTGAACTAGATAAAAAGCCCTTTACACCACATATAACTGTTGCAAGAAAATGGGATGAGGCCTGCGGGAAAATTCCGTACGAAGCATTAATGGAAGAAAATTTTCAGCTTCCAAAATTTCTAGTAGAAGAAGTGATTTTGTACGAATCAAAAATAGAGGAAACGCCAAAATATCATAGAAAAGCGGTCATTCGTTTAGATGGCCAATAATATTACAAGCAGCTCGTAAACCTAAAAATGAAAAGGTTTATGAGTTTTTTGTTTAAAACCATTTGTAATGATTAGTTCATGTTCCGTTCATTTAAGGATTTTATGCTAAGACTGTAAAAAGGAATGGAGGAGTTCACGATGAATCTAGCCTGGAAAGAAATTAAGAAAAATAAAGTACGATTTTTAATATTAGGTTCCATTGTTTTTCTTGTTAGTTTATTAACTTTTATTATTTCTGGTTTGGCGAATGGGTTATCACAAGATAATGCCGCTTTAATTAAAGACTTACCCGAAGGACAATTTTATATGAATGAAGATGCAGATCAAACTTATAATCTGTCAAAAATAGATAGCGGTACTCAAAATAAAATATTGAGCAATGAAAAGGATGCAGTAGCTTTTTCACTACAAATGGGCTTTTTAAATGATCAGGACAATAAGCAGCAAAGCGTTGCCTTTGTAACATCGACCGCTTCAGATTTATTTGAAAATGTGAAACATGAGGAAGTTATATTAGACAGCTCAATGAAAGATAAAGGAATTAAAGTAGGAGATACATTAACGAATAATCAATTTAACGGCAAGTTTGTAGTAAAGGGATTTGTTGACCAAAAGAAATATAGTCATGCTCCTGTTGCCTATATTAATAAAGAGGATTATAAAGAGATTTACCGTGTAGATGAAATGCAGATGATTTTCGTACCAGACGGGGATTCTTCAAAAGAATTTGCTGGATTAGAATCATTTTCTAATAAAGCGTTTCTCAATACAATTCCAAGCTATAATGCAGAACAAATGTCTTTAAATATGATTGTATGGTTTTTAGTAGTCATTAGTGGGATGCTGTTTGCTATCTTCTTCTATATGATGAATGTTCAAAAAATTGGTTTATATGGAATTTTGAAAGCCATTGGTGTGAAAACGAGTAAATTATTCAAAATGATATGGACACAGATGGCTATCATTACAGTGATTTCACTTATTTTGTCGGTAGCTTTTAGCCAAGCATTTAATCTGATAGCGCCAAAAGGAATGCCTTTCACTTTAACAATTGCGACAACAACGCAATTATCGATTGTATTCCTAATTATTGGATTTATTGGTGCTACAATTTCAGGCATCCAAATTAAAAAAATTCAACCATTACAAGCGATACAGCAAGGAGAGGCTTAATATGACTTTATTTAAAATCGATGAAGTTAGAAAAACGTTTAGGAATGGCGAGGTAGAGGAAGAAATACTTAAAGGGATAGATCTTTCGCTAAATGAAGGGGAAATAACAGCATTAGTCGGTGCATCTGGATCTGGTAAGAGTACACTTCTGACAATAGCTGCTGGGCTTCAGCCTGCAACAGATGGGCACGTAATATTTGAGGGGAAAAATATGTCCAGCATGAGCTCTGAAGAGGTTCGAAAAGTACGAGCAAGCGAATTTGGGTTTGTCTTTCAGTTTGCACACCTTGTACCTTTTCTTACCGTTGAGGAGCAACTACTGCTAATGCTAGATGTTTCTGAATCAAAATTAAAGAAGCAGGAACAAAAAAATGAAGTTAATCGAATACTAAAATTGGTAGGGATGGACCATCGAAAAATGGCTTATCCCTCGTCATTGTCAGGTGGAGAGAAGCAACGTGTTGCGATTGCCAGAGCAATCATTCATAAACCGAAAGTTCTTTTCGCAGATGAACCAACAGCAAGCTTAGATTCACAAAGATCAAAAGAGGTTATGTTACTAATTAGAGATTTGACTAAAACGTTAAACATTACTACTTTAATGGTGACACACGATGAAGAAATGCTTGCTTATACTGATCGTATTATTAAAATGAGCGACGGTGTCATTTTGCAAGATGACATTCGAATCGTAAAAAACCACAACCACATTTATTGATGGTTGTGGTTTTTTTGATTAAACAGCAAAGCTGATTTTCCGTTCTGTCTGGGCGCAATTTATAGATATTTTTCATAAGCCTAGTGTTATGTTACCAAACCACTAAACTAATGAAGCATATTATAGAAGGAAAGAGGGAGGTGATTTGAAATGGCGTTTGTCATTGCTTTATTGATAGTATTAATTGGTTTAATAGCAGGATTCCAATTAACCGAAGGAAGGTCCGAGAAAGGGAATTACATCGTTTGGGGTATCATTACAATGATAGCGTTTGCACCGTTCTTATCTTTTGTAATCGGCGTAATGTATGGGATAGTGGTTAAAAATAGTTGGGCAACATCGATTATGATGTTTTTATCTCCTTTAATTTTTGTTATAGGGTTAATTATATTACTTTTAGGTATTTATAAAAATGATGGAGGAAAGCATAAATAACTAGCTATTTGTCTCTGACAAGGGGTTGTTCCGTTCAGTGTTTTAGTTATCTTAATATAAAGGTAAAAAGCCGCAAGACTCCTACAAATTGTTTTTGAGATGAAGTGTAAATGAAATGTAGCGAAGGAGACATATGCCTTCGTGTCCAACATCCTATTTCTTGCCCTGATGCGGCTCGTGCCTTGCCGGCGGAAAAGCATAGCGGTTTTTTACCATTTAGAATGTTTATGTTAATCGAGCTTTTCGACTTACTTTACAGACCATTCTCATTAATGCTTTGTGCAACGAAGGGAAGATCGTAAAGACAACATCCATTGTTTTACGCATTGGCATAGGACAGATAATAGGTTTATTTTTGTGTACGCCTGCAATAGTGATTTTTGCTAGTTGCTGTGGAGACATCATTTTTTGTTTTTTCAATTGTTTGGCCATCACTGATTTATCGATATTAATAGCGGTTGCTTTATCGAAAATAGGTGTATCAACAAATGTCGGACATAGCGTACTTACCTTGATGCCAAATCCCTCAGCCTCATAGTGTAGTGATGTCGTTAAGCCCACAACAGCATGCTTCGTAGTTGAATATGCCGCAGATATAGGAGCTGGACCCAACCCTGCTGCTGATGAGGTATTGATGATATGTCCAAAACCTTGTTCCTTCATTATTCGATAGCCAACTTGAGTACCATATATAACGCCCCATAAATTAAGATCCACAATGTTTTTCCATTCGTCCATCGACATATCATACATTTCACCATACATAGCTATGCCAGCATTATTGAATAAATAATCTAATCTTTGAAATTCCTCATAGACATTTGTAATGACACGTTCAACACTTTTGTAATCGGTTACATTTAATTCAACAAATCTAGCATTTGAAGCATCTTTATTTAGTTCTGCCTCGAGAAGACGCCCATCATGTTCGTTGATATCTGCAATAATGACAAATACATGACGACCTATTAATTCTTTGCAGATAGCCTTCCCTATACCTGATACACCACCAGTAACAATCGCAACCTTTCTCATATTCATCACCTCTCGTATGACTTCCTAATGGACGGTAGCTTCCTGCAATTGAAACTGTTCGATGAAAGCTGTGTATTCTTCCGCGACAAGTTCTGCTCCTTTACTATTTAAATGAACGCCATCTAACGTTAAATGTAGCCCTCGCTTTTTGGACAATCGGTCAATTCGCAAAGGATTTTTATAAAACAATACATCTTTCATTACTCGCATAACATTGGTGTTCATATAATCGGAACTATTAACTTGTTCCAAGTGATGCTCAAACACCTCTTGCATATTTAAAAAGCTAACATTTGCATATTTAGAGGAGATGGATTGAATAATGGAGGAGAGCTCTTTTAATTCCTTATTAGGAGTGTTTTTTATTGTCTCTCCTATTAAAGCTGGTGTTACTAAAACGACATGTTTAGAGGATGCTAAAATCATTTCTAAACAATTTACATAGTAATCTTTAAATTCTTGATGATCTTTTGTAACTGGCTGTGCCTGTACTTTCAAAAGTTTAGAGTAGACATCATTGACACCAATCCAAAGAAAACTGAGGTCATAATAAGTAGCTAGCTTCGATTTTTCCAAACGAGTGTGTAAGCTTTTTACTGTCTCACCTGGTTTACCGAGATTGTCAAATTCGAATTGTTGATGTTTTGTTGTTAGTAGTTTAAAAAATGAAACACCTGGTCGACCTTCTGTTAAGCTGTCTCCTATACATGCAATTTTCATTTATATCCCACCTTTTTTTATCTCCTTTAAAAAAATGGTTATTGCCTGGTGAAAGAGTGGCTCAAGTGCTTTCAGCTCCTGATTATTTGTAAGCTGACATAATCCCCCTAGCCATGTGCCAAGTAGAACCGTCCACTCTTCAATATTTCCATGAACAAATTCCCCTTTATCAATTCCTTCTTGCAGAATCGCACGATAAGCACTCATCGGTACAATCGCTAAATTGTGTAGCTGTTGCACTGATTCAGGGCTCGATTTTGAATTGGAAGCTAGCTCTTGCCCTGATCTTAATAAAGGTGTTTGGTAATGATAGAGAACGTGCATGGCCATGCCATATAATTTTTCTGTTGCCGTGGAGTAGGTACATTCTTTTTGCAGCCATTTGTTGTTCCAGTCTTGCATTGTTTGTTGCGCTAAAAGAACGAATAGCTTTTCTTTGTTTTCAAAATGGTAATAAATATGTCCCTTGCTGTAGCCTGAAGCGGTTGAAATATCTCCAACTGATGTTTGATTATAGCCTTTTTGAGAAAACAAACTAACCGCATGTTCCATAATTTCAACTTTTGCTTTCTCGCTATCATAACGTCTTTTGTTCAATGATTTACCTCTTTTTTGAATTTGAACGGTCGTTCTAATTTAATTATACAATATTTTACTAATTAATAAATAGTTAAATACCTAAGTCATCATGCTGTCACAATTCCGTACTACCAATTCAGATGAAGTTTGGGATGATTCAATGTATATAAGTCGCAACGGAAATCAACCTAACGTTATGTTGATGAAGAAAATGGAGGAAATATCCATCAAATTGTTGAACTATAAATAATGATTTAAAAATTAGGAGGGGAATTAGATGGGGAGAGTAATAGGATTTGAATTGAATAGTCAGGAACCTGAAAAAGCTGCTGAGTTTTATGCCAAGGTTTTTGGTTGGCAGGTAGCTGCACCTAATTGGGAATATTGGGCTGTAACAACCGGGGATGATAAAAAAACAGGGATTAACGGCGGTATTGGTAAGGGTCCACATGACTATCCTTTTGGAACACGTATTCAAATTGAAGTGGATTCTATCGATGAAGCTATTTCGAAAGCTAAACAGAATGGTGCCATCATTGTTCGTGACAAAATGGAGTTCGATGAGTTTTATCTTGCCTATATGGTAGATCCAACTGGGCTTGGCTTCGGCTTAATTCAAAACAAATAATCTATTTAATAAGTCTCTGCAAACGATTGCGGAGGCTTTTTTACTACCCAATCATATTGGAAATAATACCTAAAAAAGTATATTATGAATAGTGGAGAAAGAGAGGGAAAGACATGAAACAAATATTGAAAATAGTATGTGCGCTATTAATAGCTGTTTGTTTAATACCGATTGAGGGTGTATATGCAGCGAGCTTCAAAGATGTGTCCAAGGATAACACATTAATAACCGAAATTGATTACTTAGTGGAAAAAGGAATTATCAATGGCTATCCTAATAACCTATTTAAACCAAATACATATGTAACGAGAGCACAAGTAGCTGTCATGCTAACACGTGCTTTAGGATTACAAACAACGAATGTAAAAGATCCAAAGTATCAGGATGTATCTACTACACATCTCTATTATAAAGAAATTGCTGCAGTACAAAATGCTGGAATATTCGATTCGGCACAGAAATTTAATCCGAATGCAACTCTTACAAGAGGGGACATGGCGATTGTGCTACAAAGAGCGTTTAAATTAAAGGGATCTGAGACGAGCTTTTTTACTGATGTTTCAGCTAAGACAAGAGGTTATAAGGAAATCTCAGCAATTTTTAGTAACAATATAGTAAGAGGATATGATGATGGTTCATTTAAGCCAAATTCACCTTTAACGCGGGCTCATTTTTCAGCATTTTTAGCTCGTGCATTAACGCTATCGAATCCGAATTTATTAAAAAATACGGCGTTTGACTACACGTATTCATATTATTCGTTAAGTGATAAAAATCAATATACATTAAAATATCAGTATAGTCATAATGACGAAAAGAATGATGTGTGGACTGTAACTGATTTGAATTCTAATAAGGTGTTTAATAATGAGCTCTTATTTAGCGATGGTGAGGTTTATGGCCAAGTAATTGAAAGTGAAGAAAGTTCACATTACGATTTTGCTTTCAGATTACCACTTAGAATTGGCGTGATTGAACATGAGAATGATGGCGGGGTAATTTCAGGCATCCGAATTACTGTTAAAGCAATAGATGGTACTGTCCAAGCAGGTGGTGTAAAGTATAACAATGTTATTGTTCTAGAAGAAGCGTCCGTTTACAGTAATAGAGTTTCAACATATTATTTTGTAGATGGAATCGGTTTAGTTAAGGAGCTTTATAATGATGTTGTTGTTTACGAGTTGCTCGATCGTACAGTCAATTAAATGTAGCCACAAGAAAAGCAAGTCTCCTATTCATGAAGAGACTTGCTTTTTGTCATGTAGCATCAATCTAATAAAATACGAAAAAAACGATGAAGTGCTTGTCGCCATTCTTTTTCATTATGAGTTGTATAGGTTGTTAGGGATTGTCCCTCGTATATTCGAAATTCGCTATTAAGCATTGTATGTCGGCCACGAGGAGTACGAATCATCGCGATTTTATTTTTTTGTTTAGAAAGTCTTGGTGCAAACTTTGCATCGTTAGCGTCATCAAAAAAACTATAAAGTAAACGCCAATTATTCTTTGTTAGTTCGTACAGCATCCAGCCATTCGCTTCATCTCGTTCAATTTTATAAAGTTCATTACCTTCACGGTGTTGATGTCCAGCTATTAGTGGAACTGGATTACAAGGAGCTAGTGCACCTACACCAACATCCGAAATATATGATTGCCCATCGAAATTGACCAGCAATAGCTGATGCATAGGTACATCCTCAACAGGTGTATCTGCTTCATGGTTGCGCCAAAACTGTGCATAGCGATTGGTTACAGAAAAGCCAAGTTCGCGAAGTAGCCAACTAAATAAAATATTTAGTTCAAAGCAATTGCCTCCGCGGAGTTGAATAATGATTTTTTGAAAAAGGTCAGGAATAGCGAAGGAGATGCCATGTTTTAAGGCAACATCTAGGTTCTCATAAGGAATGGTATATAGATGTCTTGTTTGTAGCTGACCAAGTAGCTTAATAGATGGCTCTAAAGATCCTTGAAATTGAATAAGCTTTAAATATTGCTTTATTTGTGAATTCATAAAATCGCCTCACTTCCTTACTAAATAACATAACCGAAATGGTTTGAGAATACACGTGAATAATAGAAAGAAAATAATAGAAAAGAAGGTAAATAACTTGTAAAATGAAAATATTAACTACTATAAAGAGAGATATTTCCTATTATTTTAGTTAATAATAATGATTGTAAGGTAGGTATACGAATGACAAGCGAAATGAAATGGTTAGAAGTAAATTCATACGATGAAATGAGCAAAGTAGCAGCGGATATATTCACTAAACAATTACAAGTAAAACCAACAAGTATTTTAGGATTAGCGACTGGTGGTTCTCCTGTAGGAATGTATAAGGAATTAGTGAAACGCCAACAAGCTGGAGATTTATCTTTTAGCGATGTGATTACCTTTAACCTAGATGAATATGTAGGTCTCGATCAAACAAGTCCGGCAAGTTATTGGACATTTATGCATGAAAACTTATTTAATCATGTAGATATTACGGAAGAAAATATACATTTACCAAATGGTAAGGCAGAAAACTTAGATGCTGAGTGTGCGGCCTATGATGCTCGAATTAAAGAAGCGGGAGGAATTGATCTACAGCTTCTAGGTATTGGCGTTAACGGACATATTGGCTTTAACGAACCGGGTACATCTTTTGATTCAATGACTAATATTGTAGAGTTAACGGAATCTACTCGCACAGAAAATGCAATTTATTTTGATAACTCTAAAGATGTACCGACACATGCTATTACAATGGGCATTGAATCTATTATGAAAGCCAAGGAAATCGTGTTAATTGCATTTGGTGAAAAAAAACTAGAGGCTATGGAAAAATTGAAAAGTGGTATCGTCACTGAAGATTTCCCAGCAAGCCAATTATTAAATCATCCAAATGTAACGATTATTTACGGCGGAACAAAATAGGAATTAAGCGTAGACTTTGTATTATTTGAAGTCTACGCTTTTTTATTTTGGCATGCAGAGCGACGGAAGGGAGAGTTCAAGTGACGGATGGAAAGGCGAGAGCGACGGAAAGGAGAGGCAAAGTGACGGAAAGAAGAGGCAAGGTGACGGATGGAAACTAGAGCGACGGAAAGAAGAGCCGAAGCGACGGATGTGAAGGCGAGAGAGACGGAAAGAACAGCCAGAGCGACGGATAGAACAGCTAAAGTCGTGGATAGAATCGCCAAAGCGACGGATAGAACAGTCAAAGTCGTGGATAGAAACGTCAAAATGGCGGATAGAACAGCCAAATTCGTGGATAGAGCCATCAAAGCGACGGAAAGAAGAGCTAAGGTGATGGATAGAAATCAGAGCGACGGATAGAAATCAGAGAGACGGATAGGAGAGCCAGAGCGACGGAAAGAAAGGCCAAAGCGACGGAAAGAACAGCCGAAGTGAAGGATGTGAAGGCGAGAGAGACGGATAGAAATCAGAGCGACGGATAGGAGAGCCAGAGCGACGGAAAGAAAGGCCAAAGCGACGGAAAGAACAGCCGAAGTGACGGATGTGAAGGCGAGAGAGACGGATAGAAATCAGAGAGACGGATAGGGGAGCCAGAGCGACGGAAAGAAAGGCCAAAGCGACGGAAAGAACAGCCGAAGTGAAGGATGTGAAGGCGAGAGAGACGGATAGAACAGCCAAAGTCGTGGATAGAGCCGTCAAAGCGGCGGAAAGTAGAGCCATCAGAGTGACGGAAAGAATCACCAAAGCGACGGACATTCATCCGGAAATTTAAATTTTATCAAAACTAACTTCGCTATGAATCAATGCTACAATATTATCTATATGCTAGAATAAGAAAAAACTATAGGAGGGGTTAGGGTGAAAAGCACCGTACCACATTTACAAAAGGGAGATACAGTTGGTCTTGTGGCTTTATCTAGTCCAGCACAGCCCGAAAAGCTAGGAGATGCTATAGCCTTTCTTGAAGAATTAGGGCTTAACTATATAATTGGGGATACTATTCAGGCAAAGCACGATTACCTAGCAGGTAGTGATGAAGATCGTCTGGCTGATTTTCATGAAATGGTGAGAAATCCAGAGGTGAAGGCAATTTTTTGTGCTAAGGGGGGCTATGGCTCTGCACGCATTGCGGAAAAGATTGACTACGGACTACTTGAGGAAAATCCAAAAATTTTCTGGGGCTTCTCTGATCTTACATATTTACATTGCGCGATTAACGAATATGCTAATTTAGTGACGTTTCACGGACCGCTACTGATGTCTGTAGGAAGAATAGATGATATATCAAAGAAGATGTTTTTACAGCTATTTTCACCGATGGAATTACAGTATACGGAGGATATTTCCCCATTAACAACGATTGCACCTGGTGTAGCTCGCGGTGAGATTATTGGCGGAAATTTACGTCGTCTTGTTAACACATTGGGTACAAAATTTGAAGTTAGCACGGAAGGTCGCATTTTATTGATTGAGGAGCTTGGAGAATCTATCCCAAAAATCGATTCGATGCTGCAGCAATTAAAGCAGGCGAGAAAGCTTGAGCAGTTAGCCGGTGTTGTTATCGGTTCCTTTACACAAACAGAAGCGGATGAAGCTGCGCTATTTACTTTAGTGAAGGATTATTTTGCAGATTTAGGCGTTCCGGTTGTAGCAGGCTTTAAAATTGGCCATGATTCAACGAATATTGCTATACCATTAGGTGTAGATGCTATTTTAGATGCACAGGAAAAGGTACTAAAGATTTTGCCTGGTGTGCATTAAAAAGAAGCATTTTATGTTATGTTAAATTGATTAAAAACAGGGGGAAAGAAGATGAATATTGAGCGAAAATTATATCAGTCGGTGGTAGAATTGATCGAAAAAAGATATCCTTCTGGTTGGGGTGGTGCTGCAGCAATGTATACTGAAGATGGTCAGATTTTAACGAGCGTAGCACCAGACGTTATTAATGCCTCTACTGAATTGTGCATGGAAACCGGTGCAATACTTGAAGCGCATAAACTTAATACGAAGGTTACTCATAGTATTTGTATTGCCAGAGAAAACGAAAATTCAGTATTTACTGTGTTAACTCCTTGTGGTGTATGTCAAGAAAGGCTTTTTTACTGGGGCGAAAATGTAAAAGCGGCTATCACTAATCCGAATGGTGAATTGATATTTAAAACACTGAAAGAAATACAACCATATCATTGGTATAAAGCATACGAAAAATAATTAAAAAGTTCTTTTCTATTGTAATGAAGAATAACTTCTGTCACTAAAAAAAGACATTACATATTTGTTGTGAAAATATGTAATGTCTTTTTGATTTAATAAGGCTCTGCGCCATGACCTTTATCTACAGCTTTTTGAGGTGCTTCATCACCAGCAATATTGCCAAGTGGCTTTGATGAAGAAGAATCGTTTCGAGCTTTTTGTAAACCTTCTTTTAACAAACGACCGTATTCTTCATCTGCTTCTTGTGCTAATGCAATCATCGCTTCTTGAATGGCTATATGACAGACTGCTAAATCACGAATTAAGTTTTCAAGCAGCTCATCTCGCTCCCATTGTTCAAAATTGCGATATGTTTCGCCAGCTTGCTTCGTATTACTTTGACGATCAATTGATTCTCGAACGAGATTACCTTCCACGAGTGGTGTATATTCTTTAGCCGCTTGAGTAGCTTCCTTTAAACCATTTAACATCGAAGGCTCATAGTTAATATGAGGATTTTGTCCAGGAGCTAAATCACGCTTATACATCATTTGACCACCATTCTGATTGGTTGCCACTCGTTTTTTAGGAGCATTGATAGGGAGTTGTAAATAGTTTGCACCTACACGATGACGCTGTGTATCGGAATAAGAGAAGGTACGACCTTGTAGCATTTTATCGTCCGAGAAATCCAATCCGTCCACAAGCACACCTGTGCCGAATGTAGCCTGTTCAACCTCAGCAAAATAATCTTCTGGATTTTTATTTAGCACCATCTTACCAACTGGATACCATGGGAATTGATCATTAGGCCAAAGCTTCGTATCATCTAATGGATCAAAATCAAGCTCTGGATGTGGACCATCCTCCATAATTTGGACGTTAAGCTCCCATTCAGGATAATCACCATTTTTAATGGCATCATATAAATCTTGTGTGGCATGATTGAAATTTTTCATTTGGATTTCTTCTGCTTCTTTTTGTGTTAAGTTTTTAATGCCTTGTAAAGGTTCCCAATGATATTTTACAAGGACCGCTTTGCCTTCATTATTGACCCATTTATACGTATTAACGCCGGAGCCTTGCATCATTCGATAATTAGCAGGAATACCCCATGGTGAATAAACGAATGTCACCATATGGAAGGATTCTGGTGAGCTTGCACAGAAATCAAAAAAACGCTCAACGTCTTGAATATTTGTAATGGGATCAGGCTTAAAGGCGTGAATCATATCAGGGAATTTCATAGCATCACGGATAAAGAAGATCTTTAAATTATTGCCGACTAAATCCCAGTTACCATCCTCAGTATAGAATTTTACAGCAAAGCCTCGTGGATCACGTAATGTCTCTGGTGAATGACCACCATGAATAACTGTTGAAAAGCGCACAAAAACAGGCGTCTGTTTCCCTTTATCCTGAAATACTTTAGCCCTTGTATACTTAGAAATAGGATCATCCCCGACAACACCGTATGTCTCAAAATAGCCATGTGCCCCTGCACCTCGCGCATGAACAACACGCTCAGGAATTCTTTCACGGTCAAAGTGACTTATTTTTTCTATAAAATCATAGTTTTCCAGGGTTGCAGGTCCTCGATTACTGACAGTACGTATATTTTGATTGTTAGTAATAGGGTGTCCCTGTCGATTTGTCAAAGTCATGTCATGCTCGTTTGTTGAATCATGTTGGTTTGTCATTGTTTAACCCCTTTCTTTGGATATAGTCATTCTGTCCATGCTAGGGGAGAACTAGACATTAAAAACCCTCTTACATGTGATACCTTTATGGTTTTTTAGATTCCTTCTAAAGATTATTGTCGAAATATGCTTTAAAATCAGAAAATATTGATTTGACTGTTTTGAAATTCTTGTTAGTATTTATGATATATGGAGATTACAGCTACATTTTTACTTTAGTTACTGTAGGCTTTGATAATTACTTTTAAGGGGTGTAAATTGTGTCGACAATATTCGTGTTTTCAATTGCTATGTTGGGATTAGGTTTAGCAATTTATACAGCCTCACAAACTGATGTTTTAAAGAGAAAGATATTGCAATTAGAAAAAGAGATAAAGGAATTAAAAGATAGAATTAAAAAGAGTGAAAGTTAACACTCTTTTTTTGCTTATTATTAAGAGAGTGTATAGAAGACTTAAAAAAGGAGATAGAAAATGCTACATAATGGATTAAAATATGTTGGGTTTTTAATCATGTTAATTTTCGGCGGAGTCTTTTTGTTAAGATGGTTTCTTCATGATGAATTATTATTGGATCAATTAATTGCCTTTGCAATAGGCTTTATTTTCTACGTTACTTCTTTATTCGTTAAAGCAAAATGATGCACTTTGTTTTAAACTAAAAAGCTCTCCTACACACAAGATGTAAGAGAGCTATTGGATGGCGTTTTCAAATAATTATCAAGTAGTTTGAGTATGGCCATTGCTTATAGTTGGTTATTAGTCATTGGTCATACAGTAACAGGTAACTTGTCATTGGTTTTGTTTAAGTTAGCTCCAAAAAGCTAGTTTTGAAAACAGCACATCCAATTCGATATGAAGTCTCATCGACTCCATAAATCTATTGTATACAGTTTCAGGGAAATCGTCTATGCAATAAAACTTTAAACCTTGGCTGATGCAAAATAGATTCCTTGACTTAGAGTTTACTCTAACAAATATAATACAAACATCTTTATTGAGAGGAGATGTTTTGATTTGAATACACGAGTAATTGTAACTCGATACGGAGGACCTCAGGTTATTGATGTGATAGAGGAGCCCCTACGAAAACCTGAAAGGGGAGAAATTCGAGTTAAGGTTCAAGCAGCAGGGGTTGCACTTGCGGATATTATGAGAAGAGAGGGTAAATATCCGCTATCTCCTATACCTCCCTTTACTCCAGGATACGATGCTATTGGGATTGTTGACGAGTTGGGAGAAGGCGTGCAAAAATATTTGATAGGGGATAAGGTAGCCGTCTTTTTTAACGGAACGGGTGGCTATGCATCTTATGTGTACGCGATGGATGATGAGGTTGTCGGGATTCCTGCTCACATCGATTCCGTAACGGCGGTTGCTGTGATCTTAAATTATGTAACAGCCTATCAAATGCTTCACCGGGTTGCAAAGGTAGCTGAGGGAGAACGTATCCTTATTCACGGGGCAAGTGGAGGGGTTGGTACTGCATTGCTTGAGCTTGGAAAGTTAGCGAAATTAGACATGTATGGCACGGCTTCCTTGGCTAAACATTCAATTGTATCCCAATTCGGCGCCGTGCCGATTGACTATCGAAACGAAGATTTTGTAGATACTCTTCGTAATAAGGCTCCTGAAGGTATGGATGTTGTATTTGATCCAATAGGAGGCCAGAATTATGAGCGTTCGATGAATACCTTAAGCAACAATGGCCGTTTCATAGGTTACGGCTATACCTCGATTCTTCAGCAAGGAGATTCAGAAGAATGGACCAAAGAGTGGGAAAGTTTGGCTGAAAATCGAACTACAGGGAAAGGCAATCCTGTCTATCTTTACTCTATAACCTCATTAAAAAAAGAAAAGTTAGATTGGTTTAAGGAAGATGTTCGGTTCCTACTCTCATTGTTAGAGGAAGGGAAAATCAATCCCCTGATTTCTTACAGACTTCCTTTAAGGGAAGCGGCACATGCACAAGAATTGCTTGAAAAATCAATATCTGTAGGAAAGGTTGTTCTTATATGTGAATGAAAGGGGACAAAACCTAATGTACTCAATTGGTGAAATATCGAAATTAACAGGTATTTCTGCATATACACTTCGTTATTATGAAAAAATGGGTCTCTTACCTAATCCTTATCGTTTGGATGGGAAGCAAAACGGGATTCGGCAATATAATGATCAGGATCTTCGCTTTATCCAATTTATTTATGGATTAAAGCAAACAGGAATGAAGCTAAAGGATATTACTTTGTTTGCTGAAGATGGCTGTCTATTAACACAAAATGATCAACAAATAGAGGATATTCAGGAAATTTTACACAAACGGATTGAACTATTAAATAAACATGTTAATCTACTAGAGCAACAATTGGAGCAATTGGAAAACGTGATGACTCTTGCAAATGAGAAAAGAAGTTTTTACTTAGCTATGCTAAATGATCGACTTCCAAACCCGTAAAGACATTTTAACTTCTTCTAGGAGAAGTTAAGCTTCCGGCGGATATCACGGGATCAGAAAGGAGTTGTTAGCCTAAAATCATCGCATCCATGCGAAAACGGCTAATTGACCTGTATCGGTGGCACTGCCCCTATGTTTTCACACAAAAGACATCTATTGCTTCTGCTACGTTAGCACGGAGCTTTCGCAAAAAAATAGACTATCAAAAGCGTTTAGCCACTATTGGTTGAACGCTTTTTTATATGCATTAGATTTAGTTCAATATATAACAAGATCCTTTATTTTACTTAAAATGTCGAAAAATGACGAATAATAAAGGTGGAAATGTACACCTTATTTTGTCAGAATTGTAATAGGAGGAGATGATATAGTATTTTAGAAACTTTTTGTACTATAATTCTATTTCATTAAATCTAATAACGTATATTTTTAGCGATATGCATTCGGAGGGAATAAAGGTAATGAAGAAAGTTTTATTATTACTTCTAGCAGTTATGCTAGTTGGATGTTCTGGAGAAGGAACAGAGAAGAAAAAAGAGGCAGATGTAAAAAAAGAAGAGGTCGTTACAGTAAAATTTGAAGAAGTCGATACTGAATCAAAAGCTACAGTTGAAAAGTTTGCCAAAGAATACAATGAAAAGCTTACTTTATTTAAACAGGTTCAACCTATAGGATTAGACATGATTCCAGAACCTGTAACGAATGAACTTAATGATTTCTCACAAGTTCTATTGGAAGCTGATTTTAAAGAATATAAGGGCCATTACAAATTAGTTGCTAAATACAATAAGGATAAAAAAATAATTGGATATAATCTTTCTGTTCAAGGACTCCCTGAAAAAGAAGTAAATGATGAGGGAGATGAATGGGCAGAAGGGATGACTTCAGCTGTAATAGTTGCTCAAACACTAGGATTAGATTTGGGTAAATTCACCGAATCATTAGCTAAAGCTGAAGGAAATAGAGACACTGATTCTTATACTGATTCTACATATAAGGTAACTAATCTTTGTACTGAGGTCGATGCAGGAAAGTTTGAATTTAAATTTGAATTAACTAAGTAGAACAAAAAGCATCTCTAATGAACTACATCTCAATTGTGTCTAACAATTGCAATGCAGATCAAGAGATGCTTTTTTGCTTTGCTGTATTTATTTTAATTGATTTAGAGCTATACAAGTCTTTTTTGCTTATTAATAGACTTGAGAAGCGATGAAACCTCGGCTTGTCTTTTGTATTTGCTTTTGTGTAATTGAGATTTTAAAAATTGATATTCTGTATATTATTATTCCATAAAACCTTAATTTTACATAAAATGTCGAAAAGTGTTGAAAGAAAGGGTGGAAACAGAAACTTTATTTTGTCAGAATTATAATAGGATGATGCAATATAGTAATTTAAGTATTTTTTGCACTGAATTCTATTTCATTGAATCTAGTAACGTATATTTTTATTGATATACATTCGGAGGGAATAAAGGTAATGAAGAAAGTTTTATTATTACTTCTAGCAGTTATGCTAGTTGGATGTTCTGGAGAAGGAACAGAGAAGAAAAAAGAGGCAGATGTAAAAAAAGATCAGGAAACAAAAGAAGCGGTCGTAAAGGAGGAGAAAGTCGTTCCAGTAAAATTTGAAGAGGTTGATCCTGAATCAAAGGCTGCGGTAGAAAAGTTTGTTAAAAAATACAATGTCAGAGCTGATATATATAAACAGAATCCAGTAAACGGAATTGTAATAGCGAAAATGCCAGAACCAATAACTAGTGAATTGAATAAAGAGGAAAATATTTTCTCACAAATCTTATTGGATACTGATTTTAAAAAACATAAGGGTCATTATAAAATAGACGCTAAATATAATGAGGATAAAAAAATAATTGGATATAATATTTTTATAGAAGGAATCCCCGCAACCGAATTAAATGAAGCTGAAAATGGAGGAGAATGGGCAGAAGGAATTATATCCGCTATGTCAATTGCTGATGCACTAGGATTGAATATAGATAAATTTGACGAAGAAAGTGATATTGCTTTTGACGAGGATAAAGCTTATACATATACTGATCCTAACACTAAGACTAATGTAACTTTTCTGTTTGCTGATTGGGATATAGGGAAATTTGAAATTAAATATGATTTAAGTAAGTAGAACAAAAAGCATCCCAAAGCTGCACTCCGAATTGTTAAACACAATTGGAGGTACAGCTCAAAAAGGATGCTTTTTTATTGTATTTCATTTTAGAAATAATAGCCTTGATGCTTGAGATTAGAAATAACGAGAATCATCAAAATTAATTTCAACACGATAATTCTTCGCATTGATCAGATTCGATAATTTATGGGCATCTTTTTCTAGTTTAATAGCACGTTCGCGGTACTCATCTGGCTCATACATAGCAATTTCATAAAGCATTGTATTTTCACCATAACCCATGCGTACACTCTCTTTTTCATGCATACTAAACTGTTTGCACAGTTCAGCATCTGCGCGGAGCTGTGTTGCGAGCTCAATCGCTTCAACTAATGCTAGTTTTTCACCTTTAAAGTCCACGGAGCTTTTTATATTTGCTTCATATACTAAACGATCCAATGTACGAACATCGAGACGTACTTGAGCTAATTCAGCTTCAATTACCTTCATTGCACGATTACTTGTTTTGGGTGCTTGTCCTTTTTCAACAGTTACAAAAGCGCTACGATGTAATTCGTCAACGAGTTCTTGAACTTTTTTTGCTAAAATACTTTTTAGCTTAACGGCTTCTGCAAGATTAATCATGAAAACACATCCTTTTTACAGTGTAGTAGATGGTGCTGCACTTGTTAATAAGGCCATTTTATAATCGCCACCATGAATTTGATTAAACATCTTACCGGCAGATGCAAGAAGCTCTTCCGCACTTTCTTCTGACAATGATGGGCGGAGGTAGAAGATATGTAAAGCCTCGGTCGTTTCCTCTGAAACAGACGTACGTTTAGAATCGACAAATGGTGACCCAAATGCTCCTTCAGCATCATAGCTATTAAGGATATTTTTTAATGCATTAAAACGACCATTTAAGCCCTCATAGCCAGTTTCCTCATTGCCAAGTGCGATTTCTATATTTCCTTTTAGTTTAGCTACATCATATAAGCCTACTGGAATCTCATATTGAAGGGAGAAGAAATTATTTAAATCAACACCAGAGTGAAGTGGTGTTAAATAATTTTGCTTACTAATTCGGCGCATTAAACTTTCTGCTGAGTGGCGATAGCGGTTCGGATCTGCACCAAGCTTTTTCCATAGTTGTCGCCATTCTGCAATACCCTCTCGTTGCGTTACAGGATTATCTTGCATTTCTAAAAAGAGATTTTCCTGATACAATTGCATGCGACCTTTAATCATTTGAGGAGATTCTGCAACGACAATTTTGGTATAATGAATAATGCCGATTTTAAGCTCGGGATGTTGTGTCAATAGAGATTGATTAATTGAAATGTCCATAAAACATCACCTACTTTATCTATTTCTATTATTGTACCATGTAAGGAGTTGGAAATGAAATGAACATACATGACCTACAACGTGAATTTGTGGCGTATGCAATGTCCATTGGTGTAGATAAAATTGGCTTTACAACAGCAGCTCCATTTACAGAATTAAAAAATAGACTGCGCCGTCAGCAAGAGCTTGGCTATCAGTCTGGCTTTGAAGAAAGTGATATAGAAAAACGTACCGAGCCCCTACAATTGTTAGAAGGAGCAGAGAGCATTGTGGCGATAGCTGTCGCATATCCGTCGCGTATGCAAAATGCACCTGTTGGCAAGAAGGGAGCAAGACGCGGGATTTTTTGCCGTGCTTCCTGGGGGATCGATTATCATACAGCATTACGTGAGCGATTGAAATTATTAGCAGCATGGCTTGAGGAACGCATAGAAGGTGTTCGTATTGAATCAATGGTTGATACGGGGGCACTTGTCGATAGGGCAGTTGCGGAACGTGCAGGAATAGGTTGGAGCGGAAAAAACTGCTCGATCATTACGCCTGAGTTCGGTTCCTATGTATATTTAGGAGAGCTAATCACGAATATCCCTTTTGCTCCGGATAAGCCTATGGAGGATGAATGCGGGGATTGCCGCTTATGTTTAGATGTTTGTCCAACTGGTGCGTTAATCGAAGGCGGACAGCTAGACTCTCAACGTTGTATAGCCTTTTTAACACAAACTAAGGGAATGCTACCTGATGAGTTTCGTACCCATATTGGTAATCGTTTGTATGGCTGTGATACATGTCAGACCGTATGCCCAAAGAATAAAGGAAAGATTAACTGGATGCATGAGGAATTTAAACCTGATCCAGAGCTTGCAAAGCCATTACTTGTGCCACTTTTGACAATTTCAAATCGTGACTTTAAAGAAAAGTTTGGCCATGTTTCTGGTTCATGGCGAGGGAAAAAGCCAATTCAACGCAATGCTATTTTGGCACTTGCTCACTTTAAAGAAGAAGCTGCGGTCCCAGATTTAGTAGCGCTTCTTGAAAAGGATGAACGACCTGTAATTCGAGGAACAGCAGCATGGGCTTTAGGTAAGATAGGCGGGGAGCAAGCTCAATCCGCATTACTTAAGGCAAAAGTAAAAGAACAAGACGAGGAAGTACTCGTTGAGATTAATAAAGGTTTACAATTTTTTAGTTAAGGAAGTGTACCGTTATGCCATTGCATATCGTTTTATATCAACCAGAAATTCCAGCAAATACAGGAAATATTGCACGCACATGTGCTGGCACAAATACGTCACTACATTTAATTCGTCCTCTTGGCTTTTCTACAGACGATAAAATGCTAAAACGTGCCGGCTTAGATTATTGGCATAGTGTCAATGTCGTGTATCACGATTCGCTAGAGGATTTTTTAGAGGCATCCAAAAATGGCGACGTTTATTTAATTGAGACCTATAGTGATGAACCATTTACGACACATGATTTTAGTGATAAAGATCGAGATATTTACTTCATGTTTGGCAAAGAAACGACTGGCTTGCCAAAGGATTTTGCGTATGAGCGTCGAGATATGTGCTTACGAATTCCACAGAGTGAGCATGTTCGTTCACTCAATCTATCGAATACAGCAGCAATAGTTATTTATGAGGCATTACGTCAACAAGGATATCCAGGGTTACATTAAAAAAGCAGTTCTCCTTTTATGGAGAACTGCTTTTGCTTTTTTGTAAGACGTGAAGGGATTCGAAAAGGGATGGTTAGAACTCCGTAAGCGACGGAAAGACCGTCAAGTGACGGAAAGCCCGTCAGGCGACGGAAAGAACCCGTCAAGCGACGGAAAGCACCTCGCGAGCGACGGATACAACCCGTCAGGCGATGGAAAGAACTCCTCAAGCGACGGATTGCTCGTCAAGCGACGGATAAAACCTGTCAGGCGACGGAAAGAACTCCTCAAGCGACGGATTGCTCGTCAAGCGACGGAAAGCACCTCGCAAGTGACGGATAAAACCCGTCAGGCGACGGAAAGAACTCCTCAAGCGACGGATTGCTCGTCAAGCGACGGAAAGAACCCAGCAAACGACGGAAAGCACCTCGCGAGCGACGGATAAAACCCGTCAGGCGACGGAAAGAACTCCTCAAGCGACGGATTGCTCGTCAGGCGACGGAAAGAACTCCTCAAGCGACGGATTGCTCGTCAAGCGACGGAAAGAACTCCTCAATCGACGGATTGCTCGTCAATCGACGGAAAGAACCCAGCAAACGACGGAAAGCACCTCGCGAGCGACGGATAAAACCCGTCAGGCGACGGATTGCTCGTCAAGCGACGGATTGCTCGTCAAGCGACGGATAAAACCCGCCAATCGACGGATAAAGCCCGTCAAGTGACGGACACAATCCTCACCCCGACGGATAGTACGCCACATCACTCTTAAAATTTCAATAAAACAACGATACCTGATGGATCCTCTGTTTGGAAACCACCATCTATATCAATAACAGGTGCACCAATTGAACGGAGATTTTCTTTCATTGTTGCTGCTTGCTCTTCATTATCTAGACGCAGTGAAAATGTTTGTAAGCCAACCTGATTTTTACCAAGCTTTGGTGCGTTTTCAGAGTGCCAAGTGTTTAAACCAATATGATGATGATAGCGGCCAGTTGAGATGAATAAAGCTTGTGCTCCATAGCGAGTGACAATCTCAAATCCTAATCCTTTTGTATAAAACTCCTCTGCGGCAGCCAAATTAGAAACTGATAAATGAATATGTCCCATAACCGTATCAGCTGGTAGGCCATCCCATCTTCCATCGCCTTCCTCTAATATAGAATGGATTTTAAGAGGTTCGGTCACCATATGCACTTGGTCGAAATGCCAAGTCCATTCATTTTCAGGGCGATCCGCATAAACCTCAATACCATTATTATCAGGATCATTTAAATAAAGTGCTTCACTTACATCATGGTCAGATGCCCCGAAGTACACGCCCTTGTTATGGAAATGAGTAATAATATTTGCTAAATCACGACGAGTAGGCAGTAAAATTGCAAAGTGATAAAGTCCAGTTGTTAAGCTCGTTTTTTCTTCTACTGTTTCAGGTTGGACGATTGTCAATAATGCTGTTTTGCCATCAGCTGTTAGAGTTGCTCTATGAGATTCCTGATGTAAAACTTTAAAGCCAATGACCTCCTGATAATAAGTTAATGAACGTTGTATATCGCTCACTTTAATTTCAACATTAGTGACATATGTGTTAGGTTTTTCATGAAAATGCATAGTAATTTACCCCCGAATTTAAGTTATGATTGATTACCAAGTTACTTTATGTAAGTAAGTTTATTTTATAAAGTACAGATTGTCAAGTAATTATATTGTTCCAAAAAAAATGAGAAATAACCGAAGTGGCTCATCGGACGCCCCAGGAAGCTTTGCTATGCGCGAAAACGAAGCGTCAGCGACAATTGTTTTATCTGCGCGAAAGCGAAGCGACAGCAACATCAAAGCGCCCAGCCGTAACGGAAATCAACAACTCGTTTTTGCCGAAGAGCAAACTTTATCTAAAATGACTTTGCTGTAATAGTTTTAAACAAAAAAATCACTAAGCATATATTCATGCTTAGTGATTTTCTTGAGGTATTATTTGTCTGCTCTGTAATCGCCTTCATAACCAGCAGTGAAAATTGCAGTTAAGAACGCAACAGTTACACCAATAATTAATATTAAACTCATGGAAGAACCCTCCTCAGTTTATAAAGACATCTCTTTTTAGTATAGACTATCTACTATAAAAATGAAACGACATGGCGGAATAAAATATGTCAGAAATGGTTCAGAAATAACTATTTCGGGAAAACTATAGGAGAGGTGATAATAATGGAAAAAAAGGTTCCAAATATCGAAAACGGTACAATGGCTAGAAATTTTAAAGATTTACAGGATTTGGGGAAGCAGATGGAGCATTTACGTGATGGTCAAGAGCTTGTAGAAGACAATCGAATTCCAGACCCTATCCAAGTAGATGATTATGAAGAGGAAGCGAAAGATCAATAAGATATTACACCCGAAATTTTCCTTATATTTCTCAAAACCAATTTTTTGTATAATGGAAACTAGGAAAAGAAAGGGGTTGTTATTCTTGAATTTACAATCAACAAAAACATTAGCAAATGGTGTGGAAATGCCTCGCTTTGGCTTAGGTGTTTATAAAATGACAGAGCGTGATGAGACTTTGCAGGCTATTGATAAAGCTGTTAAATATGGCTACCGAGCTATTGATACGGCTTCTCTTTATGGTAATGAGGCCGAGGTGGGCGAAGCTATTCGTCATTCAGGTGTTAAACGTGAGGATATTTTTGTTACGACAAAGGTTTGGAATAATGACCAAGGCTATGATGAAACATTACGAGCTTTTGAAGTATCATTGAAAAAGTTAAATATGGACTATTTAGATTTATATTTAACGCATTGGGCAGTACCAGAAACATTTGAAGAAACGTATAGAGCAATTGAACGTTTATATGATGAAAAATTAATTCGTGCAACAGGTGTCTCAAATCACCATGAGCATCATCTACAAAAGCTTTTAGCTAAAGCAAATATAGCGCCAATGGTCAATCAAGTAGAGGTGCATCCATATTTACAGCAGGACGCATTACGAGCATTTTGTAATGAGCATGGAGTTGCTGTTACGGCATGGTCTCCATTAGGCCGTGGCGGGGTACTTGATAATCCAACGATTATGGAAATTGGTCGTGAAATAGGGAAGACAGCTGCTCAAGTAGTGCTGCGTTGGCATTTGCAAAATGATACACTTATTATTCCTAAGTCTGTGACACCTAGTCGTATTGAGGAAAATGCACAGATTTTTGATTTTGAATTAACACTAGCTCAAATGGATAAAATAGCTACGTTAAATCGCAATGAACGATTTGGACAAGACCCAGATAACTTTAAATTTAATTTTTAGTGCAATAGAAATCCCGCTCTCTAATTTGAGAAGCGGGATTTTGTAAATTTATTATTTAGATTCTTTTACAAATGGAATATAGTTAGAAAGCATTTTTGCCATATGCGCACGTGTCGCGTTGTTACTAGGCATAAATTTGCCGTTTACGCCGCTAACAATCTTTAAGTCTTTCATAAGGGCAATAGCATTTTGAGTTTCAGCGTTGTATTGAGAAATATCACTGAAATCAGCTTTTAAACCAGTTTTTGCATCGTGTTGTAGGTTGTATGCACGAGCAAACATTAAGGAAAGTTGAGCACGAGTTACTTTTGTATTAGGATTGAATTTACCATTCACACCTTGTACAATTCCTGCTTCAGCAAGTGCTGTAATTTCTTTTTGTGTTGCAGGATTTACATTCGCAAGATCAGAGAATGTTGCTTGACCTTTTGCTTCAAGCTTTAAGGCACGTGCGATAAATGATGCAGCTTGTGCACGAGTTAAGTTTGCGTTTGGTGAATATGTTGTTGCTGAAGTACCGTTAGTTAAATCACGGTAATAAAGGTCACGAACAAAGCCTTCTGTTTCTGAACCTTTTGCGATATCTTTAAACGGAATTGTTGCGATAATACGTCCTTCTACTTTTGGATCAACTTTTTTCAGTGTATCTAAATGTTCAATAAACATTTCGTAGTCAATTGTACCAGGTTCACTTACACGGCCGTCCTCATAAACTTTTTTCAGTGTATCATAGCCGTCTCCACCTTTAGCAGTGAATGTATTTGTTGCCGCTTTATAATATGCTGCTTTATCAATCTCTTTACCATTTAATTTAATAGATTTTACACGTTTACCAGCTGGTGCTTTACCGTCAAATTCTACTTGTAAACCAGAGAAGTGTAGGAAGCCACCAGATTCTTTAGGGAACTCTTTCACACTATGTTCAACGATTTCATAAATTTCAGCACCTTTTAATTTTACGATACCAAGTGCATTACCGAATGGCATAACTGTCATAACCTCACCAACAGTAATATCTCCTGCATCAATACCAGCGCGGATACCACCACCATTTTGGAATGCAAATTGTACTTCAGGGTCAATTTTTTTAGCACCAGCAAGCATCCCATCAGTAATTAAGTTACCAAGGTTTGTTTCACCAGCACGAACACCCCAAAGATTACGACCGCCATTTAGTGGTGAAACAGCTGTATTACCTGTTGATTGATTTAATATTTTTGAAATTTTCTCTTTATATGGAGCTAAAAGTGCTGTAGCCTCTGCGTCAGCTTGGACATCTTTTAAAGCATGTAACTGACCGAAGTAGTCAACAACGGCACCATTATCGTCGAATGTTAGTTCTAATTCACCTAAATTTTCGCTATATTGGCCTGTTTGAACGATAATTGTAGGGTTCTTAAATGGTGTTTCAGCTTTCACAGGCTTGTCTAATTTTGTATGTGTATGACCACCTACGATTACATCAATACCTTCTACAGCTTTCGCTAGTAATTGGTCATTATCCCAATCAGCGGAGTCATCGAAGCCAATATGAGTAACTGCGATAATTTTGTTAACACCTTGTTTTTCAAATTCTGTTACTGCTTTTTTCGCAGAGTCGATATAGTTTGCAAATTGGACGTTAGCAACGCTTGAAATGGTAGGTGTTTCTTCTGTTGTTAAGCCGAAAATACCTACTTGTTGTCCATCGATTTCTTTAATGATACCGTCATAAATTTTACCGTTTTTAAAGTCTTTTGTGACTGTTTTGAATTGTAAGCCATCGAATAAAGAATCTTTTGAAAAATCTAGATTGGATCCTAGTAATGGGAACTCTGCGCCCTTAACGAATTTAGCAAGTGCAGCATGTCCTTCTGGGCTTGATCCTAAATCGAACTCATGGTTACCAAAAGTCATGGCATCATAACCCATTAAGTTCATTAACTTCATATCAGTTTCCCCAGCAAATTCGTTAAAGTATAAAGTACCAGAGAAAACATCACCAGCATCTAAAAGAAGTGAGTTTGCATTTGCAGCACGAAGTTCTTTTACTTTTGTTGCACGCTTTGGAGCATCCTCAACGTGTGCATGCGTGTCATTTGAGTGTAGAATTGTTAATTTGAAATCATCTTTCTTAGCTGTTGGTGTTGCTTCCGCTGCATGTGCGGCAAAACCGGGTGTAGCTAGTAAACTAGCAGCTAGAGTTGTTGCTGCAATACTTTTAACCCATTTCATCAATAAATTCCCCCTCATATTAGTCAGATGACTGACAATTTAATCTAATTCTATCATGAAAGAAATCCACCGTCATTACCAATAATGGAAATGTATAATAAATTTACTGTAAAAAATAGATGAAAGAAATGTAAATATTATATTTATACTTTTTTAGGATTATAAGTAAATGGATTGAAGTAATAGCTCATCACCATAACGTGTTGTTGATTTCAACAAGTGTCATCCACAACTTTTGATGATGAGCGAAAGAAATAAAAAAGGTATACAAAAACTGCACTTTAAATTGTTAGCTTATGTGCAACAATTTAAAGTGCAGTACGATAATTACTGCTGATCCTTTACAACGATCACCTTATTTAAAAATGGATGCTCGAATTCCAATTGAATAGCATGGAGCTCATAGTCGTCACTTGCCGTTTCTCTTGCGCCATACATTGTATCTCCAATAATCGGATGACCGATATGTGCTAAATGTACGCGAATTTGATGTGTTCTTCCTGTTTCAAGAATTAGATGGACAACACAAGAGCTTTTATAGCGCGCTACAACTTCATAGTGTGTAACCGCATGCTGTCCAGTTTTTGAAACGACACGTCTTGTTGCATGATGTCGGTCTTTTCCGATTCCTTCAGAAATCGTGCCAGAAGTAGAGCGTAAATTCCCTTGCACTTCTGCAGCGTAAGTTCGAATAATGGATTTTTCCTCAATCATACGATCAAAGATTGATTTTGCTAAAGGATGTTTTGCTACAAGTAACAAACCTTGTGTTCCTTTATCTAAACGATGGACATGCTCCGCATAAGTGCCACCTTGCTCTTTAATATGAGCCATAACATGATTCATACAAGTGTGAGTATCACGTGCATCATTTGGATGTGTCGACATACCTTTTGGTTTAGAAACGATCAAACAATGGTCATCCTCATAGACGACATCAATTGCACAAACAGGTGTCGGTTGATAATTGGATGCCGGAATAGGAAATGTAAATTTTATTGTTGTGCCTATCTGTAGTGGGTCATTCCACTGAATTGGCTCTCCGTCCATTGTTGTGATAGCCTTCGCCATTCGTAATTCATGGACTAGCTTTTTACCGAGTCTCCAATGATTGCGTAATAGATCCTCGATTGTCAAATTATTCGTATTTATTTCATAGTGAAACATAAATCTTCCTCCGTAGAAAAGACCGTATTCCAAAATGTAGAACACGGCCTCATAATTATTTTGCTGTTTTAGCAGCCTTCATTACATAAAAGCTTGCCCCTGCAATTAAAATAAATGCAGTTAGCGCTAAAAATGGGATTGTGATAAAACCTAACCAGTTAATATATTGACCAGTACATGAAACAAGACCACAAGATGGTGCAGTATCAGCTAAAAAACTTAGCTTTTGAATACCATAATGGTAAAGTGATATACTGCCTCCCATAATGGCAAAAACAGCGGTTGTTACAGCAATACGTGCATTTTTTTGAATAAAGGCAATCGTTGTCATAATGACAATTGGATACATGAAAATTCGTTGGTACCAACACATTTTACAAGGTTCATAATGACGAATTTCAGAAAAGTATAAGGAACCCAGTGTTGCAACGACAGAGACAATCCAAATAAATAATAAGCCATTTTCCACTTTTTTAGACATGTAAATTCTCTCCTTAGTATAACCATGTACTTGTTCGATTATAGATGTTCTAGTTTTATATGTAAATTAACTTACCCAAAATAAGGTATCATCACCAAAACGTGTGGTTGATTTCCGTTCCGACTGGGCGCTTTCCTGGGGCGTCCGATGAGCCGCTTAGGCCAACACGAGGTTGGTCACGAAGGCGTTTATCACAGGACGTGATGGTTTTAGCCTTCGTTCCTCTATTGCTGATCCCCAAGGAGTCGCCCAGCCTCCACTACAATCAACTTATTTACATAGTATACGTTTTAACAAAAGTCATCCACAACTTTTGGTGATGAACCAAAATAAGGTATATTCTTATGAAAAATTTCAGTCTAAAGTATGAACGGCTGAGGCAGACGTTCCAGACTTTGAAATGTTATCATTAAAATTAGTAATGCCAAAGAAGAGGTGTTTTTGTGAGGGACAATGATCATTCCAATATTGGTATTTTAAAAGAAATTGCAGAGTTATTAAACGAAGAAACTGAAATTGTGTCGATGCTAAAGGGAGCACTTGTGAAATTTTTAAATGGCACAAATTTTGAAACGGGCTGGATTTTTTTTATCGATGAAAAAGGGCGCTCAGAGCTTGTTGTCCATGTCAATTTACCAGAGGCACTGGAGCATAAAAATTGCCATTATTTAGAAAGGGGAGGCTGTTGGTGTGTTTCCCGCTATCGTAATGAGGAATTAAAGAAAGCCTCTAATATTATTGAATGTCAACGTATTGAAAGCGCCATTGCAGCAAATGTTGGTGATCACGAAGGCATTACACATCATGCAACAGTGCCGCTTCAATCTGGACAAGAGCGTTTTGGTGTCTTAAATGTTGCATCGAAGGATACCGTGCGTTTTTCAGAGGAAGAGCTAGCATTACTTGAATCGGTTGCATTTCAGATGGGGTCGGCCATTAAGCGTATTTTACTGACAAAGCAGGAGCAAGAAATGGCACTTGTGAAGGAGCGCAATCGTCTAGCTCGAGATTTACATGATTCCGTGAATCAGCTACTTTTTTCAGTTACATTAACGGCGAGAGCTGGTATTGAAATGACAAACGATAGTGATGTGAAGGAAACGTTTAAGGAGATTCAGCACTTAACACAGGATGCCTTAACAGAAATGCGTGCTCTTATTTGGCAACTCCGTCCAAAAGGATTAGAAAATGGTTTACTTGAAGCGATAAAAGTGTATGCTGAAATGCTTGGCTTGAAGCTTCATGTAACGGTCTCAGGTGTACTGCAATTCCCATCACGTATCGAAGAAACATTATTTCGGGTAGCCCAAGAAGCACTTAATAATGTTCGCCGTCATGCTGGTGTTCTGGAGGCTGCGCTTTATATTACGGTTACTTCTACAGATATTTTACTTGTTATTCGTGATGAGGGACGAGGCTTCGTCGTCGATCATAACACAAAGCTACTTTCGATAGGCTTGCAATCCATAAAGGATCGTGCAAAATCAGTTGGTGGAAAAGCTGACTGGGTTAGTGAAATTGGCAAAGGAACAGAGCTGTTAATCCGCTTGCCATATTAGGGGGGAAGAGTATGATACGTGTTTTAATCGCAGATGACCATCATGTAGTGCGTCGTGGATTATTATTTTTCTTAAAAACACAGAAAGATATAGAAGTTGTAGGAGAAGCGAAAAATGGCCTAGAGGCAGTAACTTTAGCGGAAAGTATACAGCCAGATATTATACTCATGGACTTGGTAATGCCTGAGATGGATGGGATTCAGGCAACGAAGCGCATTAAAGCTAAGTTTCCACAAATAGAAATTCTAATGCTGACAAGCTTTTCAGACCGTGATCATGTAGTGCCAGCAATGGAGGCAGGAGCTGCAGGCTATCAGTTGAAAGATATTGAACCTGATGAGTTGGTATTGTCCATTCGTCGTATTATGCGAGGCGAAAATACATTACATCCAGAAGCAACAACAACTCTTGAAATGGACCGTCAAGAATCAAAAAATGCACCTCATGTTTTAAACCCACTAACACCTCGTGAACAGGATGTGCTTGCAGAGCTTACAAAAGGGAAAAGTAATCGAGAAATTGCATCCTCTTTATTCGTTACAGAAAAAACGGTGAAAACTCATATTTCTAATATTTTCACGAAGCTACAAGTGCAGGATCGTACGCAGGCAGCCCTTTATGCTGTGAAGCACGGGTTAACAGAGGGTAGCGGTGTATAAAATATAAAAAAATAAGTAAAACGGCGAGTTCCTACAAATTGTAGTAGCCCGTCGTTTTTTAATGAATAAATCCTTTATTTATTTTAGAACAAAGAAATTGTTAGAGATATCAATTAATGTAGAGCTTGGCGAAATCGATAGGTCATCTTTTAGCTTCTGTTCATAAGCGAGGAATACTTTGTATGCTTGTTCATGAAACCCCGCATTTATTAAAATGTGTAAATAGTGCTCAAGTTTTTGTTCATTATATGGATCAAACTCTAATAGTCTATTTAAAAAATTTAATGCCTTATCAATATCCGTTAGTAATGTTGCTTGAAAACCTTTTTCTAATAAATCTATGTATGATTTCGTCAGCTTATCTTTATAGGCAGTGGCCCACTCATAATCATCATAAATGAGTAGTCCATTTTTATAAATTGAGAGACTTTGATTGATCAAAGAAATTGGTGGGAATTCTAACTTCGTGAAATCCTCATAATATCTATGAAAGTCATATAAATCACAAAGGATGTTCGGTTTTTCGAAGATATAGTATTTGTTTGAAAAAATAATACAGTTTGCATAACCTATATTATTTAAGGTTTTTCTTAAATAAGAAAGTGCGGTATGAAGATTCGATTTTGCTCGTACATAGTCTAAATCAGGCCATAGAATTTCAATTAAATAATCACGATGAATAGGAATGTTTGGATGTAATATGAAATATACAAATAACTCCTTTGTTTTCTCGGTTTTGAAGGCAACTAAGCTGTTGTTGCTATATGCGGCAAATTGATTAAAGCATTGTACGTTTAACATGGTTTTCGAAGCTTTTTTAATCATTTGCTGAATGGAATATTCATGCTCGATACGAGAAATAGTTTTTTCTAAGCGAGCATGACTAATTGGTTTAAGTACGTAGTCAAGACCTCCGATTTCATATGATTGTAAAGCAAATTCTTTATATGAAGTTATAAAAATAACACTAACATGTGGACGATCAGTTTTGATAATATCAGCTAATTCAAGCCCAGTCAGTTCATTCAGCTTTGCCTCTAAAAAAATTACGTCAAATTCTATTATTGGAAGCTCATTTAAAAATACTTCTACACTTGTAAAAGTTTGAATTACCTGTATTTGCTGAAATGCTTGTAGTTTACTTTGAAAATAGTGTAAAGCTAAAGGTTCATTGTCTATTAAAACGGCTCGAATCACGTCAAAATCTCCTTTTTACAATTAAATTGAAAACCATTAAACTCTAGTTTGTCGTCTTTGAAAATGCTTTTCGAATATAGGGTGGGCACTAAAAGTAAATTCCACATAAAATTAAAAATTTGACACCAAAATTTAGCTCTTTGTATTCCGTTTTCCATAAGTTAGTGTCGGATCTCCTCATACGCTATCTATTCGTACAGGATTTATTTGTTTAGCTTTTTCCCGATGCTGGCTCGTGCTCCGTGCTAAACCTTTTTACATAGAAATTAGGACTTCCACAAATAGTTACTATAAAGTTTTTCTACTTAATAGTTTTCAGTGTCCTTATATAGAGGATAGAAGTTTTATATGTTGTGATAAGAGAATTGAAATAATTAAGCGTTTATTGTTAAAAACAACGTAGTTATAGTAGAGATTATAAGTACCTAAGTTGTTTTTTCTTATATTGTAAAAATAGTATAATGAATGTAATAATTTGTTAGGCGCTATTATAGTACATTTGACTTAAATAAAACTCAAAAAGTACTTAAAAAATACTTAAAGTAGATAGGGAATTAGTAGGTAAAACGCAATTAGCATACAAATAGAATTTATCGTAAAGGAGTACAAATATGAAATTAGAGCGTCTTTTAACGATGATAATGATTTTAATAAATCGTAAAAAAGTGACAGCCCAGGAGCTTGCCGATTTATTTAATGTGTCAGTTCGTACTATTTATCGAGATATTGAAACATTGAGCTGTGCTGGGGTTCCTGTTATTAGCCAGCAGGGAGTTAATGGAGGGATTAGTTTAATTGAGGGCTATCGTGTGGATAAGCAAGTGTTAACGAAGGAAGAGCTTACGTCACTTTCTATTGCCATTAAAAGTGCATTAACAACGTACGAGGATTCGCATGCCGAAGCAGTACTTGAAAAATTAACAGGTGTTGCGGATGAGGAAGTAAAACAATCGATTGATCAACTGTTTATTGACCTTAGTCCTTGGGGGCCAAACGTTATTTTCAAGGAACAGATAACTTTATTAAAAAAGGCAATTGAACGTGAATATTGTATAAGCTTTACGTACTCTACTACACATGGCTGTATAACAAGAAGATTATTAGAGCCACACACTTTAGTACAAAAGGGAAAAGTTTGGTATGTTTATGGCTATTGCACATTGAGAGAAGATTTTCGCTTATTTAAAATTTCAAGAATGAAGGATATAAAAGAAGAGATGACGACATTTCAGCGCAAAGAAGTCAACTTGTCTGAACTCCCGTGGGATAAAGAGTGGCATCATCCTCAAAATATAGTAAACCTTACGTTATCTTTCGATTCTGCAATAACAACATTAGTAGAAGAATCATTTGGCGCTGAACATGTAGATAATGAGAGCTCAACTATTAACATTGCATTGCCTGAGGATGAATGGTTATATGGCTTTCTTCTAAGCTTTGGCCATCGCTTAAAAGTTTTAGAACCACCACATATAAGTGAGATTGTGCGAAAACGGGCGCAGGAAATTGTTGAGTTGTATAAAAAACACTAATTGATGACATACAGATGTCAGGTTTCCTTTGTTATAGTCATAACAAATAGAACGAAGGGTGGATTTAATGATGCAAAGTTATTGTCAAAGCTGTGGAATGCCATTAGTGGATGAAGCTTTACTTGGTACAGAAAAAGAAGGACACAAAAGTCAGGATTACTGCACATATTGTTATGAATTAGGAGAGTTTAAGCAGCCAAATCTAACAGTTGAAGAAATGATTGAAATTTGTGTGCCGCATTTAAAGGGAGATGGCATGGGGGAAGAAGAAGCACGCCAAATGTTGACTTCTTTTTTACCAAGCTTAAAGAGATGGAGAAAGCATGACATAAAAGAACCGGCTGTGAACAATAAAGAATCATTTCAAATTGTAGGAATTTCAGCACGAACAAGCAATGCGAATGAAATTACCTCACAAGCAAAAATCCCACAATTATGGACGAACTTTTATCAACAAGATGTAACGGGACAAATAGCTAATGCAGTAAATCAAGTAACATATGGCCTGTATTCCGACTACGAAACAGATGTTAATGGAGAGTATTCAATTACACTTGGAATGGAAGTAGTAGCTACCGACGAAATTCCTGAAGGTATGGTCGGAAAAACAGTGCCAGCTGCAAAATATTTAGTTTTTACTTCTGACAAAGGTCCATTTGAAGAAGTTGTCGTAAAAGCATGGCAGGATGTTTGGGCTTGGTTCGCAAACTCAGGTGTAGAGCGAACATACACAGGTGACTTTGAAATGTACGATGAACGATGTGCCAACCCACAAGAAGCACAGGTCGATATTTATATTGCAATCAAATAATTAAACAAATTAAGCTTCCTGTCTATGATTGATAGGAGGCTTATTTGTTGGGGATTTTTACATTTGAAATATTGTGAAAGCATACATTCCTATGATTATGTACTGTATAATAAAAAAAGAATATTCTGACGTTTGTTAGGTGAATAATACAACGGTAATTAATTCTCATGATGGTGACAAATCGTTTATTACTGTAAGGAAGGAGTAGTTGTTTGGCTAAGAAAAAAGTAGGGGACATTTTAAGTGTTTCATCGTTATTACCCGTCATAATAAGTGTTATTTTTTTCTATTTAAAAAGAGGACCCGATTTTGATATTTATTTTGGTATCACCTTGTTTAGCATTTTAGCAATCATCGGTATTATATTTGCAGTAGTCTCTTTGGTATGGTCTAAAAAACGTATTTTCGGTTGGATTGGTCTTTTCGCAAATATATTACTTTTGGTTTATGCTTTTCTATTGCAATTAGCAATGGGAATCGGTGAACCATAAACCTTAATGGTGTTGAAGTTCAAACTGCACTGCCGATCGCCACAAATGCTTTTAATAGCGATTGCACTGTGTCAGTTGCCTCCCATCGGGCATAATAAAACGACCCCCTTCTCATGTAAGGGAGTCGTTTTTTGCGTTTAGATTTAGTTTATTTCAGTAGAAGCTCTTGCCATTATAGGTTGTGAGCAAAATACTATTTTTATCGCCCGAATCAAACAAGCGCAATTTTTATATTACCAAGGCAAATACGATAAGGCAATTTATTTTCTTTCAGCGCTTGTCCAAACGCAATTATGCCGAGGCATAATAGATTTTTTGTCTGTTACTCATCGTTTTCATTTGATAAATCACGTTCAGGTAATTTCAGAACTTCTAAGTATAAAATATGGTGACCATCTAATTCTTTTGCGATAAATTCATAACCTTGTTCTTCAATACTGTCTCCTTCGACTGCATCAAAGCGCATTGTCATGAACCAACCACCGATTGTATCAATATCATCATCTTCTATGTCAGTACCTAGCATATCATTTACGTTTTCTACTAGCATCTTCGCATCTAAAATAAAGTGATCTTTTGCAATTTCCTGAACCTCTGGAATTTCATCTTCATCGAATTCATCTTGAATTTCGCCGACAATTTCCTCAATAATATCCTCAATCGTAACTAGACCAGATGTTCCGCCATATTCATCCATTAAAATGGCCATATGAATACGTTCACGCTGTATTTTTAGTAACAAGTCGTTAATTTGCGTTGTTTCCATTACGCGAATAATTGGCTGCATATAGTCAATCACTTGCTTATCGCCATTTGCTGGGTCTTTAATGTAAGCAGTTAATAAGTGTTTCATATTGACTAAGCCGATAATATGGTCTTTGTCACCATCGATAATTGGGTAACGGGTATATTGCTCAACGCCCATTAAATCGAAAACCTCTTTAATCGTTAGTTCTTTTTCTATACCAACGATTTCAGTACGTGGGACCATGATTTCTTTCGCAAGACGATCAGAGAACTCAAAAATACTGTTTACATATTCATATTCTGAAGTATTAATTTCTCCACCCTTTAAACTATCCGACAAAATCATACGTAACTCTTCTTCAGTATGGGCTACTTCTGATTCTGACATCATTTTCAAGCCGAAAAGGCCAGTTAAGCCACGCGCAGATCCGTTTAACAGCTTAATGATTGGATAAGTAACATTGTGGAATAAAATTAATGGGCCAGAAAGATTTAATGTTACAAATTCTGCTTTTTGGATGGCAAGTGTTTTCGGCGCCAATTCCCCTATTACAACATGCATAAACGTTACAATTGAAAATGCAAGTATAAATGAAAGGACAGTAGTAAAATTTTCACTCAAATTTAGAAATTCAAACACTGGATTCAAGATAATCTTAAATGTAGGTTCACCAAGCCAACCTAGACCTAAAGCAGTGATCGTAATACCTAATTGACATGCAGATAAGTATTCATCTAAATCTGAAATTACACGTTTTGCATTTTTTGCTTTTTTATTCCCTTCGGCAAGCAATTGATCAATTCGTGTGGATCTTACTTTAACGATTGCAAATTCGGTTGCAACGAAAAATCCTGTCATTATGATTAGTAGGGCAAATGCCGCCAACCTTATGGTTATTTCCATTATGTCTCCGTCCAAATAATTCCTTTGTCCCCGCCCGAATGAGGGAGGTAAACAAAGTGTACACCTCCTATGATATTAAAAAATTGTTGAATGACTTAATCATAAAATATTTATAGGCAAAACACAAATATTGACAACAATTTTTTTAACTTCTTTCAGCGGGTGACCAACATCATGTTGCTGTCGCTACGTTGCACTACGCTTTCGCACAAAAAACATCTGTTGCTGTCGCTACGTTGCACTACGCTTTCGCACAAAAAACAAATCAATTATGCTGAAGCAAAATTGATTTGTTTTTCACACCGTAAATTGAAAAAATTAAATAAATTCAAACACCAAAAGATTGAAAATAGAAATTTGTTATGCTAACTTTAAATATAGCAAAGAAGATAGTTTGTTTAGAGAAAGAAGCATTTAATCTCATATAAAACGACACGTCAAAAATCTCAAGAGAACTATACTTGCGGATTTTTTTAAATGAATTATTTTTAATAGCAACAAAAAGGAGCTATCACATTCATATGGGGTGGCTCTTTTGTTATGTTGAAAATTAATATGGTCAAAGAAATCTATGTGGATGTTGTGGAAAGTCGCTTCGCTTTCGTAAAATATTTGTAGCTGAAGTTAAGTTTTATCATTATAAATTAGAGTGATATAAAGAGGTTGATTCGAGTGGAGACTGAACGCCCCCAGTCGGAGCGGAAATCAACCCCCTCTGAAGAACGATATTATGACTCTTTAATTTCAAAATAGTTTTTCATAAAAAAGGAGCCAGTTTCATTTATTGAGACGGCTCCTTCTGCTTTAATTATTTATTGTTGTTGAAAACGTAATTTTAAGCACGCTTTTTCCACATCGTGAAGCGTTTCTTTAAACGGTATTTCACCTGAGTAAAGTGCAATTGAAACAGGTGCTTTTTCTGTTATACCTTGCTGTGTAAAAATATAATTTTTGCCCTTATACGTTAAATATATATTTTTTACAGGCCTTTTTCCGAAAGGATTAGTAGATGAATTGAAAAATCCTTTTAATTGACTGCAGTATTCATTGTAGAAATCACTTTTAAAGCCAGAAAGAGCCTCAAATTTTTTACTATCAATAGCTTCAGCCTCATTCGCTAACTCGAAAATTTTAGCGGAAAATTCGGAAAAAACTTCTTTTACTTTTGTACGAATTAATGCTTTTGAATTATAACTGTTTAAGTCATCAGAAAGAGTGACTTTACTCATTTAAATAGCCTCCTGCATAAAAAACCTTTAATTCTTAATAACATAAATGTATAAGAAAAATAAGGGAATTTCAATATACTTAACCATTTTTAAGCTAATAGCAATGTTGAAATTAGTAAAAAATAGGTGTTTTTATGCAATTGAGAACAGGAAAATACTACTCGCATCTTCATTCAGCAGCTTTCTGTGCGACAGCAACAAATATTTTCTGTGCGAAAGCAAAGCGACAGCACAATTACGCCAAATCGAAATTGATCAGTCGTAAACATGGTACAACATAAGCTCATGAATCATTTTTTTTACATCCTCTTCGTTTGGAGGGATAGTTCCATTCCATTGTATAACGCCATCTTTTAAGTACTCCGCTGTATAACGTTCACGTTGATAAAAGAACGAAATAGACCACCCTGGAAGCTGAGAATTTTCAAATAAAGGCTTAAAGCTAAAATGCTGAATCATAACCAAACCCCATTTCTTATATATGTAGTTAATATTATTCAAGGATAGTGGTAATTTTGCAACTCCAAATCTCATTCCTATCGTAATGAGCTGAAAAAGGATTTTTTGTTGATATTTTGCTTATACTACTCGAATCGCGCATTAAAGCGAGTAGCTCGTAGCGGAAATTAGTATTTCAAAATTAATAAAGATGGATAAAAATAGTTAATCTAATAGAGGGTATTTCTTTCGTAGAAAATCATTGCTCTGCTATAATTAGTGCATTAGGCGACAAATTACGCCAATAGTGAATACAATTGAAATGAGAGGATACTAATGGATAATTTTATAGTGACATTAATATTTATGGCAGTTATCGGTGCTGCAATCGGTGGTATAACGAATCACCTAGCTATTAAAATGCTTTTCCGACCACATAATGCCATATATATTAAAAATTGGCGAGTGCCTTTTACACCAGGTCTTATTCCGAAACGACGTGACGAATTAGCAAAGCAACTTGGGCTAACGGTTGTGAATTATTTATTAACACCTGAAACTTTTAGAAAGAAGTTTTTCTCAAAGGATATTCAGGACAAGGTAGAACAGTTTGTACAAGCAAAGGTAGAAGAAACGATTTTTACAAATGATAAAACAATTCAGGATTGGCTATCATTAGCTGGATTTTCCAATATGCCAGCAACAATTGAACAGAAGGTAGAAGCAATTGTTGAGGGACAATTTGAATCAGTTAAGAATACACTATCAACGAAATCAATTCGTACACTATTATCAGCAGATATTCAAAATACAATTGATGCAAAGATTCCAGTAGCGGTTGATCATATTTTAGAAAAAGGTGAGGATTATTTTTTATCACCTGAAGGCGAACTGACAATTAAGGCGATGATTGATGACTTCTTATCGTCAAAAGGATCACTTGGTGGAATGATTAATATGTTTTTAGGTGATTCTTCGTCGCTCATGTCAAAGGTTCAGCGTGAGCTTATAAAATTTTTACAGAAACCAGGAACATCAGCATTATTAACGAAAATTTTTACTCAGGAATTAGAGAAATTAAAAGATCGCCCAGCAATGGATTTCTTACAGGATATTCATTTTGAACAAATATTATCGAAGTTGCAAACTTACGTAAAAGAACAATTAGCACTTGAAGAGCGCTTGAATTATCCGATTTCGCATTACTGGCCAGAAGGTAATTCATGGATGAAGGAAACTGTGATTCCACAAGCCATTGAAAAAGCTTTTGTAAAAGCTGAAGAGAAATTAGAAGATGTGTTGAAACGCTTAAATTTACAAGAAGTAGTACGTGAGCAGGTTGATTCTTTCCCTGTAGAGAAATTAGAGGAACTTGTACTAGGTATTTCAAAGCGTGAGTTTAAAATGATTACAGTACTTGGTGCAGTTCTTGGTGGATTGA
This sequence comes from Lysinibacillus sp. RC46, assembly GCF_041262385.1. Taxonomy (NCBI): domain Bacteria; kingdom Bacillati; phylum Bacillota; class Bacilli; order Caryophanales; family Bacillaceae; genus Lysinibacillus; species Lysinibacillus sp. RC46. The sequence goes on along the minus strand of NZ_JBGCCF010000022.1, from coordinate 45,492 downwards.
TTGGGATTGTGCAAGGGTTAATTGTTTACTTTATTTAAAAAGGAGAATTATGTTTATGATTAATATTTACAATGAAATTAATGCGTTAGAGGCAGCTTTACGTAAAACACCTGAATTTGAAGTGTTAAAAGAAGCAGTGACAGCTGTTAAGGAAGATGAAGAGGCAGTAAATTTATTCAAAAATTTCCGTAAGGTTCAAATTGACCTACAGAAAAAGCAGTTAACTGGCGAAGATATTTTGGAAGATGAACTTGTATACGCGCAAAAAGCAGCACAGCTTGCACAGCAAAATGCAAAAATTTCTGCAATGCTTGAGGCAGAAATGAAGCTAAGTAAGATCATTGAAGAGGTAAACCGCATTTTAATAAAACCTATTCAAGCATTGTATGAAGAATTTTAACAGCGAAGAAAAACATCAAAGCGGCGGAGATCAGCATCCAGGCGGCGGAAAAGCATCATTTAGCGGCGATGTTCAACGACCAAGCAGCATAACAACAAGTTCTAACGTCGCAAACGAGAGTTCTGAAAAAACAGATGCTATCGTCGATCTGATCAAAAAGCTTTCTTAGGCATAAAAATACTAATAGTTGCACATATAACAAGTAAGAAGAAAAACGTGTTTCCGCAAGCAGGAGCACGTTTTCAATTTATGGCTCAATATCTATTGGAGGTTTTATTATGCATGTAATCATTGAATGGACCTATAAAGCGAAAAAAGGTGCGGAAACTGTTTTACGTTCAGAAGAAATGCCAGCAGCCCAAGCATTACTACTTGCGGAGGACATGGAGCGAACAGGGAGAGTAAAATCACTGCATTGTGTCGATCGACAGGATACAAACTGGTCTTTAAAGGAACTCAAGGCATATTTAAAGGAAATTGACACTGAGCCACACAATATTACAGTCTATTTTGATGGGGGCTTTGATCGTGCAACAAATCAATCAGGACTAGGCTGTGTGGTTTATTATGAGCAAAATGGCAAGCCATATCGATTGCGACAAAATTCTTTTTCGTCCGAGCTTAAATCCAACAATGAGGCAGAATACGCAGCGCTATATTTGGGATTAGTCGAGCTTGAGCTATTGAATGTTCACCATTTGCCCGTTTGCTTCACAGGTGATTCCCAAGTTGTTATCAATCAATTAAGCGGAGAATGGCCAGCACTTGAAAAGAATTTATCTAGCTGGGCAGATAAAATTGATGCAAAGCTAGAGAAGCTCAGTATCCAGCCAGAGTACAAGCTTATATCACGTAAAGAAAATTCTGAAGCCGATCGTCTTGCAACTCAAGCATTAAACGGTATCGATATTACAGGATTAAGGGAAATGGTAAAGGAGTAGGTATTAGATACTCCAAAAGAAAAGTGGCTAGGACAAAACTAGTCAAAACTTTAAAAAGTGCGAGAAATCAATTTTCGAAACATTGATTTCTCGCACTTTTCTTATGTGAAAATTCATGATCAAGGATCTTACCACTTCGCACAAAAAACAACTGTTGCTGCCGCTACGTTGCACTACGCTTTCGCACAAAAAACAACTGTTGCTGTCGCTACGTTGCATTCGTTATTGCTAATTATAATAGATATTTACCAATAAATGGCTTTCGTCACAAATTTTCCTGCTTTTAATGAAACTTTTACCATTCTAAAACTACTACTACTATGAACCTAATAATAAGGAGAGATTTTATGAACATGAAAAAATTTGCACCTGTAGCAATGACAGCATTATTATTTGGAAGTGTAGTAATGCCAGTCGCTTCGGCAAAAGATAATCCGACAAAGACGGAACAACAACTACCACAAATTCAAATTGATCCTGTTCACATTTTTAATACTACTTATGGAACAGTTGAAAAAGTCAATTCTAGTGAAAAAATTACATATTTCACAGTGAAAGATGGCGATCAAACGAACATTTTAGAGATAACAAAAGATACACTTGTTTTCGATAATACAGGTAAAAAAGTGGATCTTAAAGAAGGGGATAAAATAGTAGCTTATACATTTGCGAACAAGCCACAAAAATTAATTTATCCACCACAATTCAATCCCGAAGTTGTCATTATTGAAACTAAAGAAGCTGGATTTGTTGAAGTTGATTACTTCTTTGAAAACCTAACAAATACTTATGATATGTTAAAATTAAGCATTGGTGAAAACACGGAGCTTTTAAATACGAAGGGAGAGAAAGTTGCAGCTAAAGATTTAGTAGAGAAGAACTTAGTAGTTTTTTATACAGCTTCAACAAAAAGTATCCCCGCTCAAACAACCCCTTCTAAAGTAATTGTTCTTGATGACGAATCAGGAAATACAACAGAAAATACTATAGATGCAGAAATAGCAGAAATAATCGCGACAGATTATTATGAAGTTGATGGAACAAAGATGGTTCCGTTGCGTTTGATTGCCGAAAAGCTTGGTTATACAGTGGAGTCAACAGGTAAAGGTGCAATTGTATCTAAAGGCAATTTATCTTACACAATTACTCGTGGAGAAAAAATGTTTGGTTATAACAAAGCATTACGCTCACTTAATGAAGCCCCTGCTTTGTTAGGAGGTAATAAAACATATGTACCAGTTGAATTTGTAGAGGAATACTTAAAATAATTTTAAAAAATCCCCATAAAGGTAGATTTACCTTTATGGGGATTTTTAGAATTTAATTTCCAAAAATATTCATTATAGGAAACTTGAAAGGACAAACAGCGTCTTAATTAACGGAGAGAATGACTTTACTTCAGGAATTCAAATAGAAGAGAGGATTTAATTTGGAAAGAAAAACAAGAAGCTCTAAAAAAGCGAAACCTAAAAATAAAGTTATAAAAATAACCTTCCTAGTAATTGTAATTTCACTATTAACCGTCACTAGTTACGGAGCTTATGCGTTTGTTAAATTTAAAAATGCCTATGATAGTTCAAAGGTTGATTTAAATAGAGCAGGAAATAAATCAGAACTTAGGGAAGAGGATGTTTCCTTTACGAAAGATCCAATCTCAATTCTATTATTAGGTGTTGAAAATTATTCAAGTAAGGAGAAGGATGGTCGAGCGGATACTCAAATGGTCATTACTTTGGATCCGGATAAATCTGAAATAAACTTAATTACAGTACCTCGGGATGCAAGAGTTAAAATAGAGAATGCTGGGGAATATACAGGTATACATAAAATCAATGCCGCTTATAATTACGGATCAATTACAGGCTATGGGGCAATTAAACTGCAATTAGAGACAGTTGAAAAATTCCTTAATATACCGATAGATAACTTTATTGCAGTAAACTTTGATGGCTTTAGAGATATTGTCGATGCTTTAGGTGGAGTTACAATAGATGTAAAAGAGGATTTCTGGGAAGATAATATTTACGATAGAAAACAAAGGATAGAATTTCATAAAGGAGAGGCACATTTAAATGGGGAAGAGGCACTTGCATTTGTAAGAATGAGATATAGACCTGTTAATGCTTCATACTCACGCGAAGAGAGACAAAGACAATTTTTGACTGAAACGATTAATCAAGCAAAATCGACGAATACAATATTCAAAATTGGTCAAATAGCAGATATTTTAGGAAAAAACGTAGAAACAGATTTAAACACTAATGAAATTTACGCACTCCAAAAGCAATATTTGAATTCCAAAAACATAACTACGAAAACGTTAGAAATAAAAGGAGAAGATCAGTATATCGGTAAAGTTTCTTATTTTATACCCGATATGGAAGGCTTGGAGAAAGTAAGTATGGAATTAAGAAAAATTCTTAAACTAAAAGAAGAAAAATTCAAAACAAATGCGGCTATAGATAATTAAAAGATAAGAATCCATTTTGATTAATTTTTTCAAAATGGATTTTTTGTATCATTAGACAGAATGTTCTGTTATTATTTCTGGCTTTGCTTAACGTTATAAAAATTTGTTAAACTATTGGTACTGTAATTTTGAGAGAAAAGAGCGAAGAAAATGAAAATTATTCACATAAATCAAAAATATCCTGAAGATTGGATTCGCGTATTAAATCATATTGCGAATTTATTTTTTGAGGATTCTAAGTTAAGAGTAGAGTCTGAAGGAACAGATATGACAGTGTCATTCGAATATAACGTTGGGGTTGATTTCTCAATATCTACAAAAGCCGTTTTAGAAGTGGAAAGTAAGCGTTATACGAATGATTACCGTATTCAATATGAAACTGAGGCTGAAGGACGTGAGCTAAATATTCGTATGAAGCGTGCTTTGTCTCACGTATTTTTAGATGTATTAGAGCAACATACTGGAATGCATCAGCAATGGGGAATTTTAACGGGTGTGCGTCCAACTAAGCTTTACCATAAATTCCGAAAAGCCGGGAAGAGTGAGGAAGAAATTGCAGATATTCTTATTCGTGATTTCCGTCTGTCAGAAGAAAAGGTAGCGCTACTAAAAGAAATAGTGGCTCGTCAGTTAGTGACGATTCCTGATATAGATGAAATCGGTAAAGAAATAAGCATTTATATAGGCATTCCTTTCTGCCCGACTAAATGTGCCTATTGCACGTTCCCAGCCTATGCGATTGGCAGCAATCGAAAACAAGGGCGTGTTGCTACATTTTTAGATGGGCTGCATATTGAATTACGTGAAATGGGGAAATGGCTGAAGGAAAATAATATGAAAATCACGTCCATTTATTGGGGTGGTGGTACACCGACATCTATTGAGGCCCATGAAATGGATGCATTGTATCAAACGATGCATGAGTCCTTCCCGCATTCTGAAACAATCCGTGAAGTAACTGTCGAAGCGGGCAGACCTGATACGATTACACCTGAAAAACTAGACGTGTTAAAAAAATGGGGCATTGACCGTATAAGTGTTAATCCACAATCGTATACAGATGAAACACTTAAAGCAATTGGTCGTCATCATACGGTACAGGAAACAATTGATAAGTTTTGGTTAGCACGTGAATCAGGCATGAATAACATTAATATGGATTTAATTATTGGTTTACCGAATGAAGGAATTGAAGAGTTCCAGCATTCATTAGATGAATCTGCAAAAATGCAGCCAGAATCGCTAACAGTTCACACATTATCATTTAAACGTGCATCGGAAATGACACGTAATAAGGATAAGTACAAGGTAGCAGACCGTGATACTGTTGCACAAATGATGCATATGGCACAAGTATGGACGAAGGAAAATGATTATGTACCATACTATTTATATCGTCAAAAAAACATTTTAGGTAATTTAGAAAATGTCGGCTACAGTAAAGCTGGTGAAGAAAGTATCTATAATATTGTCATAATGGAAGAAGTACAGACAATATTAGGGATTGGCTGCGGAGCATCCTCTAAATTTGTACATCCTGAAACAGGGAAGATTACGCAGTTCCACAATCCAAAAGATCCTGCTGCCTACATCATGACATTTGAAGAGGCAATTGGTAAAAAAATAGAGTTTTTAGACGAATTATATAAGGCATAAAAAATGATGGCAATCTGACGTGGTGTTCAGATTGCCTCTTTTATTCCGATAAATCGCGATAATGTTTCGATAAAGATAAAACCACAAAATGTTCCGATAAAATTAAAAAACATTCCGATAAAATCTCGTTATAATTTTCTTAAATCACACGCCATTTTTAATATAACAGCATCTTCAAAATATTGAGGATCGTAGCCTGTTAGCTCTCTAATTTTATTTAGTCTATAGGTGAGCGTATGGCGATGAATATTTAACTGTTGGGAGCAGAGCTTAAGCTGTAAATTACAATTAAAAAAAGCTTGTAATGTTTCAAGTTGCTTTGCATTCATGCTTTTGAGAACGCGTTGATGGAATGCTCGAATCGCCTCCGAATCTTGATTTTTAAAAAGAGAGAATAACTCTATATCTTCAAAATAAGTGATTTCTTTATTAATCAAGGCAAACTTTAGTGCCGTTTTAGCACCATGATAGCTATGAGGTAACTGAGATAAATGTTGGACGGTTGGACCAACTCCGATTTGTAAGGAATGTAGTTTTTGTTGCTTTTTTCGCAATGCCTTCATTATTTGCTGCTGTGTATTGTCCTCACAACTTGTTAACAGAATATAGTATTCATGTAGCTGACTATAACCTGAAAGTATAGGCTGCTTATAAAATAGATCTTCTAGAAAGAAAGGGATGCTATTCTCTGTGTATAAGGGTTCATCTAAGCTTACTAGTAGGATTTGAAAAGGTGCTACTAGTGGAAATGGCAGCTTATGGATCCGTTCCTGTAATGCCGCATCTAGCTTGCTACCATGAACTAGTGCTTCAAATATGTAGTCATTATTTTTTCTAAGCCATTCACTTTTTGATTCGATAATGGCTTGATGTGCCATGATTTCTGTCGTTAATTGGACAAGGTTGGCGATTTCTAGTATGTCCTCAGAATCCCCTGTAATCCCAATAACACCAATGACATCATCCTGATACATGATAGGCATATTAATGCCAGGCCTAGTGTTTGGATACTGGTCTATATTGTCCTCATTAATAATAAGCGTCTCCTTGTTTTTGGCAACATAGAGTGCGCCTTCATGAATATTCTCAACTCTCATTTTATCGCCAGAAGCTAAAATGGCACCGGTTGGACTAATGACATTAATGTTGCGACGTAATCGTAACATTGTTTGATGTACGATATCTTCTGCTAATTTTTTCGTTAATATGTTTATACACCTCGCATAATAAACATCTGTTATATTACAGCTAATTTATACATTCATTATAATGTTTTCTGAATTTATTGTCATTATAATAAATGTAAGCGCTTAACTTAATTGTGTTACAGAAAGAACTATGGAGGTATAAAATGAAAGTCGTTATTAGTCCAGATTCCTATAAGGGCACTTTATCGGCCATCGAGGTGGCTAATGCAATGCAGGCAGGAATCATGGACGTTGATCAATCGATTGAAACAATTATTCTCCCCGTTGCAGACGGTGGAGAAGGTACACTAGTATCACTTATCGCCTCAACGGATGGTCGATATATTTCACAATATGTACTTGACCCATTGGGGAGAGAGATTGAAGCAAGATATGGTGTACTTGGTGATAATGAAACATGTGTAATTGAAATGGCTCAAGCATCCGGTATTATGCTGTTACAGGACAACGAAAAAAATCCTGAACTTGCATCAACATATGGAACGGGACAGCTTATAAAGGCTGCTCTTGATGCAGGATTTAGGAAGTTTATTATCGGAATTGGCGGCAGTGCTACAAATGATGCTGGTGTAGGTATGTTAAAGGCACTTGGACTCCAATTAAAAAAAGAAGACGGCACTTTAATTTCCGAGGGGGTGTCATCACTATTAGATTTAGCTTTAATTGATGCTAGTCAGCTAGATGCTCGATTGAATGAAACGCAATTTATTATTGCATGTGATGTAGACAATCCACTAATTGGAGATCGTGGGGCAACGGCTATTTTTGGACCTCAAAAAGGTGTGAAGGAGCATCAAATAGCTTATTTTGATAGCTGTCTAAAGCGGTTTGCAGATATTATTGAAAAACAGTTTTGCATTCGACTACATGACTTCAAAGGGGCGGGTGCGGCAGGGGGAATGGGAGGTGCATTAGTAGCCTTTTTAAACGGTAGTTTTCATGCGGGTATTGATATTGTAATTGATGCAGTGCAGCTAAAAAAACATTTAGAAGGTGCTGGGTTTGTTATTACAGGTGAAGGCAAATCAGATTGTCAAACATTGCATGGAAAGGCGCCTTTAGGGGTAGCGAAGGTAGCAAAATTAGCAAATGCACAGGCTATTTTGTTGTCAGGGGCTATTGATGAAATTGATAAACCTGCGCTACTAAACTACTTTAATGTTGTTGAGTCATTAGTAGATGAGAAGATTAGTGTTCAGCAGGCAATGCAAAAGCCTTATGAATTTATTCGTCTAAAAACAAAAAGGATATTTGAGTATTACGTACAAATGGGGGATGAGTAAATGTTGTTCATCATTATTTTAATAGGGGTATTGTTTGTTGTATTTGGAACAGCAAAGTTAAAGCTTCATCCATTTTTGGCATTATTAATAAGCGCATTCTTTGTTGGAATTGTTTCGGGTTTGCCTTTATTAACAGTGGTTGAAAGCATTAACACCGGCTTTGGTGGGTTAATGACAAGCATCGGTTTAGTTATTATAGCAGGTACAATAATTGGTTTAATATTAGAAAAATCAGGGGCCGCTTATCGAATGGCAGAAGTGGTATTACGAGTTGTTGGTCCAAAGCGTCCTCAATTAGCAATGTCATTAATCGGTTATATCGTCTCTATCCCAGTCTTTTGTGATTCAGGCTTTATTATTTTATCGAGCTTACAGAAATCTTTAGCTAAGCGTGCTAATGTAACAATTGCCTCGATGGCTGTAGCTTTAGCGACAGGGCTTTTCGCTACTCATGTATTAGTACCGCCAACACCAGGGCCAATTGCAGCAGCTGGAAATATCGGTGCATCAGATTATTTAGGAACAGTTATTGTTATCGGGTTGATAGTAGCGATTCCAGCAACATTTGTAGGGTATTTATGGTCGGTGAAAGTAGCGACAAAAATTCGCGTACCAGAAGATGAAGTAGAAGCATTAGATTATGAGGAAGTCATAAAATCTTTTGGTAAAATGCCATCAACGTTTAAAGCATTTTTACCTATTGTACTACCTATCGTATTAATTGGTATTGGTTCGATTGCTGCATTAGTTGGTGATCCAGAATCAACATTAAATGCGATTTTCAGATTTCTAGGATCTCCAACAGTTGCTTTATTTTTAGGTGTCTTAGCAGCATCTTTGTTATTACCAGAAATTAGTGAAAATACGTTAACTGGTTGGATTGGTGAAAGTTTAAAAGAAGCAGCTCCTATTTTATTAATTACTGGAGCAGGTGGTTCATTTGGTACAGTAATAAAAAATGCTGGTGTTGGTGAAATGCTGCAAGAAATGGATTTAGGCATGTTTGCTTCAGGAAGCCTATTCCTCATTGTGCCATTTATCGTAGCAGCAGCATTGAAAACAGCTCAGGGGTCTTCAACGACAGCACTTGTTATTACATCTACACTTGTAGCACCAATGCTAGCCACACTTGGAATTGGAGGAGCGATACCGTTAGCATTAGTAGTCATGGCGATAGGTGCTGGGGCAATGACAGTTAGCCATGTCAATGATAGTTTCTTCTGGGTGATTACACAGTATAGCGGAATGGAAGTGACACAAGCATACAAAGCGCAAACAGTTGCAACCTTACTACAAGGGCTAGTCACTATTGTCGTAACAATGATCTTATGGTGGATTTTAGTTTAACTTCTTTCAGCAATTTTTTATATAACGAAAGCAAAAGCGACAGATATAGAAATCTCCCATCTCTTTAGGTGGTGAGATGAATCAGATTTTAAATTAATTTTCAGCGGGTATCTCAATGTGCAAGTACAAAACCGAATCTGAACGCAATTGTGCCGAGGCATAATTGATTAGACATAGAGAGCAGCCCATGGGTAGCTCTCTTTTTTGTATAATAGAAAAATAGAAAGGAAGTTAGTAAATGAAAAAATTAATAGTAGTGCTCCTTTGTATTTTTTTATTAGCAGGCTGTACGGAGACATTAAATACGGAGAAAGTATCCGTCACTGCAGGACATGAAATGCGTGTACATTTTATTGATGTAGGACAAGGAGATTCGATTTTTATTGAATCACCAAACGGCAAGACAATGCTTGTTGATGGGGGCGTTAAAGGTGCTGGTCAAAAGGTTGTTTCTTATTTGAAGGAGCTTGGCGTGAACAAGCTCGATATAGTGGTCGCTACCCATCCTGATGCAGACCATATTGGTGGTTTAATTCCTGTGTTAAATTCGATAGATATCGGACAATTTTATGATTCAGGGAAGGTACATACATCTCAAACCTTTGAAGAGATGCTGACACTTATTGATACGAAGAATATTCCTTATAATGTTCCAAAAACAGGTGATAGTATAGCGTTTGATGATGATATTAATGTGAAGGTGTTAAACGCCAATGAAAATGCAACAGATAATAATGATGCTTCCATTGTCTTAAAGCTTGCTTATGGTAATGTATCATTTTTATTAACAGCCGACGCGGGAGTAGCGTTAGAAAAAGAGATGATGCAGGGCGATGTGAAAGCAACGATCTTAAAGGCAGGTCATCATGGCTCTAACACGAGTAGCTCTGCGGAGTTCATTCAGAAAGTACATCCTGAAGTGACAATTTTAAGCTATGGAGAGGGCAATAAGTACGGTCATCCTCATGCTGAAGTAGTTGAGCGATTACAAGCAATTGGCAGTGAAATTTACTCTACTGCAGAAGCGGGAACTGTTATCGTATCAACAGATGGGGTAGACTATGACGTGAATTCGAAGGAATGGTCTCCACCAAGTGTCTCAACACCACAAACAAGTGCCTCAGCACCAGCAACAACTAGTACAAGTGTTGAGATTGTTAGTAAGGACTTAATAGAAGAAGTTGTAGGCATTAAAAATAATGGTAAAGAAGCAGTGTCCTTAAAAGATTGGCAGCTTATATCGATTGAAGGGAATCAAGTTTTTAACTTTCCCAATGTGACATTGCAGCCAGGGAAAACGATTTATGTCACAAGTGGCTCAAATGCACGAGACGGTCAAAACTATTTAAAATGGACAAAGAAACAGATTTGGCTGAATGATGGGGATGCTGCGCAATTACGTAATGCGAAAGGGGATATCGTTAGTGAACTCGACTAAATACACCTTAGACCGTATTGAAGATGGATATGCAGTTTTTTTGAAGTACCCAGAGGAAGAGGAACAGTTAATCATTTTACAGTCTGCCATGAATAAACCAGTACAGGTTGGTGATCGCGTGCTAATTGAAGAAATTGATGGCATCTATCAAATTGAAATTTTAAAAGAAGAAACTGAGCAGAAAAGGGCCGAAATACAAAGCTTAATGGATAGATTACGTAAGAAAAATCAATAGTTATAGAATGAAGAATAGGCTAGGATTAGGCTAATCAATAAAAGTGGCGGATGGCATTTGTTAAAATGGATACCATGTAATATGTTGATTGGAGTGGAGGCTGGGCGACTCCTTGGGGCTCATCGGACGCCCCCAGGAAGCTCTGCTCTGCGCGAAAGCGAAGCGACAGCAACAAAGTGCCCAGCCGCAACGGAAATCAACCGTACGTTATGGGATGAGAAAAGCCTAAAACGCTATGCTAAATATTTTGAATATATGCTAAAATAATTATACTAATAGGAAGCTAGGAGCTGACACAATGTCAATTAACACAATTATTTTTGATTTAGACGATACGCTATTATGGGATAAAAAATCCGTCAAAACAGCATTTGAGAAAACGTGTGAATATGCAGCAACTATACATAATGTAAATCCAGCTGAGCTAGAGGAATCTGTGCGTAAAGAAGCACGTGTACTTTACGAAGGCTATGAAACATATGATTATACGGTGTTAATCGGCATTAACCCATTCGAAGGACTTTGGGGAACATTTGATGATCCAACAGATTCTTTCCAAAAAATGAAAAATATCGTACCAGGCTATCGTACAGAAGCATGGACAAAAGGTTTAGCAGCTCTTGGCATTGATGATGCACAACTAGGGGCGGAGCTAGGGGAGCGCTTTGTCGCAGAGCGAAAAGTATCACCATTCTTATATGAAGATACTTTTGATGTGCTAGATAAGCTGAAAGGAAAGTATCAACTCGTATTACTGACAAATGGAGCACCAAGTTTACAAAATTTAAAGCTAGAAATAACACCAGAAATCGCGCCATATTTTGACCATATTATCATCTCTGGAGACTTTGGTAAAGGGAAACCAGATGCCTCTATTTTCGAACATGTAATGGAGAAAGCAGGTATTACTGCAGATGATGCAATCATGGTTGGAGATAACTTAAATACTGATATTTTAGGCTCATCCCGTGTTGGTATGCGCAACGTTTGGATAAATCGTGAAAATAATGTACCGAATGGCGTTGTCACTCCAACATATGAGGTTGATTCTTTAACTGCATTATTAGAACTTGTAAATAAGCTATAAGCAAAAATGTACTGATTCATCAAAGGATCAGTACATTTTTTGCTTGTCGGACAAAAGTTACTACGGTCCAATGGGGCTTTTAGCGCAAGCTCATCCCGCAGAAGTCGCCACTCTCTGGCATAGGGCGTGAAGGCGGTCACCATAGCTTAGAATTCTTCACGGAAGCGAAAAATATTTGTATAGCGTTGAAGTGAGGGCTAGCGTTGGCCTGATTCGGAGGTGGTATCTCAGAAATGTTCTGGGATACTTTTTTTGTGAAAAAAGCTGTCCAATAACTTATTGAACAGCTAGTAGTGTATATAATATGCAAGATATAGCAATGAAAAAGCTAATGCAATACATAGTTGAACAACGGCACTTGCTACTAGGTAACCTCGAGGCTCACCTGCTTTTTTACGATAATAAATTTGCATAATAGAGTAGAGCGTAAATAAGCCATATATAATCGTAGTGTGTATGGAATGCATTAGTAAATAGATAGCAAATAAAATACCTGCAAACAAGACTAGCATAATAGCGTTGGCTATTGCATGTTCAACTGTAGCCGCAACAAAACGTCGTTCAATATGAGGCATTCTTTTTTTTGCAAGCCATAGTGTGAAATGCATAAGCAAGACAAAGATATTTCCAAAAATAATCTTGATTGAACGTTTATCATCATAGTAGTATTCAAATGAATTAAATGCATTGTCGAATTGAATTGCTTGTTTTGTTACGACATTAAAGAAAGTATCATTATTAAGCACCTTCCATTTCTCTTGAGTTCCATCAGAATAGACAATCAACACATCTTGAGGTTTAAAGTAACCATTAGCTTCCCACTGTTGAGCTGTTACTGCAACGGAAGGTGCATGTCCCATTTGTTCTTGTAGCTGACTTAAAAGTTGCTTATTTGTATAGCATTCCTGAGGTACATAAAGGCATGAAGCTTTTGCAATAAAAGTTTCTTTGTTTTCATTACTGTGTACATAGACTTTAGCAATTGTTTTGTTTGTATCTGTTGTCAGTAGAGAGTTAGCCGGTCCTTGGATAAAGGACAACATTAAAATAGAAAGAACTGTGATAAATAGCAAGGACACTGCAGGAATTTTCCAAGACTTTTTAATTGGTCGTTTTTCTATTGTAGTAGGTGTAGTAATATTGTGCAGTATTTTTTCCTGCTGCTGCTTAGTTAATTTGAGATCGCGTAAATGTTGCCAGGATTCCTCATTGTTCTTCATCAAATTCACCTCCAAGCTGCTTTTTCAATGCGACAAGTGCACGTTTTAATGTGTTTTTTACTTTTCCTTCATTCCAGCCTAGAACATCACAAGTTTCCTGAATGGATAAACCCTCGATTTTACGTAAAATAATGACATCTCGATAGGTGAGCTTAAGTCTACTAATTGCAAGATAAAGTGACTTTGCATCTTCTTGCTGGATGAGCCATTGGTGTGGTGAAGTTAGCTCAAGTTCTTCATGGACGTTTAAAAATGGTACAAATTGAATAAGTCTTTTCCGGCGGTAATGATCGTAAGCTAGATTACGTGCAGTACTCCTAAGCCAAGCGAGCTCTGCATCTTCTTTGATTGTCTGCTGATATTTTAAATAGCGGGCAAATGTCTCTTGTGTGAAATCCTCCGCTAATTTCTCATCATTGAGTAAGTAATATAGGTATTTAAAAATAGTTTGATTATGTAAGTAAAACAGCTCTTCAATCGTCAAAATGTGCACCTCCTTTCTCTTAAAGACGAGTGACTTTCTGAAAAGTATCATTTTACCAAAAAATAAAAAAAACGTACTTGCCGTAAATGGCAAAGTACGCTATTTTTATTTTGCATTAAAATTCAGCAGTAGCAAAGTAGCAAGGTTTATACAATATCTTTACGTGATTCACGTCGCCAAGCATAAAATGTAAGTATTATTGTAAGACCGATGAGGAAAATGTATCCTATCGGTGTTAACCACTTTGGATGCCAAATCGAAATGATGTCTGAAATCATATAATTCGTGACACCAGCAATCATGCCGAACATAACAATAATCTGAATACCAATCAATGCAATTGTATTACGAGCAAATGTTGAAATTGCCATCGATAATATACCTAAGAATACAGCTGCTATAAAGATTGCCACGATTGATAAAATGATATATTGGAAAAACGTCATATCGTACCAGTAATAGTCCCAGCAAAATGAAGACAATGGTAAGTCGAAATGGGAAGAAGTGTTATTTGTTGCATACATAGTTAAATAAATAATCATTAATACAATTGTTATAAACACTGCACTGACGAGCCCTGCAAGCCATTTTATCCAAAATATTCTTCGTCCTTTTTTCGATGTATATTGCAATGGAATAATAGATGTTACCTTGTCCCTAAGATAAATAGGAGATAGCAGAATTGAGATGCTGAATAAGATAATAATAGATAAATTTTGTGCAATTCTCTGGAAATTGTCTAATACAATGTTAGAGTATATCGTATGCTTTCTGTCATTCAATAACTGCTTAAAGCGCTGCTGATGTGCCCCGGATGTGCGTTCCATTTCTGCTTGAAGTGATATTTCATGGTGTTGGTAACTTTCAATTAAACGTTCCCATGCTTGCAGTACCCATGGAAAATCCTCTTCGCTGTGAAAAGTAATAGCATTAAAATACTCTGACTGCTGTTCATTCTCCGGATCACTAAATGCTTCATATGTTGTAATACCTAACGCCACAGCTTTCGGATCATGTTCTAAAAATGTATCTGCCTTCTTTTTCTCCTGCTCGTACATGGCTACTATTTCTTTATATTCTTTTTCGTCTATTTCTGCCCCATACTTTGGAATCAGTTGCTGCTCAATCGCAAATGTATCTCCCGCAGGACGACCATTGGGAAAGTAGGTTATATTAAACTCAAACACTAGCCAATAGAGAAGTACATTCACAAATACAATTAACGCTACAATCTTCCACGAAAATATTTTCCTCATTTCCATCCAAAATAGCTGCATATTACACAATATCCTTTCTATTAAATCGTCTGAGTACGTATGTTACACAAAGTAAACTAATGAGACACCATAAAACTAAAGTCCAAACCTCATGATATTCAAACATCATCAAATTGGACACACCTGAAAAATACATATGGGGATTGAGTAAAAGTAGTGTTAAATTAAAATGCATAAGTAGCAATAACGTAGGCATACCACTGAAGAACATAGGTACAACAAACATACTCACAAGAATTAATATACAGAGTATCCAAGAGAGATAACTATTTCTTAAAAATGTACTTATGCAAAATGTAAGGAGCGAGATAATAAGTAAAGTGATAACAAGTATAGTAATTGTTAATAATAAATACTTCCAGAGCTCAATTGGCCACCATGTTATATGTGGCCACGTATATTCCCAGTTCAAGCCACTGGTAATAGGTGCTGTCCAAACGCCAGAATAATCATATACCATGAAAAAGGTTATTAATGATATTCCGAACAGCGGCAATAAGGTAAGGAGAGTCGTTAAAAGGCTTGCTATTAGTTTATGCCGCATCAATAGACGTCCTTTTTTCGTTGCGTATGTTACAAGCTGTGTTCGATGTTCAAATTCAAAATTTGTAATAAGAGCTGTGAGAAGTACGACTAGTATTACACCTTCCATAGCGATTTTCTTTATAAGATTTTTAAATAATTCACTATGCATTCGATAGTCACTTGCAAAAAACCACTTATTATATTCTTTAGTTTCCTTCATTTCTGTGAAGCGATTATTTAATTTATCGAATTCCCTCGATACAAAGCCAGCCGCCCAGTTTGTTAAGCCGAAATCAGCAATTGTTCCTTCCTTTAGTGTCTCGATATTAAGCTTAGCGTAACGTTCATCTAAACTCTTTCCAAGATTAATATATAATTGCATCAAATGTATTCGATCAATTTCATGTTGCTCAGCTAAAGTAGAATTTTGATATTTTTCATCATTCATGGAATTGATAAAAACATTGGCATCTTGAAACTGTGGATTACGTTTTTTAACATCTGCATTCAAGTCTTTCTGCATTTTACTCAAGATTTCATCATTAAAGGTTTCACCGTACTTTTTAATAATGTCATTTGCTATTTTTAATTCGTCTCTTACATAGGAATTACTAATAATCGTGAAAATATTAAAAATAGAAAACAACACGAGTAGTATTAAAATGGTTGGTGAAAATAATGCTTTTTTCATTTCAAGCCAAGTAATATTCATGTGTTACCACCACTTGTATTTTCATGTGCATATTCCACTAGAAATACATCCTCGAGCTGTGGTTCAACTGACTTCCAGAATGATTCTGCTTTTTCATCAGCGACAAAGCGTACAATCATCTTTCCTTGCTCTTGCTTTTCTGCCAGTGTCACATAACTTTTACGGAATTCGGTAAAGTCCTCATACGTCATTGTTGTTTCAAACACTTTTCCTGAGAGTGTTGCGCAAATATTAGCAACAGAATCTTTATAAGAAATGACGTTGTTTTTTATCATGATAATTTCATTCGCAATAGATTCGATGTCTGATACAATATGGGTCGAAATGATAATAATTCGGTTACGCGCAAGCTCTGACAACAAATGTCTAAAGCGAGCACGTTCCTTTGGGTCAAGCCCTGCTGTTGGTTCATCAAGCACTATTATTTTGGGATCACTTAAAAGTGCCTGTGCAATGCCAACCCGTTGAATCATCCCACCTGAAAATTTTCGCATTTTTTTATTCTTCACATCACTAAGTGCTACCATATCGAGTACTTCATCAATTCGACTGGCTACGGTTTGCTTGTCCATCCCTTTTAATGCTGCCAAATAACTTAAATATTGCTTTGGTGTAGAATGTTTGTAATAACCAAAATGCTGAGGTAAATAGCCAACATGCTCACGATATGATTGACCAAGCATTTGAATAGGTTGTCCTTGATAAAAAATGTCGCCAGTTGTTGGACTAATCAATGTTACAAGCATTTTGATAAGAGTTGTCTTACCAGCCCCATTTGGAGCGAGTAAACCGTATATACCATTGTCAAACTGTAAATTTATATTATGCAATGCTGTAAAATCCCCGTACTTTTTTCCTACATCTTGTACGACTAACATTCAAAAACTCCCTCCTGATTTTTTGTCATTAAACGTTTAAATGAATAAAGGTATAGTGCTAGTACTCCAATAAGTAAGACACTGTACACTGCAATCGGTAAGTTGTCTAAAATTCGTGCATACTGTTGACCTACTGTTAAAAGTAAAAGTGTATTTCCTAATATCCAAGCTATGATAAATACCAAGCTTCGATTGAAGACCTGTCCATTGTAAAGTGATAATAGTAAGCCTGTTGAGAATAGAAATAACCCTGTTAAAGATAGAAGTAACAGTCGGAATATATCAATCTCCACCTTAAATGATAAGATTAAGATAAATGACATATTAACTAAAATAGCTATTCCACTAAAGAAAAGCATGCGGCATACGAGTAACTGAAAGACCGTATACTTCATCGTCATTTCTAATTCAAACGTATTATTCGACCGTTTTTGATAATATGCATATGCTGTTAAGCTTAGGAAAACAAGTGGTGAGAGCATAAAGAACATACCATTCAACATAAAAGACTCCGTTGCTATGTCATCAGCTATTAGCCATATATAGCCGAAGATCATTAACGTTATAAGTCCGCTAAACAATGCCTCACCATAGCTAAGGAAAACATATTTCCAGCCAATTTGACGCTTTAAGTCAAGCAATAAATGTATGAAGGTTTGTTTTACTGGTAGCCCTTGCTTGATAATAGAAGCAACTTGCTGTTCAATCTCTTCATCTGTTGGATACGGAATTGTCCATTTTTTGTTTTCCATTTAAGTTAGCCTCCATTTCCTCTCTAAGTTTTTTTAACACTGCATAATATCTTGTCTTGACCGTCGATTCTGACAAATTCAAAAGCCCTGCAATCTCTTGAAAAGTCAGCTCTAAAAACAGTTTGTAACGAAGAATTTGCTGGGTCTGTACTTCATACTTATAAAGTAAAAGATTTACTTCCTCTAAATCTTCCTTTTTAATAAGGTAATTTACTATATCTACTGCATCGATAAGTTCAAGATCCTCTACATAGTTTGTTAGCTGGCCAGCTTGATACGATTTCGAGCGAAAATAATCGATGCAATGATTGGAAGCTATACGATAAAGCCATGTGCGAAAAGCGGCTTTCTTCTTATTAAAGTTAGTAATAGCCTGCAGCATGCGTATGAAAATTTCCTGTGTCAAATCTAAAGCTAATTGTTCGTCCAAAACTTGCTTATAAACAAATGAGAAAATTTCTTTATAATATTTTTTAACAAGTAAATTAGCACTCTCTTCATGAGCTGATTGCTGCACACGCCTTATCCATCGGCTTTCAAAATCCATCCATTATCACATCACTTTCATCGCCTCATTTATATATTCGTAAAGTTCTTTTAAATAGTTTTGATTTTTATAAAATTTTTTTGCGAGGTGAATAAAAAATGACCTGAGCTGTTGAACTCAGGTCATTTAATACAATATATTAAATTATCAATATTATAGGTTAATCGCTTTTACTTCATCAATATTTTCAAGCTTTGCAACGAATGTTAGATCTTCTTCTGTTACAGTATTGTCAATTGTTAGCATCATGACAGCCGTACCGCCAACTTGTGCACGACCAACTTGCATTGTTGCGATGTTCACATCTTTTTCTGCTAGCTTTGTTGCTACACGGCCGATCGCACCTGGTTTGTCAGTATTTTTAATGTAAAGAAGGTGACCTTGTGGAATAACGTCAACAACATAGTCTTCAACTTTAACAATACGTGCACCTAAACCATTTAATAATGTACCAGCAACTGTGTGTGTTTCGTTCACTGTTTTAATTTCAATTGTAATTAAGCTAGTGAAGCCTTTAGCAGTTGTAGTTTTATGCTCATTAATTTTCATACCGATACGTTCAGATAAGTAGCGAGCATTTACGTCATTCACATGATTACCGTGGTTTTTAGCTAATAAGCCTTTTAAAGCGTTTGACGTTAATGGACGTACATCATAATTTGCTACTTCACCAGCATAAGATAAGTTGATTTCTTTTACAGGCTCAGTTGTAAGTTGAGATAAGAATGAACCTAGTTTTTCAGCTAATTCAAAGAAAGGCTCGACTTGTGCAAGTAACTCTTTTGGAATAGATGGCATGTTTACTGGGTTAGTTACAGTACCTGTTTTATAGAATTTAATGATGTCGTTTGAAACGTCCACAGCTACAGACTCTTGTGCTTCAATTGTAGATGCACCTAAGTGAGGTGTTGCGATTACTTGTGGTAAAGTAAGTAGCTTGTGATCTGTTGCTGGCTCAGATACGAATACGTCAAGAGCAGCACCTGCTACTTTACCTTCTACGATTGCATCGTATAAATCATCCTCATTGATAATACCGCCACGTGCACAGTTGATGATTCGCACGCCGTCTTTCATCATAGCGAATTTTTCTTTGTTAATAAGGTTGCGTGTTTCAGGAAGAAGTGGTGTGTGTACTGTAATGAAATCTGCAGCTGCACAAATTTCTTCAACTGTTGATTTTGTTACCCCTAACTCTTTAGCGCGTTCATCTGTTAGGAATGGATCGTATGCCATAACGTTCATGCGTTGACCTTTTGCACGATAAGCAACTTCAACACCGATACGACCGAAGCCTACAACACCTAGCGTTTTATTTTTAAGCTCAACCCCAACATAAGATTTACGATCCCATTTACCGTTTTTAAGTGTATTGAATGCTTGTGGGATGTGACGAGCAAGTGAAGTCATCATGGCAATAGTGTGCTCAGCAGCAGAGTTCGTGTTACCGTCTGGTGCATTCACGACGATAATGCCATGTTCAGTTGCAGCAGTTAGATCAATGTTGTCTACACCTACTCCAGCACGACCGATAAGTTTTAAGTTTTTAGCCGCTTCAATTACTTCACGTGTTACCGTTGTTTGAGAACGTACTAGTAAAACATCTACATCCGCAATTTTTGCGATTAATTCTTCAGGTGCAAGACCAGTATCAACAATGATATTTAAGTCTAAATCTTGTTCTTGTCGTAGTGGGAAAATACCATCTTCACTTAGTGGGTCAGCGATAAATACGTTAATTGTTTTAGTTGCAGTAGTCATTTGTAATTAGCTCCTTTTAATAAAAATTTTTTAGTGTTCTTTATATACGAAACAGTCTGAAATTTGTAAAACTAAATATCTTACAGCATGCAAACAATCTCCTTTCTAGAATAAAAAACAATAAAAAAGCCTTCCGCGCCTTACAAACACAAAGATTGTGTTGTAAGGGGCGAAAGGCTGAATAAATTTGGTTCGCGGTACCACCCTTAATCACTGCTTGAAAGATTTCTAGCAGTCTTAGCTATATGCGTAACGTGCATGTGACGGATAAGCTTACTTTGGAGATGTTCGGCTTATCTATTCAGGAGTGGAACTATTATCGTAGAAATCGCTGATTTACACCAACCATCAGCTCTCTTTGGATTTTCTTGCGACTAGCATGTCTCCGTCGTTATATTTTCGTGTGATTAAATTTGTTAACATCATAATCCTTATTGTTCACCTTTGTCAACAATATTTCTGAAAAAGATTAAAAAACTTGACTTTAAAAGTCTGGAAAGTAACTAAAAACGAACTTTATTATATTTTCATTCGATTATCGTTCGTCTTTTTGGAAAGGACAATGAAAGCGCTACTGATAGATGCTAAGTCAGATTACATGGGCGTTTAACAAATATTTGAGGTCGAAAATTATACGGAAATATATTGGGATTAAATGGACTACGTGAATGGAAACTTTCTTGGTTTAGTGGAAGAAAGCGAACATTTTTTCTTGTCACAATTTCGTCAAATTTACAATGTGTAGAAGGTAAACGATCCTTTAGAGAAGAATGTAAGTAATGAAAGATTGATTTTTAGGGGGTATAGAATGATGTATGATGTAGCAATTGTCGGTGCAGGACTGGCAGGATTAGTAGCTGCCTGTGAGTTAGCGGATGCAAAGAAAAAAATTGTTTTAGTAGATCAAGAACCTGAAAATTCAATGGGAGGACAGGCATTCTGGTCCTTTGGCGGTATATTTTTAGTAAATTCACCAGAGCAAAGAAGGCTTGGTATTAAGGATAGTAAAGAACTTGCATGGCAAGATTGGCAAGGAACGGCTGGCTTTGATCGCTTGGAGGATGAAGATTCGTGGGCGTATAAATGGGCCAAGGCTTATGTAGATTTTGCAGCTGGTGAAAAATATAGTTG
Organism: Lysinibacillus sp. RC46; assembly: GCF_041262385.1. Lineage (NCBI taxonomy): Bacteria > Bacillati > Bacillota > Bacilli > Caryophanales > Bacillaceae > Lysinibacillus > Lysinibacillus sp. RC46. The sequence continues at coordinate 24,140 of NZ_JBGCCF010000022.1, read as the reverse complement.
GTTAAAGTCTATAGGTATTAAGTTTTTCCCTGTCGTCGGTTGGGCAGAACGTGGTGGATCATTAGCAGGCGGCCACGGAAATTCAGTTCCTAGATTTCATATTGTTTGGGGAACTGGACCAGGCATTGTAAAGCCTTTTGCTGAAAAAGTGAAAAAGGCCATAAAGGATGGATATATAGATTTTAAACCAAGACATCGTGTAGATGAGTTTATTCAACAAGATGGCAGGATTACAGGGATTAGTGGAACTGTGTTGGCTGAAAGCTATGCAATTCGCGGTGAAAAAAGCTCTAGGCTAGGGATTGGCGAATTTTCTTATGAAGCGGGAGCGGTTATTGTGGCGAGCGGTGGGATAGGGGCAAATTTTGATTTAATCAGAAAAAATTGGCCTGCTCGACTTGGTACACCACCAAAAAATATGGTCAGTGGTGTCCCTGCTTATGTAGATGGCAGAATGTTAGAAATTACTGAGCATGCGGGGGGACGTATCGTTAATCGAGACCGCATGTGGCATTATACAGAAGGCTTGAAAAATTGGGACCCTATTTGGCCAAATCATGGCATTCGAATTTTGCCTGGCCCTTCATCATTATGGTTTGATGCAGAAGGCAATCGATTTGGAGCACCAAATTTTCCGGGTTTCGATACGTTAAGCACATTAGAGGCAATTCAAAAAACAGGTTATGATTATTCGTGGTTTATTTTAACTGAAAAAATTATTGAAAAAGAATTTGCATTATCAGGCTCTGAACAAAATCCTGATTTAACAAATAAAAGTATTAGTGATGTTCTGAAACGTGTTTTGCCAGGAGCACCGGGTCCAATTCAGGCATTTAAAAATCATGGTGAGGATTTTGTGATTGCTAATGATTTAAAAGAGTTAATTGAAGGGATGAACAAGTTGGCTGGCAATGATCTTCTTGATTTTATCAAAATAAAAGAACAAATTTTAGCAAGGGATCGTGAAATGGACAATAAATTTACAAAGGACTTACAGGTTAATGCTATTCATGGCGCAAGAAACTATGTTGGTGATAAATTTGTGCGCGTTGCGAAGCCCCATAAAATATTAGATCCCCACAATTGGCCACTTATTGCGGTACGTTTAAATATTTTAACGCGTAAAACATTAGGAGGCTTACAGACAAATTTGAATGGTGCAGTGTTAGGAATTGATAGTCAGCCTATACCGGGTTTATTTGCAGCTGGGGAAGTTAGTGGTTTTGGCGGTGGCGGTGTACACGGTTACCGTGCTTTAGAAGGGACATTTGTTGGTGGTTGTTTATTTAGTGGCAGACAGGTAGGGCGTTACTTGGCTAGAGAGGAATGAAGACAAATTTAAGTGAGATTTAGCAAGCTCTAGAGAGAGGGAAATGCTCGCTTAAATGTACGATTACTCAGGCGAAAAAGAGTACTTCTCTCATCGAACGTGGGGTTGATTTCCGTTCCGGCTGGGCGCTTTGCCGCTGACGCTTCGCTTTCGCGCAGAGCAGAGCTTCCTGGGGGCGTCCGATGAGCCGCTTCACTCGCGTTGCTCGCTCCAGGGTCTCGGGCCAACAGGATGTTGGTCACGAAGGCGTTATCACAGGACGTGATGGTTTTAGCCTTCGTTCCTCTAAATCGCTGATCCCCAAGGAGTCGCCCAGCCTCCACTCCAATCAACTATGTTTAAAAATGCTATCTCCAATTTTCGATGATGATCCAGTGTAAAATATTAAAATATTTTGGGATATGAAAGAGCATCACCGCAAATGGATGATGCTCCTTTTACTTATAAAGAAGGATTTTGAACTTCAGCGATTTTCGCGATTTGTTCCTCAATCTGCTCTTTTGTCCAACCATTCTCTTCAACAAAGAAGTTGCGTTCTGCGCGGCGGCATTCGTCTGAACAGCTACGCATATAGAAAGCCTCATGCTTTTCCTCGCAAAGCATTAATTTATGGCATTCAGGGTTTGCGCAGTTTGTATAACGTTCTGTCGGTTCACCAGTGAAAAAATCCTTGCCGACAATCACATGTTCCACCTGATTAATCGGTACACTACGACGTCGATCAAAGACAAACATTTGTCCATCCCATAGTTGACCTTTTACTTCAGGGTCTTTGGCATACGTGGCAATTCCACCGTGTAACTGACCAACACTTTCTCCATAGCCTTCACGTTTTAACCAGCCAGAGAATTTTTCGCAGCGAATACCACCTGTGCAGTAAGTTAAAATTTTCTTATCAGCAAAATCTTCTTTATGAGCCTCCATCCAAGCTGGTAGATCACGGAAGTTTTCAATATCTGGACGCACCGCACCACGGAAATGTCCGAGGTCATATTCATAATCATTACGAGCATCAATAACTACCGTATTATCCTCCTGCATACGTTCCATAAATTCCTTTGGAGATAAATAATCACCTGTTATTTCTAAAGGATTGATATCATCGTTCAAACCAAGGTGTACAACCTCTTTACGAGGGCGCACATGCATTTTTTTAAAGGCATGCCCTTCGACTTCATCAATTTTCCACATAATATCGCTAAAACGAGGGTCTGCCTTCATATGATTCATGTAAGCATCAGTTTGCTCGACTGTACCTGAAACCGTTCCATTAATGCCCTCATATCCAACTAAAATACGACCAAGAAGCCCGATTTCTTTACAAACTGCTAAATGTTCCTCTGCGAATGCTACAGGGTCTTCAATAGCTATATATTTATAATAAAGTAATACACGATAGTCTTTCTGTGTCACAATTATTAACCACCTTTAAATCAATATTCGTCCTTAAATATAGCATATCAAGTGCTATTTTGCGTAGGAGAGAAGGAGTTTTCTAAAAAAACACGAATAGTTATAGTGAATGACTATTCATATTTGGGGGTGTTGGGATGGAATTTTCAACAATTACATTAGAAAAATTAGATCGCCGCGCAACATTAACATTAAATCGACCACATGCCATGAACGCCATGGATGATGTAATGATGCGTGAACTAGCAGAATGCTTTGAAGCGCTACATCAAGAGCAAGAAATACAAGTTCTCGTTATTCGCGGGGAAGGAAAAGTATTTTCTGCAGGTGGCGATATTAAAGCGATGCTAGATTCAAATAAGCCACTTGAAATAAATGATGCAATGGTTTATTTAACACGTATTGTCAAGGCATATTATCAGCTACCAATGATCGTCATTGCGGCAGTTCATGGAGCGTCAGCTGGATTAGGCTTTAGTCTAGCGTTAGGGGCTGACATCGTTGTGGCATGTGAAAATAGTAAGCTCGCTATGAATTTCATAGGTATAGGACTCATCCCTGATGGTGGCGGTCATTTCTTTATGAAGGAACGTGTGGGTACTGTCAAAGCTAAACAAATGATTTGGGAAGGTAAGGTATTAACTGCATCGGAAGCGCATGATGAAGGGTTAATTGACTACGTTGCACCAGATGGAACTGTTTTTGCGATTACTGACCAACTAGTTGGAAAAATGCTTGCTTCTCCAATTGCCTCGATGATTACGACTAAAAAAATTCTCCATGCTCAAAATTTACCGCAATTAGAGAGTATTTTATCGATGGAAGCGGCTGGGCAAGCAGCGATGCGAAAAACGGCCGATCATTTAGAGGGAATCCATGCGTTTGTAGAGAAAAGAGCACCTGCCTTTGTAGGAAAATAAATGTGACCTCTTTCATTGGGTGTCCAAACACCCGTTGATATAGAGGAACTCAGTCTAAGAACGCCACGTCCTGTGGCAACGACTGAGTGACCAACATCATGTAGGCCTAAAAGGCACGTAGTAAGGTGTACTACGTGCCTTTTACTAGCCATTTTTAGACATGAAATAAGATTAATTTACCCGAAGAGTTAACAAGGCGATGAGTTTTGTTGGCAACACCTTTTTCTTCGATCTGCTGTAGACCGCTGATTTTTGCAGTCTCATCGTTTTCGAAAGTCCATGTTTCATCAAACAACGTTTCCCCAGTTTTTTCAAAAGCTGTAAAACGATAATTCTCCATACAAACCCCACCCTTTACTTAAATATATATCTATTATACATAGAAGATTTATAAACTTCACGGTAAAACTAGCGAAAATTTCGATAAATTATGAAAGTTGTGGAAAATTTGAGGCAATACTAATAATGAACATTCTTTGAATACATTTCTCAACTAGCGGGAAGTATGATAAAATAGAACAAATATTCGGTTTTGGCGTGATTCACGAATGTCTCATTATAGAAATGAGACAAATAGCAGTTAGTAAATTATTGAAGTAGCAATTCCGATGTACTGAATTAATTACTGCACTGCGAATGATGAAAGAATGACGACAAGGTATAGATTATTTATTACTTGAGGTGATTGGATGTCAGCAATTCGTTTTTTCCATATGGCGGATTTACATTTAGATAGTCCATTTAAGGGCTTATTTGGTTTACCAGAGCAAAATTTCAAAAAGATTCGAACAAGTACTTTTGAAGCTTTTGATAAAATTATTCAAAAAGCTATTCAGGAGAAACCTGATTTTTTACTGATTGTCGGTGATATATATGATGGTGAAAATCGTAGCCTGCAGGCACAAAGACGATTTCAAGAAGCTATGGAGAAACTCTTTCAGCATAATATCCCGGTCATTTTAAGTTATGGTAATCACGATCACTTAAATGGTGCTTGGACCCGCTTTGCTTTACCGAGCAACGTTTATGAATTACCAGCTGAAACAAGTGTTGTGCAATTAAAAATACGTGGTCAGCAAGTTAATATTTATGGCTTCAGCTATAGTGACCGTCATATAACGAAATCAATGATTGATAGTTATCCTATTGCACAGGACGAGCATGCTATTCATATTGGTATGCTTCATGGTAGTGAAGCTAGTGATACCACACATGCTGTTTATGCACCGTTCACAAAAGATCAACTTCTTGAAAAAAACTATCATTACTGGGCTTTAGGGCATATTCATAAACGACAACTTTTACATCAAAATCCACCGATTGTTTATCCAGGCAATATTCAAAGCCGACATCGGAAAGAGCAGGGGATAAAGGGCTTCTATGACGTAACCTTGTCACAAACCTCTACTGATTTGGAATTTGTACCGACATCTGCTGTTGTTTATAACACGGTAGAGATGGATTGTACGAATGTGTTTCATGCAAATGAACTCCTAAAAAAATGTGAGGAAGCACTGATGCTTAATCGTCAAGAGTATGGGGCAACTGTTGTTGAACTGCATTTGAAAAATATAGATGAACAATCACAATCTTTATTTGAACATGCTACAGTTGATGCATGGCTAGAAACAATTCGAGAAGCTGAGGATGGGATTGAACCGATGTGCTGGGTACAAAAGCTTGTGTTACATCAATCATCAGTATTGTATGAGCATACTGCTGCGACTGAATCGGTGATGAATCTAATGGAGCAATGGGACATTTCTGAATGGAAGGATATTTTAAAGGAACTATACCAACATGCTGGTGGTGCAAGACTGATCGAGCCTTTAACAGAACAGGACATTAAAAATTTAATGCACAACGCGCAAGAATTATTAGCAGAAGAAATTCAAAGGGTGTGAATAACATGCTAACGATACAAAAAATCCAAATTTATGGTTTTGGTAAGCATGAAAACATCACCATTACTTTACATGAAGGTGTTACCATTTTTTATGGTATGAATGAAGCGGGTAAAACAACCATTCAACAGTTTATTTTACAAATGCTTTTCGGATTTCCCACGAGACAGCAGACACAACGTAAATATGAGCCGAAAGTATCGACTAAATTCGGTGGTCAGCTTACAATTGGGCATCCAACGTATGGGCAATGCACGATAGAACGCATTAAAGGAAAGGCCGCTGGAGATGTCACAGTTTATCTAGAAGACGGAACAATTGGGCATGAGGAACTTTTAGCAAAACTATTATATGGTTATTCAAAAGCTTCCTTTGAGTCCATTTTCTCCTTTTCATTACATGAACTACAGGGCATTGAAAAAATGTCAGAGGAAGAGCTTACACATTTGTTGCTTGCCTCTGGGACAACAGGGATTCAACAGCTATCGTCTCTAGAAAAGAAAATGGACAAAGAATCTGGTGAGCTTTTTAAAAAAACAGGCAAAGTGCCACTCATTAATCAAAAATTGGAGCATGTAAAAAAGCTAGAACGCACAATTAAACAAGAACAAGGTAATATTCAGACCTTTGAGGATAAATTATTACAATTACAACAGCTCGATCAAAGGCTAGAAGGGTTATATAATCAGCAAAAAACACAGCAACGAAATTGGCAACAGCTTACAATTCTGCAGCAGGCTATGCCGCTTTTAAAACAGCAAAAAGCTTTCGAACAGACGCAAAAAAGCTATGAACATGTGCAGTTTCCACCAGAAGGGATCCGACGTTATGAGCAATTAAAGGATCGGCTTATGCATGAAACACTACAAATGCAGCAGCTGAGGGAGCAGTATCAGGAACTACAAAAAAAGCTACAATTAACGGTGGACGAGCAAACTATTACTGAAATGTCTCGGCTTTTAAATAGGGAAGCAACATGGAATCAGTTAGTCGTTAAGGAACAGAACTTAATGGATGAGCTGTTTTTAATCGAGCAAGAAATAGAAGCGCAGTTTCGTTTGTTAGGTGTTCAGGAAAAAACAGCGCAGGATATTCTACTTGTGGAAACAGTGTCATTACAGCAAGAAGAACAGTTTCAACAACAATTAAGCCTATTAGAAGAAGCAGAAGAAGAACTGAAATTTCATTTGCGTTCGTTGGAGCAACTACATGCAGAATTAGATACAATTGCTCAACTAAAACAACAGCTTCAACAGGAGTCATTATCTACAGAGGAAGAACATATTTTAGCACAGTGGCCTCAACGAAAGCGAAAGCTTGAACAATTGCGCTATGGAAGGTCGCAGCGCTCGAAACAACAACAACCAAATGTTTTTATATTTATTGTGTTAGCCATAAGTATACTTTCGTTTATTTATGGTGTTATGGAAAAAAATATGGCTGTCATCGTTGTAGGAGCGGTTATGTCGCTGATCATTATTTTATATTTGAAATTTGCTAGACAAACACATGAAGCGCCGAGTAAACAACAAAGTCAGCAAATACGTGAGTTAGAGCAGGAGGAAAATGTTGCTCAAGCCATCCTGCTGAAAAAACAAAAACTTGAAGATCGCTTGTTACATGTAAATGAGCAACAGCAAGAAAAAGAACATCAATATGTGAAACTTGAATATAAAATTCAGCGGGCTGAGCAGGTGAGTGAAGAGGCTACTCAGTCGCTTCAACATTTTTTAGGGCGCTATCGCTTAGAGGGGAATATACCGAAAACATTATTACCCGAGCTGTTTATGCGCATTCGTGGTGCTCAAGAATTGGCAGCAAAAAAGAAGAGTACATTTACACTCCTACAAACGGTACAAGCGGAGAAAATTGAGCTTCTAGATCAAGTACAGCGAGTCTTACATGCAGAGTATAGTGAGCAAGAACTCTTTATGCATTTACGTAATACATTCCTTACTTTACAGCAGGAGCAACAGATATCTCAACAAGCAAAAGAGCAGTTAACTAACCTTCAGACCAAAATTCAAGGAGTTCAATCACATATAGACAGCTATGAGTCTGAAATTACTCAGTTATATAATGCTGCGAATGTTCAATCAGAGAAGGCTTATTACGAAACTCATGAACAATTTGAGCAACAACAAAAAATAACAACAGAACTTCAAGCCATTCAGAGTCAGCTAGCCTCGCTGAATGTAGGCAACGAACAGTCATTAATGGACGAGGAACAGCTTAAAGAAAAACTACTTACTTTAGAAGAAGAGCGTGGCGCAATGCAGCTAGCTATAGATCATTGCTTAGAACAACGCGCGACACTACAAATCCAGAAGGAGAATCTTCTAAATGACGAGAAATATGGTCAATTGCTTCAACAGTTTGAAGAGGAGAAATCAGTGCTGCAACAGCTAATAGGGCAATGGGCTACAAAAAAGGCATTGGCTACTGCGATTCATGAAACATTGTTCCGCCTAAGAGAAGAAAAACTACCAAATGTTTTGACAGAGGTTAATGCGATATTTAATTTATTAACAGGTGGACGTTACGAGAAGCTTTTAATTAATGATGAAGGCTATTTTGTTACACAGGATGTTTCTGGATTACGTTATCAAATGGCAGAATTATCACAGGCAACGAAGGAGCAAGCTTATATTTCGTTGCGCATGGCACTAGCAAAAACACTGACAACTTCTGCTCCATTTCCATTTATTATGGACGACCCTTTTGTCCATTTTGATCGAAACCGTACAGACAAAATGGTACAATTAATGAAAGAAGTAGGGTATGAACGTCAAATTTTATATTTTACTTGCCATGACGGGATGCTCGAACATTGGCAGAAAGACCAAATAGTTAATGTAGGAGCACTAGCAAATGAAAGGGGAGTGGCGTCAAAATGAAGGGTATTACGACGCTCCAGGTTGGAGAATCAGTTGATCAATTTTTATTAATTAAACAGGCGACAAAAGGAGTTACCACAGTTGGAAAGCCATTTATGTCACTGTTATTACAAGATAAAAGTGGAGATATTGAGGCAAAGCTATGGGATACAAATGATGATCATGAAAAAATGTATCACGCTGAGGCAATTGTCCGTGTAGGTGGAGAAATTCATGACTACCGTGGCAAAAACCAATTGCGTATAAAATCAATCCGTGTAGCAAAACCGGAGGAGGGAATTGCTATTAATGATTTAGTTCCTTCCTCAGCAACTCCAAAAGAAGAATTATATGAAGAATTGACGCAATTTTTCTTTGATATTAAAAATCCAAATATTTCTCGAATTACACGTGCAGCTATTAAAAAACATCAAGATGCTATTTTAGTATATCCAGCTGCAACGAAAAATCACCATGATTATGCATCTGGTCTTTTGGATCATATGGTGTCAATGTTAAGACTAGGAAAAGCAATTGCTGATTTATATCCTACATTAAATCGAGATCTGTTATATGCAGGGATTATTCTGCATGATATCGGTAAGGTTGTTGAGCTATCAGGGCCAGTTGCAACAATGTATACTGTAGAAGGGAATTTACTTGGTCATATTACGATTATGGTCAATGAAATTGCCAAGATTGCTAGTGAACTAGAGATCGAGGGAGAGGAAGTCATGCTATTGCAACATATGGTGCTTTCTCACCACGGTAAAGAAGAATGGGGCAGCCCGAAAAAACCGATGATTCAAGAAGCGGAAATCTTGCATTATATTGATAATATTGATGCAAAGATGAACATGCTAGCACGAGCATTAGGTAAAACAGCGCCAGGTGAGTTTACTGAGCGACTATTTCCGCTTGATAATCGATCGTTTTATAAGCCGTCTATTAAATAAATGTAGATCTGAGGCTTCAGAGGGGGATGCTCTGTCTATAAGTTGATTGGATTCAGGACCGAGCGAAAGCGTCACAGATGAGCCTCTTAGTAAAGGAAGAAGGCTAAAAGCAAAGTCATGTGATAGCACCTTTGTGAAAAAATGAAATAGCATTTAAAAGGAAAGAGGATTCATTTTGATTAAACTTTATTCAAAATAAATCCTCTTCATTTGCCTTTTATAAGTGTTTTCAAGATACTTTTTGTATAAAAAGGGTTACGCCTGTATAAGCGTAACCCTTTTTCATATAGTAAAATAACAACAAATTTAGATTATTTTTTGTCAGTATCTTTATTACTTTCTTTTTCAGCGTTTTCTTGAGCTTTTTTAGCTGCTTCTTCTTGAGCTTTAGCTTGCTCTTCACTTGTTGTTGTAAGGGACTTGATAACAGGTTCTAATTCTTTATCAGATGTTTTAATATCAGCATCTTTTGCCATTTTTGCAATGATATCTTTAAGAACTTGTTGGTCCTCACCTGTCTGCCCTAATTTTTGTAGCATCTGTGAACGGATGTTTTCTTCTTCATCTTTGAATGAGCCAACACCTTTTACATCACGCTTGTCCGTAATTTCAATAACGTGGTAACCAAAGCTTGTTTTAACTGGTTCACTTAAAGTGTTTTCAGGAAGGGCATAAGCAGCATCATTAAATTCATCTACCATTGCGCCAACAGAGAACCAACCAAGCTCTCCGCCTTTTGGAGCAGAGCCAGTATCAGTTGAGTATTCTTTTGCTACATCAGCAAATTTAGCGCCACCTTTAATTTTGGCAATGACTTCTTGAGCTGTTTTCTCATCTGCTACTAAAATATGACGACCATTTAACTCAGTTTTCATTTGCTCATAATGTTTTTTGATATCTGCTTCTTTAAAAGCTTTATCTTTTAAAGCCTTTTCAGAAAGAAGTTGAACACGTAAAGCATCTTTATAGCCTTCTTCAGTTAGGCCGTTCTCAGAAAGTGCTTGGGCAAAGTCATCACCAAATTGTGAAGCAGTTGCGTCATATGCCTCTTTGACTTCTTTATCTGATACTTTATATTTATCAGCTAATACTTTTTCAGTCAACATTTGTGAAAGTATTTGAGAACCTGCTAAATTTTTTGATGTTTTGTTAAAGTCAGCAACTGTAATGTCTCCTACTTTTGAAGTTGCAATCGTTTTGTTGTCTCCTCCGCTACAAGCACCAAGCGCTAATACCGAAGCAGCTAATGTTAAAGATAAAACTGTCTTTTTCATAGTGGATATTCTCTCCTTACAATGGTTTCGTCCATTTTTTACTATAACATAAACGTTTTAAAAACAAAATGGTTCCCCCTTGAGTATAGCCTATATTTCAAACTTTCAAGCGCATAGGATATAGAAAAGAAAGGGGGTGAAGTTATGAGCAGCGGAGGATATGGTGGCGGTGGCTACGGCTCAGGCTTTGCTTTATTAGTTGTGTTGTTTATTTTATTAATTATCGTTGGTGCAGCGTTCCTATATTAATTAATAAAAATGACGAAAAGCTAAGGGTTTAACGTCCTTAGCTTTTTTTACAATGTAAGGCATCCACACCGCAGTTTTGAGGTCACGTCACAAATATATGGTCAGACCAAGTGATCACATTAGGTGTCCAAAAGGAAGTGGATGCCTTTTTCTTATTAACTTCTTTCAGCAGATGACTTTTGTAGCGAAAGCGAAGCGCCAGCTACAAAAATCTTCCACCTCTATTGGTGGCGAGATGAATGCGGATTTAAGTAACTTTCAAAAGGTGTCCAAACATCCGCTGAAATAAGTTAAAGCCTCCGGCGGATGTCACGGAATTATGCCGAGGCATAATTGATCTACTATACTGCATATAAAACTTCAATATAAAATGAGACAAGTAATATTGTTATAAGTATATTTATAGTTCGGAATACTTTTGGTTGTTTTTCTTCGGGAATTTCACGTCGCATGCACAGCGCATAAGTCATGCGGTTTATTTGAAATAAATAGAACACCGAGAATAGAACTACAATCATTAACAGCAAGTCTATTCCTCCCCTCTTTCAGTATTAATAGCATAACAAAAAACGTCAATAAAACACAAGTACAAGCAATTTAGTGAATAGTAGGTGGCACTAAAATTTCATAGCCCTTAGGCGTCTCCTCAACCTGGGAGTCTTTAGGTGAATTTAATAAATATTTCACATATAGAATATCAATTACACATAGACTACAATGGTAAGCTAAAAGTAAAGTGCCGTAATGTGTATACGCAGGGAATAGCAGTGTACCTAATATAATGCTTGTATTTAAAACAATAAATGGTGTGAGTAAAGCTAAAATATAACGATTTTTCGATAAAGGTTCACGGATACGCATGTGTAGCACAGGAATAACATAAAATTGGGTACGCACACGCAATTTTAAATGTTGACGTAAATCATACAATGCTAGAAAGTGTAAGCATTTGTGGATTGGATAGATTGCAAATACAGCAATTACAAATAGCCAAAACAAACGATCTGTATAGTGCTCATCATTAAATAAATTAAATGTTACATAGGAAAGAGAGAATACAGTTAAAAAAGAAAATATAGCCATGATCATAATACGCGTTTTTCCGTAATGATGTTCAAGGTTTAATATTTTCCAACAATGCATGATTATCAACTCCGTAGTATGAATGGTCCTATCTAATGTAAATTGATTTTTGCTAGAATGCAAGAAAAAGGAGGTATCTCAGAAAAATTTCTGAAGTACCTCTTTTAGCATGATTTATAGGCTTTAAGGCCATTAAGCTCAGATTACGAACAACCGACCCTAAAAGCCTATTATTTTCACTTTCATCCTTTTACAGTTGGACGTTCTTCTACCTTATCAAAGGACTCACGGAAGTGTTGGAAGGAACGCTCAAAAATGTCGATGAAGTCCTCACCGTATATATTGCGAATAACAGCCATAACGTCTAAAAATTCTGGGAAGCGACCGTATAGGTCTTTTAAAGCTAATGAGCCTTCTAGCACAGAATGATACGTATTATGATAATTACTATTCATTTCAACAATAAGTTCTGTACCTGTTTCTGTTAACTCAACATACGTATTACGCTTATCGTCATCCCGCTTTGAAAACTTAAGGAATCCACGTTCTTCTAATTTTTTAGAAAAATTAAATGCTGTAGAAACGTGCATAACCCCGAATTTTGCCACATCGGAAATTGAAGCCCCTTTTAAATGATACGAAATCCATAAAATATGATGTTCGTTAATATTTAAATCGTAGGGTTTAATCCATTGCTGCCAATCTTTTTCCACTGCTTTCCATAAGGCTTTTGATAATTGCGCAATTCTTTGACTATAAAGCATCGCTTCTTTTTGAGTGTATAATTCCTCTGACAAAGCCATCACCTACTGCTTTCTTTAACATTTTAAAAATATTATAGCAATAAAGGAAAAAAGTTTAAAGTTAGAAAAATTAAAAAATTGAAAAGTGGTTGAAAAATAACATTATATAGATTGAAATTGATAAAAATGCAGTTTATTTATCAGTGTGCAAGGACTTTAGTCGCTAACTTTTTCTTGCGGTTTTTTCTTTTTTTCTGTAAATTGTGCAACGTTTTTCTCGATTTCGCTTATTGAATTCTGTAATGCTTCTATTTCTTGTTGTAAGTTATTTTTTGACGGCTCGATTTCTTCAGTAAATGTAGTAATAGTTTGTTTTAAATCATTTATTATTAGTGGTATATTATTTTTCATTTCATTTGTGAGTGAATTAACGGATTGTTTAACTGTGCCTGCTTGCTGTTTTACATCTAAAAGCTTGTCCTTTGTACTTGCAGCATTTGCTCGCAAATTAGCACGTAATTGTTGTCCTGATTGAGGAGTTGAAAAAAATACAGCGATTGTACCGCCGACAATCCCAGCTGCCAGTCCAAATAAAAATGGTTTTGCTTTCATTTTGAATACCTCATTTCTTTAATGATCATGTGTTACCTACTATTAAACCATGAAATGTACAAATACAAAAAGAAAAAAGAAACTAAACGAGTGATTTTGAATCACGGTTTAGTTTCCTTTGTAGATGAACATGTATTTTTATTAAATTGAAATAGCTGTTTGGAATTTAGAACGCTTCACTAATTTTGCAACTATAGGATAAATAATTGCAAAAGCAATAACATTAAATACTACAGCAGGTAATACAACGCCTACAAATAGAACAGCGAATGTTGCACCAACATTTGCATTGAAAACAAAAAGTGCGACTGCTAAAAAGACCGTTCCAGATAAAATTGTTCCTAAACCAACTAAACCAGCAGATACTGCGAAATTGCTTGCCAATTTTTTTAGCACCATTAAGACAGCTAAAAAGACAAAGCCTGTTACTGCTTTATCGATAATATTTGGAACAAGGCCAGCTGGAAATGTTGTAAACAATCCTGAAAGTACTCCTGTTGCTAAAGAAAGTAAGAACGTTTCTTTAAAAGTAGGGAACAATAAAATGCCAATAAACATCATTGTTAGCATGAAATCAGGTTTCATGCCATTTACCATACCTGGTGTGACCACGTAAAGGGTAGCACCAACACCAACTAAAAGGGCCATTAATACTAAATTCTTTGTATTCATTTCTAATCTCTCCTCGACTATGCTAATCTTTTTTGTCTCCTAACGTGTCCTCATGACCGTTAGCGAAACTTATTTGTGATTGTACGCTATAAATTTAAAAATTGCAACACACAATTCTGACAATTAGAGTGTCTCAATGCTAGCTTTAATGCTTTCAGCAACTTCAGTTAATTGCTCTGGTGTATATTTTTGTGTTTGCCAAATTAAGCCCAAGCCTTCTTTTTGATCGTAACGTGGAATAAAATGTAAGTGATAGTGGAAAACAGTTTGTCCAGCTGCAGCACCATTATTATTAATTGTATTCAGTCCGATTGGATTAAAAGCAGCTTTAATAGCATTTGCAATTTTCGGTGCTACTGCATATAAATTACGAGCTACATCCTCAGGCATTTCGAATAGATCCTTACAGTGATGTTTTGGAATTAATAGTGTATGACCTTTTGCAACGGGCGAAATGTCAGTAAATGCATAGACATGCTCGTCTTCATAAATTTTTGTGCTTGGAATAGATCCATCAATGATTTTGCAAAATAGGCAATCGCTCATTTGAAAATTCCTCCTTATTTTATATGTAAGTACATTCTATCACACTCATAACTGTATCATTTGCTAATTTTTGATAAAATATAAACTAGAAGAGGAGTGAGGGCATGACGGTATTAGAAGTACAACATGTGACAGGTGGTTATACAAGAAAGCCTGTTATTAAAGATTTATCATTTGCGATTGAAAAAGGAGAGCTTGTTGGCTTAATAGGCTTGAACGGCGCTGGGAAAAGTACAACGATTAAGCATATCATCGGAACAATGCTTCCGAAAGAAGGCGACATTCGTTTGAATGGTGTGACGTTAAAGGAAAATACGGACAAGTATCGTACAGCATTTTCCTATATTCCTGAAACACCTGTATTATACGATGAGCTAACATTACGTGAACATTTAGAATTGACCGCAATGGCTTACGGTTTAGATGAAGCAACACTCGCAGCTCGTTCAGAAATATTATTAAAAGAATTTCGAATGGAAAAGCGACTTAATTGGTTCCCTTCGCATTTCTCAAAGGGAATGCGTCAAAAGGTTATGATTATGTGTGCCTTTTTAGTCAATCCAAGTCTTTACATTATTGATGAGCCTTTTGTGGGTCTTGATCCACTTGGGATTCAATCATTGCTTGATCAGATGGATGAAAAGAAAAAAGAGGGCGCTTCTATATTAATGTCCACGCATATTTTATCGACCGCTGAAAAGCATTGTGACCGCATCATTTTATTGCATGAAGGACGTGTGCGAGCACAAGGAACAATGGAGGATTTACGCAACGCATTTGCGATGCCACATGCGACATTGGATGATTTATATATTGCAATGACAAAGGAGCGCGACCATGAAGAACTTGCGTGATGTATGGTCCTCTCGCTTCATGCACTATATAGGTGAAGTGCAAAAATATATGCGGTTTATTTTTACAGGGCATTTAGCGATTGTACTAGTATTTCTTATCGGAGCAGGGGGTTATCAATATAGTGAATGGCTGAAAGTTGTACAGTCTGATTTTCCAGCAGAGGTATTAATCGCAGTATTTGTAGGGATTTTACTAGCATTTAGTCGTCCAACTTCACTTTTGAGAGAGCCAGACCAAGTGTATTTATTACCTTTAGAATCAAAAATGTCGCAGTATTTCAAAAAGGCGTTAGCGTGGACGTTTTGGTCACAGGTGTGGGTTGTGGCAATTGTTTATATCGTTAGTATCCCTTTACTAAAGGCTGTTACTGAATTAACTACATTTGAAATTTGGTCAGTGTTCCTACTTATTATTATATTGAAGTATTTGAGCGTTCAGGGCGAATTTAGCTTTCGTTATAGTGAACGGGGTCAAATGATATGGGTGGACAGGCTAATTCGAGCTGTTATCTTTAGTGTTGCTGTGTACATGGGGCTTCATATGCAGCTTATTTTAGCAATTGTTGCTGCTGCAATTGGGTGTGTGTATATTGTAATATTTAGAAAAAAATGCACGGGTGAACCTGTCCCATACGAGCATTTCGTAAAGCTTGAACAAAACCGCATGATGAGCTTCTATCGTTTTGCTAATTATTTCACAGACGTTCCACATCTACGTGGTAGCATCCGTCGTCGAGGTTGGCTTGACTGGCTTTACAAATTTGTTCCATACAACAAGGATAATACTCAAAAATACTTGGTGTACCGTACATTCATCCGAACAGATGATCATTTTTATTTATGGTTCCGTTTAACAGTGATTTCAGCTGTTATTGCAGCCTTTGTAGATATACCAGTCGTTTCATGGATTGTTGCAGGTGCATTAAGCTTTGCTACAACTATACAATTAAAGTCGGCATTATTATCAAGTGGTGAGTTCCGCATGGACATGCTTTATCCTTTACCTGATGAAGCACGTAAGGTAGCAGTCAATCAAATTGTACGTCTTGCGATGATCACTCAAGCTATTATAGTTGGTCTATGTGGTATCACACAGCCAATGTTTTATGTAACTTTTATTATCATACTGATTGTAAGTGAATTGACTGCTAAGGTCTCAAAATCTTGATAATGAAATCAAAAGCTCATTTCTCCGATAAAAGAATTGGAGAAATGAGCTTTATTTTCTATTCTACTAATTGGTAGTCTAGTGCTGCTGTTAATAATACCTTTGCAGCAATGAGCATACCTTTTTCATCTATATCGAATTTTGGATGATGATGTGGTGCATATTCAGATGGTCTGGCTCCAGTAAAGAAGAAAGTACCTGGTTTTTCTTCTAAGTAGTAAGCGAAATCTTCAGCCCCCATACTTGCTTTAACTTCCATAACATCGCAAATATCCTGTGCGATGTCACGCACAAATAGTGTTTCTTTCTCATGATTTACAACTGCGGGGTAGCCACGACGATAATTCAGTTCAATTGTACAATCATGCGCAATTTCTGTACCTTGGATAACCCGTTTAAACTCACGCTCCATCGTTTCACGAACATTCTTATCAAATGTTCGAATTGTACCATTTAAATAGGCTGTATCGGCAATAATATTGTCAGCATTAGATGCTACGAATGAACCAACTGATAAAACAGCCGATTCGATTGGGTCAACTCGACGTGCGACAAGTTGTTGTAAATTCATAACAAGCTGAGAGCCAATAACGATTGCATCCTTTGTTTGATCCGGATGAGCGCCGTGACCGCCTTGACCTTGAATTTTCATTTCAAAACTATCAACAGCAGCCATCGTTGGACCGACGCGGTAGCCAATCATGCCTGTTGGATGGTTAGAAGATAGATGTGTACCAAAAATAGCATCAACGCCATCCAAAGCTCCAGCCTGTACCATCCCAATCGCTCCGCCTGGATCAGCCTCTTCAGCATGCTGATGAATCAGTACATATTCTCCTGCTAATTCATCGCGCATTTCCCACAATAGCTTACCGACAATTAACAAAGTGGCTGTATGACCATCATGCCCGCAAGCATGCATAACGCCAGATACAGTTGATTTGTATGGTACGTCTTTTTCATCTTGTATAGGCAGTGCATCAAAGTCTGCTCGTAAGGCAATCGTTTTGCCAGGCTTGCTTCCCTTAATCCGTGCAATTAAACCGTATCCACTGACATTAGCTTCAACCGGTACGCCTAGATTTTTATAAAATCGAATAATATAATTAGCGGTTTCTTGCTCCAGAAAGCTCAGCTCCGGATGCATATGTAGATGACGACGAATCGCCACCATTTCATCAAAATGGGCATCAATCTTTTCAAGTAAACGTTGGTTCACAGTAAAACCCCCTTAAACAGATTATCCTAGATTTTTATTAGTAACATAATAGTTTCACAAACTGGATAAACAGCGGTTCAGCACTTCTCATAAAAGAATATTCTTGGCAAGAGTAATGCATTCCCCGCGAATCCGGGGAGAATACTCGCGGAAGGGAAGCGAATACTCGCGGAAGAACATCGAGTACCCTGCACCTGGTGGATACTCGCGCACCCGAGCAGAATACTCGCGGAAGGGAAGCGAATACTCGCGAATCTGAGTGAAATACTCGCGGAAGAGCAGTGAATACCCGCGCCCCCGGAGAATACTCGCGGAAGAGCAGTGAATACCCGCGAAACCGAGTAGAAAACCCGCGGAAGAACATCGAGTACCCCGCACCTGGTGGATACTCGCGGAAGAGAAGCGAATACTCGCGAATCCGGGGAGAATACTCGCGGAAGGGAAGCGAATACTCGCGAATCTGAGTGAAATACTCGCGGAAGAGCAGTGAATACCCGCGCCCCCGGAGAATACCCGCGGAAGAACATCGAGTACCCTGCACCTGGTGGATACTCGCGGAAGGGAAGCGAATACTCGCGAATCTGAGTGAAATACTCGCGGAAGAGCAGTGAATACCCGCGAAACGGAGTAGAAAACCCGCGGAAGAACATCGAGTACCCCGCACCTGGTGGATACTCGCGCACTCGAGCAGAATACTCGCGAATCTGAGTGAAATACTCGCGGAAGGGAAGCGAATACCCTCGCACCCGGGAGATACCCGTGGAAAGCAGTGAATCCCTGCACGCCCTAACTAATCTTCATTTTCTTCCTTTGGAGCAGCGCTATAGGTTGTGACATATGAAGCTGCTGAGAAAATATTTTGTTGATTCACACCTGTTGGTTCTTTTCGTTCAGCGTGTGCGGATGCAAAGGCCTTTGAGCTTTTCCATGCTTCAAACGAATGAGGGCCGTTCCATTGTGTCATGACAATGTATGTTTCACTATTTAATGGACGAAGTAGTCGAAATGCTACAAAGCCTGGCTCATCTTCTATAGCGCCTGCTCGATTTAAAAAGCGATGTTCAAAAACTGGTCGACCCTCATCTGTAACGGGAATATTGTTGAATACAAAGAAGCCGCGTTCTTCTAAATCATTTACTGAATCTAGCACTTCAAACTTACGAGGTGTGGCAAAGACTGATTTTCTTTCAGTTTCGTGTATAAGCACGGAGTTCCCTTCTCCATGTATTAAAATCATTGCCTCGTTTGGATATTTATTCTTAAGCTGTTCTAAAAAATCACCTGTACCAGAAGTTAAATAAATATACATAAAATTGACCTCCTTATGAATTTTCGTAATATAGCGTGATTATCTCCATTTAAGTGGAAGTCTAAAGCTTTGTCAAAAAAGAAATGTCTTAGAAAGAACAATTTTATGACATTTCACTATGAAAACTATACAATAACAGAGGAAGCGTTTACTATTGAAAACGGATATCAATAATAACGGAATAAACAAGAGAATTTTACGATATGAATTTTATTGAGGGGAAGGAACTATTCATGACAACTTTTAATGATACTCTTCTACGTGCTGCACGAGGAGAAAGAACTGAGCATACACCAGTATGGTATATGCGACAAGCAGGACGCTCTCAGCCAGAATATCGTGCGATTAAAGAAAAGTATTCTTTAGAGGAAATTACACTTCAACCTGAGCTTTGTGCATATGTAACGCGATTACCAGTAGAAAATTACAATGTTGATGCGGCAATTTTATACAAAGATATAGTAACTCCACTCCCTGGTATTGGGGTAGATGTGAAAATCAAAGCAGGCGTAGGTCCTGTAATTTCAAATCCTATTCGCTCAGTCGCTGATATAGAAAAATTAGGCGAATTTAATGCGAAAGAACATACACCATACGTTTTAGAGACGATAAAAATGTTAACAGAGGAACAACTAAATGTACCTTTAATCTGCTTTGCAGGTGCGCCATTCACCCTTGCAAGCTATATGATTGAAGGTGGTCCTTCAAGAAATTATAATAAAACAAAGTCATTTATGGTATCAGAGCCTCAAGCTTGGTTTGCATTAATGGACAAATTAGCTGACATGATTATTTCTGATGTTTCTGCCCAAGTCGAAGCGGGAGCAAAAGCTATCCAAATATTTGACTCTTGGGTAGGTGCTTTAAATGTTGAAGACTATCGTGTTTTCATTAAACCGATTATGACACGTATTTTTGCTGAGCTGAAAAAAGAAAATGTGCC
The DNA here is from genome assembly GCF_041262385.1 of Lysinibacillus sp. RC46. NCBI lineage: Bacteria > Bacillati > Bacillota > Bacilli > Caryophanales > Bacillaceae > Lysinibacillus > Lysinibacillus sp. RC46. The sequence goes on along the minus strand of NZ_JBGCCF010000022.1, from coordinate 4,069 downwards.
ACTTATTCAGTTTGGCGTCGGTGCAAGTCATTTAGCGAAAGAATGGAATGATTTACCGATTGATGTAGTTGGCTTAGATTGGCGTTTACCAATTAAAGAAGCGCGTGCAAACGGTATAACTAGACCAGTACAAGGCAATTTAGATCCATCACTATTACTTGCTGACTGGTCAATTATTGAAAAACGCACGAAAGATATTATCGATCAAGGTTTAGAAATGCCAGGACATATTTTTAACTTAGGTCATGGTGTCTTCCCAGAGGTTGACCCAGAAGTGTTAAAACGTTTAACAGCTCTTATTCATGAGTATAGTGCTCAACAAATCCAAGCACGCTCTTAATATAGATATGAACAAGAATATTTTCTTTTCTATGAATGACATCTCGATTTCATCGTAGAAAGGGTGCTGTCCAACCTAATGAATTGGACAGCTTCTTTTTGTCACATACTATAATTAAAGATATATTTAACTATTATTTAGAGGTGAAAAGGTAATGAAAGAAGTTAAAGGCTTATTAGTTATGGCATACGGAACACCCTATAAAGAAGAAGACATCGAACCTTACTATACGCATATTCGCCACGGTCGCAAACCAACAGAAGAGCATTTAGAAGATTTACGCAGTCGTTATGAAGCAATCGGTGGTTTATCGCCACTTGCTGCTGCTACTAAAGCGCAGGCTGAAGCTTTATGTGCACGTTTAAATGAAGTACAAGATAATGTGGAATATAAATTATTTATCGGATTAAAGCATATCCACCCATTCATTGAAGATGCTGTAGAAGGAATGGTAGCGGAAGGTATTAAAGAAGCGGTTTCTATCGTATTAGCTCCTCATTTCTCAACGTTCTCTATTAAATCATATAATGGTCGTGCAACAGAAGCGGCTGGAGATCGATTAACAATTACTTCTGTAGAATCTTGGTATGATGAGCCGAAGTTCATTGAGTATTGGAAAATGAAAGTGAATGAAACATTTAATGCAATGTCTGAAGGAGAACGTGAAAAAGCATGTTTAATCGTGTCTGCACATTCACTTCCAGAGAAAATTAAAGAGCTAGGCGATCCATATGAAGATCAATTAATTGAGACAGCTCGATTAATTAAAGAAGCGACAGGTGTAAACAATGTAGAAGTTGGCTGGCAGTCAGCAGGTCAAACACCTGAGCCATGGATCGGTCCAGATGTTCAGGACTTAACGCGTGAACTTTACGAGCAAAAGGGCTTCCGTTCATTCGTATATACACCAGTTGGCTTTGTAACAGAACATTTAGAAGTTTTATATGACAACGATTATGAATGTAAAGTTGTTTGTGATGAACTTGGCGCGAAATATTATCGTCCAGCAATGCCAAATACACACCCGTTATTTATTGATGCAATGGTTGATGCCATTCATAAAAAATTAAGCTAAGCGAAAAGAAAGTGATGATGTTGGTGACTCAAAAAAGACGAAAGGTAGTTGTTGTAGGCGGTGGCATTACTGGCCTCACAGCTGCGTTCTATTTGCATAAAGAAGCAAGCGCAAAAGAATTGCCGTTAGATATCGTACTTGTCGAGTCGTCATTACGTCTTGGCGGAAAAATACAAACACTGAGAAAAGATGGCTTTATTATCGAGCGCGGTCCAGAATCTTTTTTTGATCGTGAGAACTATGTATATGCTTTGGCAAAGGATTTAGGCATTGAACAGGAAATGATTACAAGCAATACAGGACCGACTTATGTTGCCGTTGGTAGTCAATTGTATCCAATCCCGAGCAGTCTTTTGTCTGGAGCAACACCACATGTCTCGTCATTTATTACATCAGGTTTGTTTTCACTTAGCGGGAAAGTTCGTGCGGCGGGGGATTTTTTCATCCCTCGGTCTGCACAGAACGATGACCAACCATTAGGGCAATTTTTTAGAAGAAGATTCGGTGCTGAAATTGTAGAAAATCTAGTAGAGCCATTACTTGCAGGAACATTTGCTGGTGATATTGAGCAGTTAAGCATGCGCTCAACATTCCCACAGCTCTATGGATTAGAGCAAAAATATCGTAGTCTACTGATTGGTATGAAAAAGTCTGGTGCGAATTTTTTAAGTAACAAGCTCAATACGAAAGATAAGGGGATTTTTCAAACATTTAATAATGGTCTTGAGTCACTTATCGAAAAACTTGAAGAATCACTACTTCCAGGGACAGTTATGAAGGGTGTTAAAGTTGAGGAAATTGAACATGGTAAGGATGGTACAGTCCAAGTTGTGTTAAACAATTTTACACAATTAAAAGCAGATGCTGTTATTATTGCTACACCATTTAATGTAGCAAGAAAAATGTTCAGTAAACACCAGCTATTAAATGAATTGAGTACGATGAAGGCAGCAACTATTGCTACTGTGACAATGGCATTTAAAAAAGATCAGTTAGGTGATCTAGATGCGTTATCATTTTTTGTCTCCCGAAATAGTGATTTTTCAATAACTTCTTGTACTTGGATTAACCGCAAATGGCCAGGCACAACACCAGATGATTATGTGCTGTTACGCAGTTATATTGGCCGAGTCGGTGACGAGGCAATTGTAGCGTTATCTGATACAGAAATTGAAAAGACTGTATTGCAGGATTTAATGAAAACAATTGGTGTAAATGGAGAACCGTTAATGACTGTAGTTTCCCGCTGGAAAAATGCTATGCCACAGTATACGGTAGGACATGAAACGAAGGTAGAGCGAGTAAAACAAGAATTACGTGAGCATTTTCCGACTGTTAAGCTCTCCGGGAGTTCCTTCGAAGGAATATCAATACCTGAGTGCGTTGAGCAAGGTAAAAATATTGCTGACGAAACATTAAAGGAAATGTTTGGCGATTTTTAAGGATAAATGGTTATCAGTAAGTAGTACAAACTTGAAGATCAATGTTTGTACTACTTTTTTATTTTGAAATTTGATAGGACAAAGTACAAATTGCACAAGTTAGATAACTCAAATTAAAAACTGGGAAAGTAAGTTTCTACTTTCCCAGTAAAGATCTTAATGCTATGAAATTCGGTGACATGACCATACAATACCGCCGGAGTTAGCTCCTCCAAGAGTAAGTCCTAACGTTAAACCGTTAGCATTGTAGAATAAATCAATAACATCACCTGCATTTAAATCGGCTTCCCCAGCTAATGTTACTGTCCCATTACCAAGGACAGCACGTAAGGTTAACAGGGTTACAGCTATATTTAATACAGGGAATAAACCACTTATTAAATCTGTGGTAGTGTTTTGGCGAATAGCAAATGATGGATTGATACCGGCACCTAAGCTTATGGTAATCGCTGCAGTAGTTGAGTAGTTGATTGTAGCTTCAAAAGCATATCTTCCAGTCGTTGAAACAGTGAAAATTCCGGTCGTTGGATTGAATGCTGGCGTTGTGAAATATGGAGCTGCAACACTCCAGTTAGTAATTGTGGTAGAAGCACTTACTGTTAAAGCATTAGCAAATGCTGAGAAACCTTCTGTAAATGCTGGTCCGGTAGAGCCGGTAACACCAGTGAAACCAGTAACACCAGTGAAACCAGTAACACCAGTAACACCTGTTGCTCCAGTAGCCCCAGTAGCCCCAGTAGCTCCAGTAGTACCTGTTGCTCCAGTAGTACCTGTTGCTCCAGTAGCCCCAGTTGCTCCAGTAGTACCTGTTGCTCCAGTAGAGCCAGTAGCACCAGTAGAGCCTGTTGCTCCAGTAGAGCCTGTTGTTCCCGTAGCGCCCGTTGCTCCGGTAGAGCCTGTTGCTCCAGTAGCCCCGGTAGAACCTGTAACGCCAGTAGAGCCAGTAACACCAGTAGCTCCAGTGTCACCGGTAACGCCAGTAGCCCCAGTAGAACCAGTCACACCAGTAGCTCCAGTAGCACCAGTAGAGCCTGTTGCTCCAGTAGAGCCTGTTGTTCCCGTAGCGCCCGTTGCTCCGGTAGAGCCTGTTGCTCCAGTAGCTCCAGTAGAGCCAGTCGCTCCAGTAGCCCCGGTAGAACCTGTAACGCCAGTAGAGCCAGTAACACCAGTAGCTCCAGTGTCACCGGTAACGCCAGTAGCCCCAGTAGAACC
>NZ_JBGCCF010000021.1:0-90865 GCF_041262385.1 Lysinibacillus sp. RC46 | reverse complement strand
ATTTTTTATGAAAAAAATTGAAAGCCGGTGAAATTTTACTGATCGTAAAATTTCGCCGGCTTTTTAGTTTAGAGATGGGTTTTGTCCCAGCCTCTCTGCTTGCTACAAGTTTTTGTATTCTTTATTCAAATTTTACTGATTTAAATGAACTGATAAGAATCATGTCCTTAAATCTGTCGAATTAATACCAATAATCAATAACCTAAGTGACTTTTAAACCACCCATCACCTACGAAAATTTTTTATGATTATTCATTAGCATTTCAATTTCTTTATAAAATTTAATCCTTGTTGGGTCGATTCAATAAGTGATACATCACCTTTAAGTTCCCTTAACTTTAATGCTTCCTTAAAGCATTTTTCCGCCTCAGCAATTTCCCCTAATTCTAACAAACACTTGCCTTTATGTTGTATGGCAAAGTCCAAATATGCCAAATTATTATTTGCCTTACATTTATCCAAAACTTCGTTGAAGATCCCTAATGCTTTCATTGGATTACCGTTATATTTTATTGCCTCTCCAAGACGTATTAATGAAACGATTTCTCGATTGCTGTTATTCTGATTGCTAGCAAAATTAAAGCATTCAGTTAAAATGTTAACGGCTTTTTGTGGTTCCCCGTAAATTCTATATAAATCCCCAAGCGTTCCCTTTAGAAAATATTTCTCATCTTCATTAATTATATTCGCTAGTAAATTTTCAGCAATGTCTATCATTTCTTTTAATCTAAAAGGATTAGAAGTTTTTTCGCGAAGATACTCATTGCTATCAAAATAAATTATTTCGCTTATTGTCAAAAGATAGTTTTTAAACTCCGGAAAATTCATTTTATCAATGCCTCCAATAGTTTTTAATTAATTATTAAAAAATTAAGGCTGTTTTCTCAAAGATTGTTGCTTCACGTTTGGCTATCTTCTTTAACTTAAGCACCCCGTTATTTTAAGTACAATACTTCACAAAGTCCTTAATTATTGGTTTGAATTTTCACCAGTTTAGCATATCAGTGAGTTATACACTTTTCCCTACCCTGAAAAAGGATTTTCTGACATAAAATGTATAAATTAAAACGATTACTGACCAAATAAAATTCCCAATAAACGGCTGTTGATTATATGAAAATAATAGAATATAGCTTATTAGCCCAAATCCTAATGAATATAAAATCATCAACCAAAATCCCCATCTTTTTAAACGTAAATAACCATATATGATGATAAGGGAAACAACTGCTAATATAATCCTAAATAGCTGTTCTGGAAAGTTTGGTAAACCAAACCTATCTGCTATGCCAAATTCATTTGCATCTTGATTAAAAAATATGGCTGTGATAATCAATACAACTGCACCGAAAATGTAAAAATAACTAATTAAAGATACTCCTAAAGGTCTTTTCATTTTTCCACCCTCTTTACACTATTATATTCAAACCTTATACCTTATCTTATTCAACTCACCTGCTTCGTTAGTTGAAGAGCAACAATCTTTACGAAAACAGCCAAAATTAAAGCGATGATGTAAGGCGGATTTTGATTTTATGACGTACGAAATAGATATCAATTTTTTTATTATATACTTTTACCAGAATCAAACTTAAAATGTAAATATACTGTTATATTACCAAAAGTTTGAGGAGACATCCTGGAGCGAAGTGGCTCATAGGATACGCAAAGTGGAACGAAATCAACTCCACGTTATTGTGATGAATTCATTTTTATAGGAATACTTTGAAGATTTATCGGAACAATTTCAGGTTTGATTAGCCAAACTGAAATTAGCGTACCTTTTGATACGCGATTAATTACATAAGAATCAGTAAGGAGTATTTTAAATGAAAATAAAGAAGAGTATGTTGTTTTTTATATCACCACTATTTCTATTAGCTTCTTGTAGTGATGATGATCCAGTTATTAAAAATAATGAGAAAATGTATGCATCATCAATTCAACAAAAGGAGATATATGAAATTAAACAACCTGCAAAATCTAATGTTTCAAGAGGGTTGATACTTAGTAATATGAACAATTCATTAAACGTCAGTGAAATTGAAGAAGGATTAATGGATTTATCAGGCGATTACTTTCCTACAAAGAAATTTTATATGCAGGAAGGTCAATATCTAGATGGTGAGATTATAAATAAATGGTTAGATAGAAAATCAAAAGAAGGTTTTGGTTTAAACCCACCCATTAAAAAAAGTACTGGAGATGTTTTAGAGGATGAAAAAAATAATCCTAAAATATTATCTCATGTCTTAGAACAAAATTTTATTAACAAAGAAAACGGAAAAGTAGAAGGAATGTCTTTAGCCATATCCTTAAATGAATTTTATGACATTAGAGTACATGATGATAAAGGCTTAACTTATACAGATCAAGTTAAAGTCGATACGAACGAAGATGAGGTTAATGACGTAGAAAAATACGGTAAGGAAATAGCCGGAACTATAATAAAAAATATAAGAGAAAATAATAAAATACCCAATGTCCCTATTTATTTAACTTTATATCAAGAATCCAATAAAAACGATATAATTCCCGGAATATTTTTAGCTCAAACATTTATTCCTGAAGGCGAAGATAAAATAGATAAATGGGCTGGTATAGATATAAAAAATTATACATTCCCTTCAGATTCACTTTATAGCTTAGACAAAGAAACTTATAGTAAATTATTAATTTTCAAAGAAGATATCCAAGAAGGCTTTAAACATATAAATCCTAAAATAGTTGGTAAACTTCGATATGAAAACGGGAATTTAACCGAGTTAAAAATAGAGGTTAATGCGCCTTTAATAAATGATACTGAATTGATAGGTCTTTTACAGTTAACTAGTACTAAATTGAATACTATTTTATTTGATTATATTCCTATTTCTATTCGTATTAAAGATCAAAACCAAGATATCGGGATTGTCCTCTGGGATCCAACTGAAAAACAGATTTATGCAGCTCCATTATAATTTAACTTCTTACATTGTTAACTGCGCGAAAACATAGCGTCAGCGGCAATTATGCTGGGGCATAATTGATTTTTTTATTACCTCCCTTCTTTTTGTATAATTCACCTCCATTTTGCGCATATATGGTAGTAACAAGGGAGGTTATTACATTGAAGAAGTTATTTTATTTGTTTTTACTAGCCACACTACTATTATCCGCTTGCGGGAAAAATACCGCTCCAAAGGAAGTTGCAGTCGATAAAAATACTTCCGTTGAAGATATAGTAGGAGCAATCATTAAAAACAAATTCACTGTTGAAGAAAAGAATGGTATCGTATCAATCTCTATACAGGATACCGATGTGAGAAAAGGTATGAAAAGCCAAATGCTGAAGGATTCCACAAAAATATTTGCAGAGCTGTCTAAGCTTCAAAGTGTTAAAACTCCAGCTATTAGTTGGTATGCACCTTTAACGGACCCTAAGGGGGATAAATCTATGACGGAGCTATTGAATATTTATTTTAGTGAAGAAGATTTTAGAAAGGCTAATTGGGCAAACTATACCCAGCTAGATATTGAATCCATTGCTACTCATTATCATCAAAGTGCTTCTTTAGGACAATAGAATATTCTAACAACAAGATACCCCTCCGTGTATAACGAAGAGGTATCTTTTTTCTTTTTACTAATTGCTTCAGACAATTTTTTTTGCCAGATACCTTTTCCATCTTTCGATATTAAAGGTCGCAATCATATACCGCTCAGGGTATAAAATTATAGGCTCCTACCGATTTAAATTCCCTCTGTATTCATCAATACGAGACGCCAGCCATCAGGATCTTCAATTGTGACACCTTTTACGGCCCAATATTGATTTTCTGGTTCCACTTCAGGGTAGCCCATTTGCAATAAGCGTTCAGCAATACACTGTATAGTTGAACGCTTCGGGATATACAATACGAGCAAATTATCTTTTGTTGGTGCTGGGCACGGGCTTCCTTCAATATGCTCTGTAAACTCTAAATGATAACCAGCATTCGGAAGACCAATCATGATACCAATGTAGCCCCGATGTCCTGAAAACGAACCGATTTTTTCTAACCCTACGCCTTCACAGTAAAATTTTTCAATTTCCTTTATTTTATCAGTCGGCCGTGCAACACGTACCTGCGCTACCTGTAATTCATCTGACCATTGTTGTCTCATTGTTATTTTTCTCCTTTTCAACCATTGTACAATCGCAAAATAGAGCTAAGGAACAGCCAATAGTCTGAAAAATCGCAATCAACTTTAATGCTCTTCAGAAATACCCGCGAAGTGACAAAAAATCGCATATTTATCCTTTGATTGACATTCCGAATGAAAAATAACCAGCCCTATTCAAAGAACTGGTTACATTCAATCACTTTACCTCGCATTAACGACCAGTAATCGTGTACCGAAAGAGAAGCGTCGGGTACAACCTGGAGATTAATCAGAAGCAAAAAAGTTATAGGAGGTTTAACTGCCCGTAAACGCCCGATTGGTGAAGACTAATAATCAGTGGGGATGAAGAAAATCCCCACTGATTAAAGTTCCACTTTATACTGTTAAGGCGACACTAAAAGAAGCAGCTGTCTTCTCTTTTACTTCTTCTAAAGTTACACCCTCTGTTAATTCTATAAGCTGCATCCCTTCATCGGTAAAATCGAAAACAGCCAAATCTGTAATTAATCTATGCACAACTCCCTTTCCAGTTAACGGTAGCTCACATTGTTTTTTTATTTTGGACTCGCCGTTTTTATTGACATGCTCCATCACGACGACTACTCTTTTTGCCCCGACTACAAGATCCATGGCGCCTCCCATACCTTTCACCATTTTCCCTGGGATCATCCAGTTCGCAAGGTCACCCGTTTCAGATACTTCCATGCCACCTAAAATAGCAAGATCAATATGACCGCCACGAATCATGGCAAATGATTCGGCACTATCAAAGAAGGAAGCGCCGGGAACAACTGTAACCGTTTCTTTACCTGCATTAATTAAATCAGGATCGACTGCGTCTTCTACTGGGTATGGTCCAATGCCAAGAAGTCCGTTTTCTGATTGTAAAAGAACGTCATAATCAGACGGAATTGCATTGGCCACTAGCGTTGGGATACCAATACCTAAATTGACGTTCATGCCGTTCTGTATTTCTTTTACCGCTCTATTTACGATTCTTTGTCTTGTATCAGCCATCACGCATCCCCCTTTTTCACTGTCAAACGCTCGATACGCTTCTCATAATTGCCACCTAGTAAAACGCGTTGCACGAACACTCCCGGAGTATGAATATGATCTGGATCTAACTCTCCTACTTCAACAATTTCCTCTACTTCTGCAATCGTAATTTTTCCTGCCATTGCAGCGAGAGGATTAAAGTTACGTGATGTTTTTCTGAAAACTAAATTTCCTAGCTTGTCTGCCTTCCATGCTTTGACAAGAGCAAAATCTGCAACAACACCTTTTTCTAAAATATATTCCTTGCCATCAAAAACCTTTACTTCTTTTCCCTCAGCAATGGGTGTTCCAACCCCAGTAGCTGTGTAAAAGCCCGGAATTCCAGCTCCTCCAGCTCGCATACGTTCTGCCAACGTACCTTGTGGTGTCAATTCTACTTCAAGCTCCCCACTTAAAAACTGCTGCTCAAAAATTTTATTTTCACCTACGTAGGATGCGATCATTTTTTTGATTTGTTTATTTGCTAATAAAAGCCCTAAACCCCAATCATCCACACCACAGTTATTACTTACAACTGTTAAATCCTTTGTTCCCCTTTGGACTAGTGCCGCAATTGATTTTTCCGGGATACCACATAGCCCGAAGCCCCCTACAGCTAATGTATCTCCATCTTTAATGTCGGCGACGGCTTCCTCAAACGAATTCCACACTTTCCCCTTCTCCATATCGAAACCCCCTAAAATTGCTCAGTTATTAAGAAAAATTCTACCTCAACACTATTTTATAAGTAAAGGAATAAATTAGAATACTATTTATTCTAAAAGTGCATAAATCAATTTTCTGAACGTATTGTATTAAGTAGCTGCTTTAAGGCAAAAGATTGATATGTATTCTTCTTCGTAATAACACCTAAACGCCATGGCATGTCAAAATTAAGTAACGGAATAATTTTGACATTTTTATTCGTCTGCTTTGCGGCTATTGAATATGGTAAAAGTGTCACCCCTAAATTCGAGGAAACTAGCTCCACTATTAAATCCCATTGCGAGCTTTTATAGCCGATTATTGGTGTAAATCCTGCGCTTTTACATGATTTAATAACATAATCATGCAGTGTGAATTCCTCTGTGAAGATAATGAATGATTCATCTTTTAAATCTTGTAATAGAATATGTTCTTGCTGAGCCAATGGATGGGACTCATTAATAAAGACAAAAAATTGGTCTTCCACAAATGATTGGACCGTAAATTTTCTTTCATCTGTAGGTATGACAACAATCCCCATATCAACATCGCCATTTTCTACTAATGTTCCGATCATTTTAGCTCCACGTTCCACAAGCTCTAAATGCACCTTTGGATATTGCTTATGAAACTTTCGCGCGATTTCAGGGAAAAATAGTGTGCCAATTAATGGGGGTATCCCTAATTTAATCGTACCTGTCTCGATGTTCGATAAATCACCCAATAATATATGTAAATCATGTACAGAACGTATTATTTTTTGTCCTTGTTTATAGACGATACTACCAGCGTCTGTTAACTCTATATTGCGTGTAGAGCGGTTTAATAACTCTACATGAAGAGCATTCTCCAACTTTCTAATGCTTTTGCTTAATGAAGGTTGTGATACAAAGGATTCATTAGCTGCCTTTGTAAAGCTCCCATGTTCAACAACAGTCATAAATGCTTTTAAATCTCGCAACTCCATATACATTCCCCCTATTTATTCTAAATTGTTATAAATAATATTCCTAAAACCCCTATTTAGTAATAAATTCTCCTCATTTTCTACTAATCCTTCTTCTTAAAAATAAGTAGATAAATACAATAGAACTAAGGCTTTGCTATGATTTCAATAGTATTTAATCGGACAATAACGATCATGATTTCATTTCTACATTACATCCCGCTTATTGTGCTTAATACCATTTTTATCTTCCTTAATTCGTTTTTCTATGTACAATTAGCAATAAGGGATGGCAGAAAAGGAAGGGGGATTTCTAACATGAAAACGTTAACAAGAATTTCAAATGCTATTATGGAAAAATATTTACCTGATCCATACATATTTGTCACTATCCTCACTGTATTAACGTTATTATTAGGGGTTGCATTAACAGATTCTTCTCCGCTCGATATGGTGATCTATTGGGGAGATGGTTTTTGGGAACTATTAGAATTTACAATGCAAATGGTGATTGTCTTAGCTGCAGGTCACATTTTAGCGAATAGTCCTGTGTTCAAGAAAGGATTAGCAGCCATTGCAAGTAAAATAAAAACACCAGGCATGGCAATTATCGTTATTACATTCGTATCACTAATAGCTTGCTGGATTAACTGGGGATTCGGGCTTGTCATTGGTGCTCTCTTTGCAAAGGAAATTGCTCGTCATGTTAAAAAGGTAGATTATCGCTTATTAATCGCTAGTGCCTACTCAGGCTTTGTAATTTGGCATGGCGGATTAGCTGGCTCCATTCCGTTATCCATTGCGACGGAAGGTCATAAGTTTGCTGACATTATGGGTATCATCCCAACAAATGTTACACTTTTTTCAACATATAACTTATTTATAGTCATTGTTATCGTCTTCACTTTACCGTTGTTTAACCGTTGGATGATGCCAAAGGAAGAAGATACGGTTGAGGTTGACCCCACTTTATTAGTAGAAGAAAAAACAGAGTTACCTAAGCCTGAAAACAACTTTGCCAGTCGCTCTGAACGAAGTTATATTTTAACGATTTTAATTGCTATTATCGGACTTGTTTATTTAGTTCATCATTTTATGACGAAAGGCTTTGTTCTTGATTTAAATGTGATTAATACGATTTTTATTGTGTTAGGGATCATTTTCCACGGGACACCACAGCGTTTCCTCGCTGCTGCACAAGATGCCATTAAAACAACTACAGGCATCGTTTTTCAATTCCCGTTTTATGCAGGGATTATGGGTATGATGACCGCTTCTGGTTTAGCTGCCGTATTTTCAAAATGGTTCGTTAATATTTCCAATGAACATACATTCTATTTGTTTACATTTTTCTCAGCGGGACTCGTTAACTTCTTTATACCGTCAGGCGGTGGACAATGGGCGGTGCAAGCTCCTATTATGCTAGATGCTGCAACCACTTTAGGTGCCGACTACGCTAAAACCGCTATGGCTATCGCGTGGGGTGATGCTTGGACGAATATGATTCAACCATTCTGGGCACTACCAGCCCTTGCAATCGCTGGCTTAAAGGCTAAAGATATAATGGGCTTCTGTTTATTCGTTTTAATCTTTACGGGCATTATTATTAGTATCGGCCTCCTTTTCTTCTAACCGAATATAGAGTGTTTGAACTTCACGAAGATGTATATGACCAAACATTTTCGTGAAGCTTTTTTTGTACCTTTTAAAAGTTTTTGCCATATGTAAGTTTATTGGAGTGGAGATTAGGTGACGTTCATACTTTCTAAGATTTGGACAACTTCTTCAGTCGGAATTTTCATATCATCATTTATCCATTTTCGGATTACTTCAATGATCCCTCCTGTTGAATAGGTGAAAAAATATTCTAACTGAGTCTCATTAGCATTTGGTAACTTTTTTTGTATTTCTGCAATTGTTATATCATGAGCAGAATTCAAAACTGTATTAAGTACATGAGAACCATTTTTTTCATTAAAAATAATTTTACAGAGATCCTTATTTATAAGTATCAAATTTAAAAGTTCATTTAGTATATTTTGTTCTTCTGAAATATTAATTGTACTCATCATTTTCTCGATCAATTCTTCTTCAATACTTCTCATTAAATCAAAGGGATCATTATAATAAGAATAAAAAGTTCCCCTATTAATATCTGCTATTTTGCAAATATCCGTAACAGTAATTTTATTTAAGTTTTTTTCTTGTAGCAGCAGTAAAAAAGCCTCTATTATTACCTTTTTACTATACAGTGTTCTTCTGTTTCCTGGTGTACCAACCACGTTTTTCCCTCCTGGTTATTAAGCAAATCACTTCAATATGTTTTTAAACAGACAAAATATTAATAAATGATTATTTAATAACACATGTCTTCATTTTGCTTATTGTTACCTTCAATTAGCTTTAATATACTTTGTCTACGCCATTAAATCAACAGAGTGTACGATTAATAACTAGTTGTTTTAATGTGCTGTCTGTAATATTAGGATGAAAGGAAGCTGTTAATGGCAAAGTATCTTTATAAATTAGGAAAATTGGCGGCAAACAATAGTAAAAAAATAATTGGGGGCTCAGTAACTGTTCTCTTTGTGCTTGCAATTATTGCAATGAACATGGGATCAAATTTTTCTGAGGATATGTCTATACCTGGATCAGAATCAGAAAAAGCCCTTCACCTCATTCAAAAGGAATTCCCCTCTAATACAGGTCAAGTACAGTTAGTATTTAATGCACCTGAAAATAAAACCCTAGATTCTGAAGAGATTAATAATGTAATTACAGATACATTGAAAGTGATAAAAGAAAAAGATAGTTATATTGTTTCTGTAGCAAGCCCATTAGAGTTAGGGAATATAAATAAAGATAAGAATATTGGTTATGCAATTGTTACTTATAATGTAGCAGCAGACAAGGTATCGGAAAAATCAAAGGAAAATATTATAGAAAACATCGAAAACATACGTGATGCTGGTATTCAAACAGAACTTTCTGGTGATGTTTCATTTTCTGAAATGGAAATTGGAGGAATAACAGAAGTAATTGGGGTAGTTGTTGCTTTCGTTATATTGGCAATTACTTTTATTTCCTTATTAGCGGCTGGGTTGCCAATTATTACGGCGGTTATTGGACTAGCTACAGGAATTTTTTTAATTATGATTGGAACAAATTATTTGGATATTACCTCAGTTTCAATAACGTTAGCAGCAATGTTGGGACTGGCAGTAGGCATTGATTATGCTCTCTTTATTATGACTCGTTTTAGACAACAAAGGAAAGAAGGATATTCTGTCCAAGAGTCTGTAGCAATTTCAAATGGAACAGCCGGTAGTGCTGTAGTGTTTGCTGGTATAACAGTCATCATTGCGCTCTTAGGTTTATCTGTTGCAAAAATACCATTTTTAACAATGATGGGTCTATCTGCTGCCCTTTGCGTATTATTCGCAATATTTATTGCAATAATTGTGGTTCCAGCTTTTTTAGGTCTGATGGGACATAAAGTGGGACCAGATAGAAAGAATAGTTTTTTAAGCAAAATTATTAAACGTGATAAAAAACAAACTACTTCCGAAAGATGGGGAAATTTCGTAGCAAAACGCCCGTGGAAGGTAGCAATTATTGGAATTGCACTTCTATCTATAATTGCTATCCCTATTTTCCATATGGAACTCGCATTACCAGATAACGGTTCGAAAAGTGAAGAGACAACAGAAAGAAGAGCTTATGACTTACTTACCAAAGCCTATGGCCCTGGTCATCTTTCAACATTAATTGTAGCGGCTAAAACCTCAAGCGAAACAACCAATCCACAAGTAGCATTAAGTGATACTATAGAAGAGTTAAGTGGGTTATCAAATGTAAAAAATGTTAGTCCAGCAATTCCTGGACCTTCAGGAGAATTGTATCTTATTTCTATAACTCCAGAGACAGGAGCTGCCGATTCAGAAACAAAAGATCTTGTAAACGATATTAGAGAAAAGGCAAAGACCTTGGAAAAATCCAATCATATAAAATTAATGGTTACAGGTACTACTGCGGTAAACATTGATATATCACAAAAATTGAGTGAAGCATTGCCTATATTCGCTTTATTAATTATTGGATTTTCATTCATCTTATTAGTACTAGTATTCAGGTCTATTCTAGTTCCATTAAAGGCAGTACTAGGATTTTTACTATCTTTAGGTGCAACATTAGGATTCACTGTATTTGTTATTCAAGATGGAAATTTAATTGATATATTTGGGTTTCCTATTGCCAATCCTGTATTAAGCTTCTTACCAGTCATTGTGATTGGAATTTTATTTGGATTAGCAATGGACTATGAGGTTTTTCTAGTTAGTAGAATGCGTGAAGTATTTACACATACCGGGGATGCACGCAAAGCTGTTTTAGTCGGAATGAAAGATAGTGGTGGAGTAGTAACAGCTGCAGGGTTGATTATGATTTCAGTATTTACTGGATTCATGTTAGCTCCAGATCCAATCATTAAAGCGATGGGCTTTTCACTCACATTTGGCGTTATATTTGATGCTTTTGTAGTAAGAATGGCTATTGTACCAGCAGTAATGATCTTAATGGGAAAAGCTTCTTGGTACTTGCCAAAGTGGTTAGATAAATTACTACCAAATTTAGATATAGAAGGCGAATTCTTTATGAAAGAAATAAAAAGAAAAAATGAATAATGCATAAATATTTTTAACTGCATGGACTGAAGAAAATCGACTCTTAATATTCTTCAGTCCTTTTAATTACAAAAATGAATTTATAAAAAAGTACATCGGTTAATTAAATAAAAGCATGTTTTAATCAATCTTTTTTCAAAACATGCTCTCTTGTACTTTATTCTAAAGCAAAAAGCATTTTAATCTTAGTGGGCTCTCTCTAATGCTAGCTTAATACCAAAGCCAATTAACACTGTACCCGTCAATCCTTCGATAACAGTTTTCGTCGTTGGCTTTTTCATAAATGCACTAATTTTATCTAACAAGTAAACATAGAACACAAACCAAAATCCTGTTAATGCCGTATAAATAAGCCCCATTATAAGAAACGGCATAAATGTACCGCTTTTGCCATCTACAAACTGAGGTAAAAATGTTAGAAAAAATACAGCTACCTTTGGGTTTGTTACGTTCGTTAAGAAGCCTTGTTTAAAGCATGATTGCTCCGAATATTTATGATCAATTTGGGTTTCATCTTGCACAACAGGAGGCTGTGTACGTATTGCTCGTAACGCCCATAAGGTTTTGACACCTAAATAGCATAAATAGACTGCGCCGACGTATTTTAAAATGGTAAATACATATGCTGACTTTACAATAATCGCGGAAAGTCCAATAACCGCTGCAAAAGTATGAATCAATAATCCACAGCACGAGCCGAGTAAAGTCTGTAAGCCTCCCTTTCTGCTTACGGTAAGTGTATTTTTTGTTGCGATTGCCGTATCCGGGCCAGGCAAAATAATTAATAAAATGCACATTAATAAAAAAACAGATATGTTCACCACTTTAACGACCTCCTTTTAGTCAGAAAATTATAAAAATAATCTTAACATAAGTGAGGCTACACAAAAAGACATGGTGAAAATTTATCCAATGTATTTATAATTGACATATAACCTTAAGGTGTTATATATTCATAACACCTTAAGGTTACATTTTTGCAAAGGAGTTCATTTTAAATGACTGAAAAACTAGAGAATATTGTTAAAAGCGTTACACTCAATGCACCAATTGAAAAAGTATGGGAAACAGTAACGGACGCTGAAAAGATTGCTTCTTGGCTTATGCCAAATGATTTTAAGCCAGTTGAAGGTCATGAATTTACAATACAATCACCATTTGGTCCTTCACCATGTCGAGTAGAACAAGTAGATGCTCCACATTTTGTTCGTTTTGCATGGGATACAGATGGCTGGTTTGTCACTTTTGAACTGAAAGAAATTGGTGAGCAAACTGAATTCACGTTAACACATGGTGGCTGGAAAGAAGCTTCACATATCATTCCTAAAGCCAACATGCCTGCTGAGGCCATTCGTACAACAATGGAGGGCGGCTGGACAATGCTTGTCGGCAAAAAATTAAAAGAAGTTGTGGAATCACAATGACACAGCTGGCTGTAAAGTATGATGTTTTTCAAGCAATCGCTGATCCGACAAGACGTCATGTCCTACAGCTACTTGCCTCAAGTGATAAACCGATCTCACTTATTTCTGAGAATTTTTCTATAAGCCGAACTGCTGTTGTGAAGCATTTGAAAATTTTAGAACAGGCTGAGCTAGTGTCTGCTCAGAAAAAAGGAAGAGAAAAAATATACACATTACATGCTGACAAACTAAAAGAAATTGAAGACTGGTTACAGTACTTTGATTTATTTTGGGACAATAAATTGGCACAATTACAAAGTATTTTTGAAGAAAATTAAATGTAAAGGAGCTGTCCCTACTATTAGGACAGCTCCTCGTTTAATAAAGATAAAATAACCCACCATTAATAATTTCTATTTTGATTTTTGTATCGTATTGTTCCTCTAATGCCTTCTTTTCAATGTCATAGCATTCCGGCTTATCTTCTTCTTCCTCATAAAAATAATCAAGTACTCGCTGATCATGCTGCCATCGTTTTTTTGCTTCAGTAGCCCATGAATGGTCATCACGTTCAATCATCTTTTCAATAGTAGCATGTAATCTTTCGAGTGCTCTAAGAGGCTTAATGATATATTGTACATGAAAAGCATTGTCTGCTGGAACAGCGTCAAATTCAGATGTACATATCGTCTCTTGAAAATCCTCTTTTATGATCCCAGTTAGCAAGTTTATGCCAAATGAATAAAGCGTTTCTTTCGTTCGATCGCAGCAATACGACACTTTAAAATTAACACCAAGCCAAGGAGTTAAAATAACTTGCCCTATTTCATTATCCACCTTTTCAAAAAGCTGAACATAAGCTCCTAGCTCCCTTGTTGCTTGAAAAAGCTGGTTCATTCTCGGAGAACCAAAATGAATAGCTTCGCCATAAAGGCTCCCAGTTGATGCTGTTTGATTTGTAATGAAAGTTACTTGAGCTGGATTTGCCTCACTGTTTGTAGCTTCTACGTATTGCCAATAAAAAGGGCGATTCATTATTCTTTTATCAATATCAACGGTTAATTGTACAGTAAGATAATGCTGATCTTCTCCTAATATAGGGCAATCATTTTCATTAAAAAATTGGCGTAAATAACTATGAACTTGCTGTGGATACATGGTCCTTCTCCCTTACACTATACAGATTCTTTAAAGTTAGATAGAATCGCATCTAAATCGCCTACTACCTTTTCGAACACATCAATTTTCGTATGAAGTAATGCTAATATGTTCTCTTCAATCGTATTGGCAATAGCCAGATTATAAATATGAACATCATGCTCTTGCCCTAATCGATGTACACGCCCTATTCGTTGCTCTAGCTTCATAGGGTTCCAGGGCAAATCATAGTTAATGACATGATGGCAAAATTGAAGGTTAATCCCTTCGCCACCTGCCTCTGTCGCGATTAGAACCTGTGCCCTTTCCTTAAAAAGATGCTTCATATAATCACGTTTACTTTTATTATATTTACCGTTGAATAGGACACTCGTTATACCATGAGAATGTAAATACCATTGCAAGTAAATTTGAGTAGCTCTATACTCTGTAAAAATAATCACTTTATCCTTGGCCTGTTCGACTATTTCAAGTGTCTTTTTCGCCTTTGAATTCACTTCTAAGGCCATTAATTTTTCTAGTATTTCTTCAATTTCTTGTGGTTGCTCATTGTCTTCAAGCATTTTAGATAATGTTAAACCTGTTGCTTCCTTGCTACTACACATTTCCTTCTGCAATGTAATCATTGAAAATGAGGCTGTATTTTGAAGCTTTCCGAGCAGATTATAAACTTCCTCTTCTTCCTTCGTAAATTGGATCGGAATAATTTGAACACGGCGATTTGTCCATTCAATACCCGTGTCCTCTCTCCTATTCCTCACCATCACCTGATTCACTAATTCCTTTAAATAATCATCATGCTCTAAATCATGCTTACTTGCTGAGAATGCAGTTTGAAATGTATCATAATTGCCAAGATGACCAGGCTTAAGTAAGGAAATAAGATAAAATAATTCAAAGACATCGTTTTGAATCGGTGTAGCCGTTAATAATAAGCAAAACTTTTTCTTTAAGCTTTGTACGAATTCATAAATTTGTGTTTTATGATTTTTTAGTTTATGAGCCTCGTCGATAATTATCATATCGTAATCCTGCTCATAAATGCGCTCTTTGTGAGGAGTCTTCTTTGCCGTA
This sequence comes from Lysinibacillus sp. RC46, assembly GCF_041262385.1. NCBI lineage: Bacteria > Bacillati > Bacillota > Bacilli > Caryophanales > Bacillaceae > Lysinibacillus > Lysinibacillus sp. RC46. Next base: position 75,713 of record NZ_JBGCCF010000021.1, on the reverse strand, counting down.
TCCATACTCATAATAAGGACATCATGGCGCTCAATCTGAACATTTTTCTTATAAGCTACTGCCGGAATGTGGAACTTTATATTTAACTCTTCGACCCATTGATTAATAAGAGATGCTGGAGCTAATACTAATGCTTTTTTAACGAGGCCTCGAATCAAATATTCCTTTAAAACTAAACCTGCTTCAATTGTTTTACCAAGACCTACTTCATCAGCTAAAATCGCTTTACCATTCATACGTTCAATGACTGTCTCTGCTGCTTCCAACTGGTGCTTAAGCGGCTTTAAATTTGGTAAATACTTTGTCGCCTGTAAACCTGTGAAATCAGGAATTAGCTTCATTTTCACAATGTCATAATTCATCTTGTACAATGTCCAACTATCCCATTTTTCAAGTTCATTTAGTTTATTGATAAAGCCTTCTTCCCATTCGGACGACCTTTCAATTTTCATGATCATCACCTCATACCATTATTTCTAAAGTTTAGGTTGTCCAAAAAAGAAAAAGCTATGTCAAGGTTTTGCGAAAGAATCACTAGAAAGTAAACAATGCTCCGGCTAGGCGAGTAGTTGATTTCCGTTCCGGCTAGGCGCTTTGTTGCTGACGCTTCGCTTTCGCACAGATAAAACATTTGTTGCTGACGCTTCGCTTTCGCACAGATAAAACATTTGTTGCTGTCGCTTCGCTTTCGCACAGATAAAACATTTGTTGCTGACGCTTCGCTTTCGCACAAGATAAAACATTTGTTGCTGACGCTTCGCTGCAGGGTCTCTTCTGGGACGCTCCTGATCCCCAAGGAGTCGCCCAGCCTTCACTCCAATCAACTTATTCACATTACTTACATTTCAAAATGACATTTCAACCTTTCCGTGATAAACTTTCTCTTTTTTAAATACAGCTAAAGGAAAAAATTCATATTATCTAATACCGTATTATTTTCTGCAAAGTTCTATTGCATATACTCCATGATTACCGCGCATGCAAAATTTATAACTTACAAATCCAATCCCTGTTTAAAACTTAAATATAGGCTGTTTTCTCAAAGAATGTTGTTAATCGAACGAGGGGCCCATATTTAAAAGAGTATGTTATATTTTGGATTGCAAGAAAGGTCGAATGAAATAGTATAATTAAGCGTTATTTAACTTATTTCGTAAGAGGTGCTTAGTATGTTTAAAAAGAAAATATTGATTGGACATTCAGAAGATACTGCCCAGGCAATTATTGAACACAGAGAAAAAGGGAACGTTCCGTCAGAAGATACCGCCCAGGCAATGATCGAACACTTAGAGACAAGTAACATTCCGTTTGAAGATACTGTCCAGACAATTATCGAATACTTAGAGAAAAGCAATGTCCCATTTGAAGCAGGTATCGAAGCCGTTTTAAAGCCGTCGTCTGAAGTATACGAGCTTTTTTATACGGTCAAAGTTCAAAAAAAATATGCAAAACAAGTGGAAGCCTTTGTTACGCAGTATGTGTCGCAAGAAGATCTGATGCATCGGTATAAAGTGGCGAATAAGAAAAGTAGAAAATTAGATAGGAAAGAAAGAGCCCCTTATTTGCTTGCAGCCTTTATATATTTTAATGCAGTAGCGGCTTTCCAAACGAGTAAAGACTTAGGAGCGTACAACGTTTCGTTTATTGTTGGCGCCTTTTTATTGATGTGCGGCGTGTTTATGACGACAAAATATTACAAAGCGATGAAAAAAGAATCGGGTGATTTAAGAGAGAATAATAAGACGTTGATGATGATCGGTATTGGTATGATATTTCAGCCGTTACTTTTTTTATATCTGCACTTCGACTTTTTAATTACTTCTTTTAGATAGAGACCTTGTTCTAGTGTCTTAAATAAGGTTTTTTGGTCTGCATTCTTTATTTCCATAACCACTTCATAAACATATCTCTACAATATCAAACGCTTCCTTGAATCTGCATTATATTCGACATTTATCAAATTCGTATAAGCAACAATCTATACGAAAACAGCCTAAATATAAGACCTCTTACAATTTAAAAGGATAATGGTATTAAGATAGTCTTTTTATTTCCTTCCTTTTTTCATACAATTAAAGAAGTATCACTTTTCCAAAAAATTACGTTTTTAAAAAAGGGATTATGCCCCGATTTAATAGGACTTACATATACCGAGGAGGTTACTATGAATATTCTTGAAGCATTATCAATGTCAATGCCTTACATTCATTTAGCTATGAAGGGCGAGGCCATGATGGCGGTAGTAGAAAAAGAGAGTGAGAGCATTATTACTTATTTACCTGGTAAACGCTTAGATGCTGGGTATAAAAATGGACAAAAAATTCATCCAGATGATGCAATTTTACATCTTCCACTTAAAGGAAAAAGTACTGATGAACCTGTACCAAAAGAGGTTTACGGCGTGGACTTTAACGCATTTTCTTTTCCTGTTCGTGAAAATGGGCATATCGTAGGTGCGCTAGCCTTTGGATTACCTATTGACCACGCTCTCCAAATGGATAAATATATTGTTACTATGAATGATATTATTCAAAACCTACAGGATAAAGTACATACAATTGCCTCTCATTCGGAGGAGCTAGCTGCAACTAGTGAAGAAATTAATAAGCAGACACAATTTGCTTTAGAGGATGCTGAAAAAACAAATGGTATTACGGATTTGATAAAAAATATTTCTCGTCAAACCAATTTACTCGGACTAAATGCATCGATTGAGGCAGCACGTGCAGGTCAGCATGGTGCCGGATTTAATATAGTTGCACAAGAAGTTCGCAAGCTTTCTACTGAAACAACTACCGCTACTGATAACATTGAATCCTCACTTCGAAGCATCAATCATAATCTTGAAAATTTAAAGCAAAACATGACTCAAATAAATGGTGCCACAAACGAACAGGCTCAACTTGTTCAGGACTTTAGTGAAATCATTGATGAGCTTAATATGCTTAGTATGGAAATGAAGGGTTTTATGTCTAACGTAATGAAATAAACTTTAAAAAGCTGTTCAACGCATATTTTTGGACCTGAACAGCTTTTATTTTTGTGGTATTTAAGCGTCTTCCTAAGCGTTACTTCAAAGCACTAAAACATTCACCTATTCTATAAATGCTATAGCTCTTACTGGGGAAGCTGTTGAATTTTTCAATTTTAGAGGTAATGCCATAAATGTAAACCGTCCACTTAAAGGTAATTGCTCGAGATTTACCAGGTTTTCTACTATATAAATAGGAACACTTAAAAGCTTTAAATGCACCTCTCGTTTCATACTGTCATGTACATCAATATTTGCTAAATCAAGGCCAATGCATTTTACCTGCTTCTCAAGTAACCAGTCACCCGCACAAGTAGCAAAGGCGTACTCTGCAAAAAAGTCTCCTTCACCCCAATTAGCAGTTCTTGTTCTTACGAGTACTATATCGCCCCGTTGTACAGTTATCCCTTGTCTTTGCTCGGCATTTTTTAGCATCTCTGCTGTTACTGGTTCATATGGATCTTTAAAAGAGGAGACATCTAACAATACTGCCTCACCATATGTTTTTGTTAAATCCATTTCAGCGGTAGATTCCCCACCTCGGATAAAGTGTATTGGCGCATCAATATGGGTTCCACTATGATCAGACATACGTAAAAAGCGAGATTCAAATCCTTCACACGGTGCCACATAGCGATGACCTGAATTTTCAAAAGTTGATTCCTCTTGAATAGCAATTGGCGGATGTGATGTATAGGAAACTAATCCATCATATATTTCTAATGTTAAATCGATAATTTTCATCTACATTTCCCCCTTTAAATCAATTACAACTTTTCCACTCACTTTATTTAATGCACTTTCAAAGCCCTGCAAGCTTTCGCTAAATGGTACCGTCTGTGCAACTAACTGACGAAAAGGATGGTTTGTATTTGCTGCCATTTGTAATACTGCCTCATAATTCGCTTGAGTAATACCATAGCTTCCTTTTATCATAATTTCACCACGTACAATTTGATCCATTGGCACGGAAAATTCGGCTGAATTAATACCTACAAGAACAAGCTGACCACCTCGCTTTAGTAAACTAATTGCCTCATTTGGGATTGAAGGATGACCAGAGCAGTCAATAATAGCATCATAGCCTGAAAACTCCTTATGAATTAAGTCCTTTGATGAGGTGAACGTTGCTTGTACACCTATATCTTTTGCAAGCCTTAGACGATTTTCATCCTGCGGTACACCTAACATATGAGTTTCTTTATTACCCGCTCCGACTAATATAGCTGCAACTCCTAATCCAATCGGCCCCGGACCAATTACTAAAATGGATTTTTTCTTATATTCATGAATTTTCAACACCGCTGTATAGCTTACTGCTAAAGCCTCTGAAATAGCTGCGACCTCATCTGAAACAGCATCATCTATTGTAATAATGTTTTTGCTATCTACTACCATATACTCTGCCATACCACCAGCCTCACGGAATCCATAGCGTAATGCCTCAGTAGGTGTTTTAATAAACTTATAATCATTGAAATCACAGCAATTTGTTTCGCCACGCTTACAAAAATCACAGACTCCACAGCTTTTATATGGGTTGATAACTACTCTTTTATTTATTAATGTTTGATCCACTTCAGCACCCATATCAATAACCTTCCCTGTTACTTCATGACCTAGTACGAGTGGGTAATGAACCCAATCATAGCCACCATGACCATCATACATATGAAGATCACTACCGCATATTCCAATTGCATTTACCTTTAACAAACACTCATAATTTTTCAATTTGGGAACAGTATATGTTTTAAATTGGACATCTTTTTTCTTTGATGAGCACTTTACTAATGCTTGATATTCCATAGCTTTAATCATCTCCTGCTCTATTTTTAAACACTTAGTAACAGGTGTTTCTACTTAATTAACTTAATAATGTCTATTAATGTCTTTTCCTTTTGCGCTAAATATTGTTGTTTATCAATCGACGACCAATCATAAAAGCCACGATTAGACTTCATGCCTAATTCTTTAGCACTTATTTTTTCATAATGAATAGAAAGTGGTTTCGTGCTATTCTCCAATGTTGGATATACATAATTAACAATTGCAAAATGTGTATCTAATCCATTTATGTCTCGCTGCTCAAGCGGTCCAGTATCTGCTAACCGAACCCCTAGGCTCATTTTTGCAATAAAGTCCAGTTCCTCAGCGGTGACGATGCCCTTCTCCACTAAGGACATTGCCTCCCGAGCAAGTGCACTTTGTAAACGGTTTGCTACAAAGCCCTTAATCTCTCGCTTTAGTAACACAGGTTTCTTTTTAATACTTTGTAAAAATTGCATAACAGCTTTTGCTTTTTCTTTCGACGTAAATGGACTAGGAACAACTTCTACTAAAGGTGTTATATTTGCTGGTGAAAAGAAATGCGTCCCAATTAAACGTTCCTTATGTACCATTTTTTCAGCAACATCACTAACAAGATAGCCTGAAGTATTGGTACAAAACATTACATCTTCAGCAAAAACTAAATCTAATTGTTCAAATAAATTTTGTTTGGCTTGTAAATTTTCAATTATCGCTTCAATGACATATGTTAAGTCCTCAATTTTTGTAAGCTGTTGTAAAAAAGTAACACTTTTCAATTCTGATTGTTCCTTTAGCTGTTGTACCCTATCCACATTAGGCTCATATAAGAATACGCTTACATTATATTGCATTAAATATTTAGCTATCGCAGAGCCCATAAATCCCCCGCCAACGATAAGTATCTTTTGCATAATAAAACCCCCACCTTAAGCTTTGCCTTCTGTATCACTCCAAATTACTTTTATACCTACCACATAAATACACAGAGCTTTAACTTCTTCTAAAATTACAGTATTTGCCCCTAGCGATAAGGCATTTGATTTATGGATTGCAATGCCTTTTTCATAGGAATCACACACATTAATCGCATATAATAGCAATTCTTTTAGCAATCGTGAAACCGCTCCATTGCGTAAAGAAGTTGTGCGAAGATTGCTATACTTTAATAATGTATCCGGTGCATAATCAATTAAATTCTGAATCCAGGTCGGTAGAGTATCAAACTCAGATTGATAATAGTTTATACATTCCTGTTGCGAGGAAAATATCATTACTTTTTCTTCCGGCATTTTAGGAATTATTTCTTCATTTGAAAGATTAATAGCATAGGATATAGCTTCATTCCCCGATAACCAGGTTGGAATACCTCTAGAAATAATAGCTGATGTAATCAATTCAGCAATTTCAGCTACGCTATTACCCTCCTTAACGGCATGCTCAACGAAATACAACATCTCCCTTTCTTCACGTCTCGCTGCAAATATACCAACCAATAATAATGATTTTTCTTTTCTTGTTAATTTTCCTTCTTTCAATAAAGCTTGATATATGATGGACATTCATATCCTCCTCTACACTAGCTAGAGCCGTTTAATAAGGAACCCAATAGGCAACCTTCAAACTAATCAATTATGCCTCGGCATAATTCCGTGACCTTTAACTTCTTTCAGCGGATGTTTAGAAGTTAAAATAAATATGACCAAGCTAAAGTAGCGATAATGAAAATAATTCCTACAAAGAACATAATCACAACAAGGAAGCCCATAATATCTTTTAGCTTTAATCGAGATAATGCCAATGCTGGTAAAATCCAAAACGGTTGAACTAAATCATTCCATGCATTCCCTAACATAACGGACATGGATGTTTCTGATAATGATGTTCCCAACTCCTTTGCTGCCTCTATCATAAATGGCCCTTGAACTGTCCAGTGTCCACCAGCTGAAGGAGCAAAGAAATTAATAAAGAAGGAACTTATTAATCCCCAAAACGGTAAAGAATGTTCCGTCGATAAATCTACAAAGATTTTAGCAATTGTATCCACTAAACCAGATGCAGCCATAATCGCCATAATACCTGCGTAGAACGGAAATTGAAGCAAAATCCCTGAAATAGTTTTAATACCATCTGCTAAATGCTCAACATAGCGTGCAGGTGTTCCTAATAAAATAATTCCTAAGAATAAAATAATAAAGTTTAAAATATTTAAGTTTAACGAATTACCATTCGCGAAATAGATAACAATGTAAACTAAACCAATTGCACCAATTGCGTATGCTAGAATACGGCTATTGTTTAATTTATTTGCTAATGTATTTTCTTCTAGTAAGTTTAATTTTGCTTTCGGCTGATCTGCATATAATGCAGGATCAATTTCAATCACATTACTCGGATTTTTTGGATGTAACATCGCATTAAATAAAGGCAATGTAATTAAAAGCACTATTGACGTTAAAATCATTGGCACACTAAAGATTGTTTCAGAAAGAGAAATCAGGCCCATTGAATCCTCTAAAAAGTGACCAGGTGTTGAAATTAAAATCGGAATAGATGCTGACAAACCTAAACCATAGAGAGTAAAACCAGAATAAGCTGCTGCAATAATTAACGGATAGTGAACCCCTTTAACCTTTAAAGCTAATTTTTTTGCAATAATCCCACCGATTACTAAACCAAAACCCCAGTTTAAATAACTACCAATACCACCAACAAGCGTTGCCACAATTACTGCCATTTTCGGTGTATGAACCATACTCGTAATTTTATTTAAAAATTTATCAGTAATGGGTGCTGTTGCTAGTACATAACCCATTGCAAGGATAACAGCCATTTGTGTTGTAAATGCTAGTAAATCCCAGAAACCGCTACCCCAAGCCGAAGTTAAATCTACAAAGCTAATATCTTCAATGACTAGTGCCAAAACAAATGTTAATAATGTAAGTCCAATTGCAAATACAAATGGATCTGGCAAATACTTTCTCATGATTTCTGTGAAAAAATTCGTTAACTTTTCCATACTACTTCCCCCTCGATGTGTACTATAAGTAATTTTCGGGAAGTGCCTCTAAACGATAAAACATGGTAAAATATAATCACAACTATACATTTTGGAGGTCATTTCCTTGCAAAAATTAACTAGTATATTAGTGACTGCTTATGCTAAAGCACCCCAGGGCACGTCCATGTACGAGGTGTACAAACATGCTGGCATTGTTTTAGAAATAGATAAAGAAACTCATCAAATTATTGATGCAGAATTCACATTTATTACAGGCCTTGCACAGGATTTTTTTAAACGTATGCTTATTGGCTTTGATCTTACAGCCAACCTAGATGAATTAATCCAGCGTATCGATGAACACTATTATGCGCCTTCAAGTGGCTCCGTCGCAGTTGCTTTAAAATCTGCACAAAAACGATATTTAGAAAAAATCTAAAAGGATCATAAAATGTCTAGCACCGAGTTAAAACTACTCGGTGTAAATTTATGCATGACAGTTTTCAACAATAGTAGTAATACCAAGTCCTCCTGCAATACATAAAGTTACTAGGCCATAACGCTTACCTGTTCGTTCTAGCTCATGCATAAGCTTTGTCATTAAAATGGCGCCTGTTGCTCCAATAGGATGCCCCATTGCAATAGCGCCTCCATTAGGATTCACTCGGTTAATGTCTAAATTAAGCTCCTTAATTACCGCAATCGATTGTGCTGCAAATGCTTCATTTAGCTCAATTACATCAATATCATCAATTGTTAAATTTGCCTGCTTTAAAGCTTTTAATGTAGCAGGCACTGGACCAATTCCCATAATGGACGGATCTATCCCTGCTGCCGCCTGTGCAAGTATTTTTGTCTTCGGTCTGTAACCTAACTCTTCTGCCTTTTCCTTTGACATTAGTAACAATGCGGATGCACCGTCATTACGACCACTACTATTCCCTGCTGTGACTGAACCACCTTTACGGAAAACAGGCTTTAATGTTGCTAGCTTCTCCTCACTCGTTAAAAATGGATGCTCATCTATTTTAAAAACGTCCACTGTTTTTCCTTTTTTCACTTCATAGGGGACAATTTGTTGTGCAAAATATCCCTCTTGTATTGCATGAGCTGCGCGCTCTTGACTTCGATGTGCAAATGAATCCTGCTCTTCACGCGAAATCGAATATTTTTCTACCAAATTTTCTGCAGTCTCTCCCATTGTTGAAATTCCATATACTTCAAATGGTTGAGACCCTGGCTGACTTTCTGTATTTGGATCTAAAATAGATGCATTTCCAACACCATAGCCATAACGAGCATTTCGTAAATAATAAGGAGATGTACTCATAGATTCTGTTCCACCAGCGATAATAATATCGCTATAGCCAAGGGCTATCTGTTGAGCAGCATTATTAACAGCTTGTAGACCAGAGCCACATTGACGATGTACCGTATAACCTGGCACTGTAATCGGTAATTCTGCTCGTAATGAAGCGAGACGTGCAACGTTCGATTGATCGGCACTTTGTTTTGCTTGTCCTAAAATCACCTCATCAACTAGTGTTGAATCTAACTTTGTTCGTTCTAGAAGTGTGCGGATGACTTTCTCTCCAAGAAGATCTGCCGTCTCATTTATTAATGAACCACCCAATTTACCAATCGCAGTACGAACACCATCTACAATAACAACTTCTCTCATGATTTCTCCTCCTATTTCAACGCTATAACGAAACTTGCTTCCGTATTTGCCTCTACTCTCTCTAATGTAGCCCCTGGCATTAATTCAACTAAATGTAATTGTTCATCGAAGTAATTAAACACGGCTAGCTCTGTAATAATCGTATCCACACTTCGAGTTGATGTTATCGGGAATGCGCAATCCTTTAAAATCTTGCTCTTTCCATCCTTTGAAGTATGTGACATTGTGACAATTACCTTTTTAGCTCCAATTAATAAATCCATTGCTCCACCAACACCAATAATATTTTTCCCTGGAACCGCCCAGTTTGCGATACGTGCATGCTCATCAACTTGAAGTACACCTAATATTGCTACATCAACATGTCCACCACGGATCATTCCAAATGACTCTGCACTATTGAAAAAGGATGACCCAATGGCTTCCCCGACTGGTATCTTCCCTGCATTCACTACATTTGGATCAGTATCCTCCTCATCAACACTTACAACACCGAGCATGCCATTTTCTGTATGGAAGTAGACATTATCATTGTCGACGTACTTTGCTACTAATGTCGGAATACCAATTCCTAAATTTATAATCTGTCCATCTTGTACTTCTTTCGCAGCTCTTTTCGCTATTTGCTCCTGAATTGCATTAACCATGCTCTACTACACCCTCCTTCGTTAAAACCTTCTTCGCTACAATAATTCGATTAATAAATAGATGTGGGGTAATAATTTCATCACTGCTTAATTGACCAGCTTCTACAATTTCATCCACCTCAACAATTACCGTTTCCGCAGCAGTCGCCATTAAAGGATTAAAGTTACGAGCGGTTTTGTAATAAACCAAGTTTCCTAATGTATCGGCTTTATGCGCGCGAATAATGGCCACATCAGCCTTCAGTGCCTTTTCAAATACATATTCCTCGCCGTTAATGATTTTTGTTTCCTTGCCCTTCGCTAAATCTGTGCCTACAGATGTCTTTGTATAGTAACCACCGATTCCTGCACCACCCGCACGAATCGATTCAGCTAAAGTACCTTGAGGCAATAGGTCAATCTCAATTTCCCCACGTTGGAATGCATCACCGACATCTCGATTACCAGTAAAGTAAGATCCAATCGCTTTTTTTACCTTCTTTTGTTCTAGTAATTTACCAAGACCTTCTCCTTTTTCCCCTAGGTTATTACTAATAATCGTTAAATTATTTACATCTAGTTCAACAAGTGCATCGATTAAAGTTAATGGACCGCCTACTAAACCAAATCCGCCCACCATAATTGTTTGTCCACTTTCTACGCATGATAATGCTTGCTTTACCGAATCATAAATTTTCATTGTACTCACTCCATTATTTTTGAATCAGGGCGTCACTTATTTCAAACCAAGCAGGAATGCCTGCGGTTAATAGACAAATGTAGCCGAGTTCTGCTAATTCCTCTTCTACTACACCTACATTCCGTGATTTTTTCGCCCAGTAATCTGTTTCCTCATTTTTTAAAACAGTAGTATAAATACCTGTCATAAGGATGTATTTCATTTTTGTCGATACTACATTGCTGTTAAGTAGCTCAGATTTTAAAGCGTTTTCATCTTTTGCAGCAAAAAGATCTAGTAATTTTGAAAAATACGCTTTACTCTTCTCTGTCGATGTAAATGTACTGTAATAACGCACAATATCAATTGCTGACGATTCATGGGAAAGCTTATCAGAACCAGTATTCGTTAGTTCTAATGCATATTCAAAGGACTGCAAGCCAGTTTGCAATGCCCTTTCTCCTCCGTAGTTAAATGCTACAAGTAAGTATTCAATTATTTCTTCTAGTGAAGCGCCACCATCAATAGCTCCTTTAGTGTGATACACCATGCTGCGTACATATTGTCTTGCTGCATTCATGCCGACTAGCAAAATATCCTTTTCCTTCACAGAAAGGACTCCTTGTGCCATGGCTATACCTCGCAATGCTGTATAATGTTCTAGCATTGCAGGATTATAATCGTGCATTTTTTGTACCCATCCCGGTACAACATCATAAACTTTTTTGAAATACTCTAAGCCTTTTACCATCTAGTAAATCCCCCTTATATTTATTTGAATAAAAAAAGGCCACACTTTCCCTAAAGCACGGAAATTACCGTACATTCAGAAAAAATGTAGCCAACAGTCAAGCAGGGAAGTAGAAAAAGGCCATTTTTCTACGGCTGCTCGATAGGCAATTAATTTGTTAATTCATTATTCACACAAAATTTCAAAATATGCAACTATTTTTTATAAGTTTTCTAAAAAACGCTGAATTACTAGGTTTTCATCTTTTCTTTCTTCAAAAACCAATGTGTAGTGATTGCTATCAGAAGTATATTTCCAAATATTTTTGGCGTTTTTTAGTGTATCAATATAAGATTCAACTAAAAATAATGGAGGCATCGCTCCAATTTCTTTAGTTGAATGAATTAATAGAATAGGACACATTACATCTTTGAAAACTTCTTCTGGCCTATATTCATAAAAGCTCTGGAAATCTTGACGTATTCTTTCTTCGTCAGATTTATTTTCCCAATGACCATCTTTTTCTACAATTTCATAGCATCCTACACTGGCTAGGTGGTCAGTCCACTCAACACCAAGGCGCCCATAGATTTCTTTAATTTCCTGGATATATGCTTCCGGTGTTTCGTAATGTTTACTTATTCGGCCAAGTGAAGGCTCGACGATTTGACGTTGGTGATCCGTACAGGTTGCTGCACCATCAAGTAAAATTACTCCTTTGATATCACTGAGTTTACTAGCGACGTTCGCCATAATAAATGCGCCCATTGAATAGCCCAGTAAAATCGGCTGTTCGATGTTCAACTGATCAATCAAAGCTAAAACATCTAGTGTATGGGACTCTATACTAGTATTCTCTGAAGCAGGCGCACTATTGCCACGACCTTTTAAATCAACTGATATAAAACGATATTGGCCCTTTAATAGCTCTTCGTAATAATGTAATTGCATATGGTTACCAGTTAAACCATGAACCGCTATAATAGTGCCTTTCTCACCTGGATAATCTGCAAAATATAATAGACTATCATTCACTTCGACTGATTGGTATTTCATTTCCATCACCCTCCTTGTAAAAGTTAAAGCTAGTTTTACACCTAAAGCTTAAAAAAGTCAAAAAAAATTTTTATTTCTAGTTTTAAAACACTTGATTTACAGGATCAAAAATTAGGTTTACATCACCAAATTAATTATTTAAATATAATAATAAAATTCCTATAAATACAAAAATATACTATGTAATTACTTTTTGGTACACTATTGAAAAAGCGAAAATGAGGTCAACATGAAAAAGAAAATATTCATTCTACATGAAATTTATGGCGTCAATGATTTTATAAAAGTGCAAGCTGAAGCATACAGTAACGCCAACACTACTGTTGAGTGCATTTCTTTATATTCAGACGATAGAATATTTCCATATGAACAAGAACAGGAAGCCTATGAATATTTCATAAATGAAGTTGGCTTTGATGCTCCTCTCGAAAAATTAACCAAAAAGTTATTGGAAGCTAGAACATATTTTGATGAAGTGCTGTTAATCGGATTTAGTGTAGGTGCAACATTAGCTTGGAGACTATCAACGCTACCATTACAAGGTATCGTTTGCGTTTATGGTTCACGCATTCGTCAATACTTGGATGCAATCCCCTCCTGTCCGACACTCGTTATTATACCAAGTCATGAGAAAAGCTTTAATGTCCATGAATTAATGGAAACACTCGATACATTACCAGCTGTTCACACGAGGCAATATCTAGGTCAGCATGGTTTTATGGACTTCAACAATTCAAACTACAATCATGGAAGTTATTTACAATCTCAGGCTGAAATCTCGCAATTTTTCGAAATTAAGAAAGTCAAGGAGGACTAAGGAATGAACCAAACCGAAAGCATAATTATTGACCCTTATATAGAAGGAGGAAATGTAATTTATCCTAACTTTCACCTATCTATGCAGCCTGGCATTATTATTGGTATCCATACAGACGTGTCAAAAATACATACATTAATACAGTGGTTTTCGAAGCGAAGCAATACGTATACACATTTTCGTGAAAATGCCTTGTATGAACGACTGACGGTTCGAGAGTATATCAAATTTTGCTTAAAGCTTTTCAATGCTTCTTCTGAAAAGATGGAGGATCTATTATCATTGTTCGCTTTAACGGAGCAAAAAAACATTAAAATCAGCAAGCTCTCAAATAGCGAAAAGCAACGCTTAAAATTAATTCATACATATCTTAATCAGGCACAGATACAAGTTTTAGAAGAACCATTCCAAAATCTAGATGAGTTTTCCAAGCAAACAGTCATTCAATTACTGGATATCCTTCAAAAACAGAATAAAACAGTCATTTTATTATCTAACAATCTTGAGGATTTAATTATTTCGAGTACAGAAGTACATAGACTAGATACAATGGGCATACATGCATTAGATGTTAAAGAGGATGAAACAGAAACGGCTTCCCCCTCTCAAGAAAACGTACCGATTCGACTTGATAAAATCCCTACAAAGAAAAATGATAAGATCATTTTATTTAATCCCCCTGAAATTGATTTTATCGAAAGTGTTGAGGGTGTTGTTTCACTATATGTTGCAGGTGAAGCCTATCCATGTACATTATCATTAAATGATCTTGAGCAAAAATTGACACCGTTCGGCTTCTTTAGAAGTCATCGCTCTTATATCGTTAACTTACAAAAGGTACGGGAAATCATTACGTGGACTCGCAATAGCTACAGCTTAGCCCTGAATAGCACTGAAAAGACCGTAGTACCTTTGTCGAAAAATAAACTCGCAGATTTAAAGGAAATACTCGGAATTTAGTAGATTTCCCAGGAAATAAACGACTCCTGTCAGCTGAAATATTTCTCCACTAATGGTCATTTTACTGCCTTTCACCTGTAATTTAATGTTGAGACCCTTATTGTCCCTTATAGTGTAGATATCAACAACAACACAGGGAGGTTTTCAAATGAACGCAGTGATCGATGTTCAGCATTTGAAAAAAACATTTAATAAGGAAGCAGCATTACAGGATGTTTCATTTACCATTCAAAAAGGAGAAATATTCGGCTTTCTTGGACCTAGTGGTTCCGGAAAGACTACTACTATTAAAATATTAACAGCACAAACTGAAAAAACTGCTGGCGATGTTTTATTGTTTGGCCGTCCAGCAAATGAGATGAAGCAAAGTAACAATCGTAAACGCTTCGGTATTTTAACAGATAATAGCGGACTATATACGCGACTTTCAATCGAGGAAAATTTATTACTATACAGTAACTTATATCAATTACCTAAATCAGCCGTAAAAGAAGCGTTGGATTTTGTTAACTTATACGGTGATCGCAAAAAGAAAATTAGTCAGCTTTCTAAAGGAATGATGCAACGTGTTACACTTGCACGCGCCATCATGCATAAACCAGAATTATTATTTTTAGATGAACCAACTTCTGCACTCGATCCTGTTAATACACAGCATATTTATAATGGCTTGCGTAAATTAAACGAGATGGGTACGACAATATTTTTAACAACACATGATATGAGTGAAGCCGAAATACTTTGTGATCGTGTAGCCTTCTTACATAAAGGGAAGATTCGAGCAATTGGTGCGCCAAAGGATTTGAAAAAAGAGTTTGGCGATGAATCTATTACAGTTGAATTAAAAAATGGTGCTTGCGAAGTCATTCAAAATGGAGAACAGGATGCTGAAAAACTGTTTCAATGGATGCAATCTAACGAAGTTTCTCGCATTTATACAAACGAGCCAACACTAGGTAATATTTTTATGCAAATAACAGGGAGTGATTTAGTATGAACATTTCAATGACACGTATTCAGGCTATTTTAATGAAGGATTATAAGGAATTTTCACGTAACTATGCGGTATCCGTTATGATACTTATGCCACTTATTATGGCATTTTTTATTAATAAAACAGGTGGAAATAATATCAACAGCTATATCATTACAGTAAATATGGCATTTTCTATGGTGACTGCCTACGTACAATGCTGTCTAATTGCAGAGGAAAAAGAAAAAAATACGCTTCGTAGTCTCATGCTTTCCCCTGCTTCACTTGGCGATATATTAATTGGTAAAAGCTTGTTTGTCTTTATCCTTACAATGGTAATTGTAGCATTGACTATTTTCATTGCTGGCTATAGCCCAGCTAATCTGTTCATCTTAGCTATTGCTTTAATACTTTCGACTGTGTTCTATATTGCAATAGGAACATTGTGTGGATTATTCGCCAAAACAGTTATGGAAGGATCTCTTATCATTCTACCTGTTATCCTTATTTTCGGGTTTGGCTCTTTTGCCCTAGCATTATCGTCTGCCTTTCCTATTTTAAAAATTGCAGAGTGGTTACCAAGTTCTCAATTGGTGCTATTAGCAGAGTCTCTAGAAGGCACATATACAACTATGGACATCATTATTCCAATGGCTACAATCACCGTATGGGCACTAGTTACTTGGATTGTAGTAGGATTTATTTATAAAAAAAGAATGGTCGACTAATGACCATTCTTTTTTTGTATAATAATTTCTTTATCCCAATTTCTCTGTAGCATCAACTAGCAACTGCTGCAAATGGTTTTTCACTTGTGGCCACTCCTGTAGAGTAATGCTGTACATCACTGTATGACGAATTGTGCCATCCTTACGCACCATATGATTACGTAAGATCCCCTCCTTAGTTGCCCCTAAACGTTCAATCGCTTTTTGAGAACGTAAATTTTCGTGGTCTGTTTTAATTTGAACACGCTGTAAATTGAGTACCTCAAAGCAATATTGTAATAATAAATATTTACAATTTGTATTAATGGCCGTACGCCAAAAAGCAGGTGTAATCCATGTAGTACCTATTTCAAGCCGTTTATTCGTTTCATCAAGATCCATAAACCGAGTCGAGCCGATGATTTGTCCGGATTTTTTATCCACAATTACAAATGGGAACTCAGTTTTTTCACGTTTTGTTGCTAATGCCTTTTCCACAAAGTTATTCACATCGACCATTTTTTCAACTGTTGTGGACATATGTGACCAAATCTCTGGATAACTACCTGCATCCAATAATCCTTGCGCATCCACTTGTTCTAACGGCTTCAGTAATACTACCTCATTTTCTAATGCTTTAAAATTCATGTTGCTTCACTCCTTTTTTTACTATTTAACGGTATTTTTGATACGATAGATAGAACCAATTTTCAAAAAACACACCGTACCAGGAGGTGCAATGTTTTGGAGTTATCAATCTCATTTACTGGAGATACATCGAAATACGTGCAAATCTACGAGGAATTAAAACATACAATTTTAAGCAAGAAACTACTGGCCCATGAGCAATTGCCTTCTAAACGAATACTTGCTAAAACGCTTGATGTTAGTGTCCATACGATTAAGGAAGCTTATGAACAATTACTAGCTGAAGGCTACATCTATAGTAAGGAACGTTCTGGCTATTTTATAGCACCTTTTGAATTTGAATGGGAACAGCAGCAAAATCAGCACATATCCACAGCTATAACATCAACTACATATACTATAAAATTCGATTTTAATAACGGACATGTGGATAAGGAAGCTTTTCCATTTTCGATGTGGCATAAGCTGTTGAAAAAGCACTTTAATGTGGATAATTTAACAACAAGTTCTTGGCCAGGAGAAGCTATATTGCGGACGGAAATCGCTCGCTATGTTGAACGATCAAGAGGAGTTACTTGTGAAGCTTCACAGGTGTTTGTTTATAGTGGTACTCAAAGTCAGCTTCAAGCCCTATGTCACTTTTTTGGCCAAAAAGTACATGCTGGCATAGAGGAGCCTGGCTTTAAAAGAGTACGTGCAACATTGCAACAATGTGGATTAACGACTCATGCTATTCCTGTTGATAACTTAGGGGTAACAATACCGAAAGAATCCATCCACATGTTATACACAACACCCGCACACCAGTTTCCGCTTGGGATGGTCATACCTGTTGAACGGCGCGCAGAACTTCTACAATGGGCTACCTCTGAGAAGGCATATATTATTGAGGATGACTATGACTCAGAATTTCGTTATAAGGGGCTCCCTATTCCCTCTTTAGCAAAGATGGATCAGCTTCAACGTGTTATTTATTTCGGAACCTTTTCTAAAACACTTATCCCATCGTTGCGCATTAGTTATATGATTTTGCCTAAATCGTTAGTCGAAGAATTTATGCTATTTAATCAGGAGCAAAAATCTGTTGTCTCAAAAATAGACCAGCTTGTATTAGCTGATTTTATTGCTCAAGGTTCATTCGATAAGCATTTAGCCAAAATGCGCACTATTTATCGTAAAAAGCAACAGACGTTACTAGCAGCTATTAACACCCATTTTTCTGAGGAATTCGAAGTAATTGGTGAAAAATCTGGGCTACACATCGTTATGAAGTTACCAAAAAGGCTTTCTGAGCAGGATGCGATTAGGCTTGCCCAAGAGGTAGGAATCGAAGTTTATCCATGCTCAACCTCCTATCAGCAAGGCTCTAAACATACTATGATCATTATGGGCTACGGTGGGCTAACCCTTGAGCAAATCAATGAAGGCATCGCGTTACTTGCAACAGTTTGGCAATCATCCATGCCAGCATAATTTCAAGTTTTAAAAACCTTTTAATAGACAAAAAAGATGACTCCGACAGTACATATCAGAGTCATCTTTTCATCACTTAGTCAATATTCATCCCGCATTAACGGGCCGTAATTTCACTTTATATCTACCACTACATTTTTAAGGTACTCATCAAGATTCCCTTTATCTACAGTCTGCATAATAGTTGACTGTTCTTCCCTGTTCTCTAAAGCTTTAATGACTAAATCCCCAACGTTTGGATAGTAATGCAACCAGTCGAAAAAGTTGTTCTCATTCGTCGTTACTTCATTCACACCATGGAAGCTATACACAGTACCAAACACATCTACCATATCATTCATCCATCTACTATAAGCCTCGTAACGATTTTCATTATGCAAAATTGTCTGAAGCCGTTTAGCAGGCATTAATTCTGTAAAGACCACTAGTTCTGTATTTGGGAATGCATCTTTTATAGCTTGAAGCCTTTTTCGATAGTCGGTATCGTACATAAAAGGCTTGGCTGCCTCTGCTTTAAAATTCTTCTGGAATTTTTGCCATCCTTGCTCCATATCATCATTTGAATACGTAGTTTGTGCAATATTATTACGTGTGTAACTGCGAGCACCGTCGTAATGATTTGCTTTTGAAATATCATAATTAAAAAGAGCATAATGCATCGTGCTTGCTGAAAATAAGGACTTTATTGCATAAAAAGGTGCCTCCGATGACTCGATATAAGTTTGCGGCGGATTCGATGTACTAGGTTTGCCAGCATTCGCTGAATCAAAATATAACTCAATAAAAATTCTCTTAAACGGCTTACCATTTTTCTTTTCAGCATATTTCATGTAAGGCAAATATTCTGTAATATGCAGTCCACTTAATGAATAGTTATAAACATTTTCTTTTGTAAAAGCCCTCTCATCGAGATACGTAATCCTGCTCGTTCCCATTAACAAACTATCATAGTTAAAATCATGGCTATTGATATAATTAGTTTTTAATTGTCTTTCATCAAAGCCAAGCTGATAGTCGTTAAAGTCATTCGCATGTGTGTAATTCCAAAGAGGGTCAATATAATAATTGAAACCCATAATTCCGAAAACAGGCAATCCTATTACTATGAAAGATGTGGCAAATAATTTTACTAACCATTTTTTCGGATCCAAGTTCATTCACACCTTTATTTAGAAATTAAAATATAAGAATATACTATTTTTTTGCATATAGTAAATCGATACTAGCACTAGTGCAATCATAAATTGCGTATAAATGATTGCTCCCCAATTAAATTTCATCTTATCCATTAATTGAATAGAATTTAATGCTGTAAATGCAATAACAAGTGTGATTAAGAGTCCTACAACAATCACTATCGGATCACTGAATGATAGTCCCAAAATATTAAAGGCTTCCGCTTGAGCAAAATTAGTGTGCGGCTCCGTAAAGAAATTAGTTATAGCTGTCATGTTTGGCGTAAACATTTTGGCTATAATCGTATTCGCTTGCTCAAGACTTGTTGCACGGAAATATACCCAAGCGATATTAACAAATTGGAAAGTCATAAACCATGAAAGTAAATACGGAAGCTTAATACCTGTTTTACTAAAAAGTCTCACAACAACAGACGCAAAGCCATGCAGAAGTCCCCATAAAATAAAATTCCATCCTGCACCATGCCAAAATCCACTGATGAAGAAAATAATTAATATATTAATATAGGTTCTAAATGCCCCTTTACGACTACCACCTAATGGAAAATAGACATATGTAGTTAAAAACCGGTTCAACGTCATATGCCACTTTTTCCAAAACTCCTGAATATTACGTGCTTTATAAGGAGAATAGAAATTTACTGGCAGTTTAATATTAAATATTAATGCTAAACCAATCGCCATATCAGAATATCCACTAAAATCATAATAAAGTTGCACTGTATACGATAATGAGGTAATCCAAGCTTCTATAAAACTTAAGTTACTATAATTGGCAAAGCCTTCATTCGCCCATATGCCCACCGTATCAGCAATAACAACCTTCTTAACTAAACCAATTGCAAAAATAAATAAACCTCGTGCAACATGTTCAGGAATAATTTTACGATTTTCCTTCGTATCATACTGCGGAAGCATTTCATCATGCTGAACAATTGGTCCTGCAATTAACTGCGGGAAAAACAAAATGAACAGCGCATAATGACTAAATTTATAATGAGCTGTTCCATCACGATAACTATCAACAATAAAAGCAATTTGTTGAAATGTAATAAAACTAAGTCCTAACGGTAGCAATAAATGCAACAGTGCAAAATTTGTACCAAATAAACTATTTAAATTGCCAATAAAGAAATCTGTATATTTATAGTAACAGAGAATGATAATATTGAAGACGACTCCAATTATCATATACGTTTTTCTCCAACGACTATTGGTATTACTAATCACCCGACTTAAAGCAAAGTTCACAACTATTGAGATTGTGATGATTGCTAAATAAGATAACTTAAAATAGCCGTAAAAAACCAAAGAGCTCAGTACCAACCAATAAATCGCATATTGCTGGTTTCTGAAACGATTTAATAAAAAATAGATAATAAATGTTATAGGTAAAAACAAGAAAATAAATTCAAAGGAATTAAAAAGCATTGCACCACTCCCCTAATAGCCATTCCTTTATATTCAAAATTTAAGACTCCTCACCACAACATTTCCGTTCCGACTTGACGCTTACCTGAAGGCGTTCGCTTGCGCTCCAGGGATCTCATCTTTGACGTTTCCAAATGCCCTACAATCAACCTAAAAACACGGCATACGTTTAACAAAATATTTAGTGAAGAGCCTATTAAATTTAATGTTTTAATATTATATTTACATCACTTAAATTAGCCATATAACACTTTAACATTGATACACTCGTAAAATCTAAATGAAATAAATACCACAGTTAGATTCATTATGTATTTAAAGAGACCAAATATAATATTATACTAAAAAGTTAACCTAAAACAAATAACAATATCAAAATAAGGTAGAGAAAGACAAAAACCTATATAATAATACCTCATTTTAACAATTCTTTAAAGGAAATTCCTGTTTATTGTCGAAAAATAAAAGGAGTTTTAGCTAGGATTATACCTACAAATAATATGGTGATTCTTAGAAAAAATAATAGGATTTTTAATAGTTTGCTTTTATTCTATTGGTGGGTTGGTTTGATTTTAGACCATCCACTCACAACAACCCTGTTTTCGAGTTACAGGCTCTAAAATAAAAGTAACCTCTCTATAGCGTGTTGATCACTATACAGAGGTTGTTCATTTTATATTTTAATTAAAATCTTCCCTTGATGCTGACGACTTTCCATCAAATCATGGGCTTTCTGCATATCTTCTAATGCAAAGATATTAGCAATTGGTACTTGGAAACTTTCATCCTTCAACAAAGCAAACATCTCCGGTGCAACTTGTTGTAGCATTTCAGGCTTGGAAGCTCGAGTCGTTCCAAGGCTAAAGCCTTTCACATTGCGACAGCTACTATGTAAATCAGATGTTTTTATATTCCCAGCTTTACCACCGCTATTTCCAAATTGCACTAGCGTACCATACGGAGCTAAACAGTTAAAACTCTCTTCCGTAATATTCCCGGCAATGGAGTCAAAAATAATGTTAACACCATGACCATCCGTATATTCATTAACTTGCGCACTAAAATTATCGTATGTCAGTACATGATGTGCACCTAGTTCAAGGGCAATTGTCGCTTTCTTCATATCACCAACTGTACCAATAATCTTCTTGGCGCCTAGCTTTTTCGCCATTTGAATCAACATTGTCCCTGCCCCACCAGATGCAGCATGAATTAATACGCTATCATCTGAGCTAATTGGAGCGATTTGATGTGTCAAAAGGTAGGATAGAAACAAAACCGTTGGCACAGCGGCCGCCTTTTCCAAAGGGACATCATTCGGAACTTTAAAGACGAGCTGCTCTTTGGCCACCACATATTCTGCATAGGCTCCATTTTTCGGGAATGCAATAACTTGGTCTCCCCTTTTAAAATTACTGTTCCCCTCAAAAACCTCTTCAACTACACCAGCTACATCTAAACCGAGTATCATCGGAAAATTTGCTTTTGCTTTATTACCTGTTCTATTTTTAATATCAGCAAAATTCACACTCGTATATGTCGTACGTATTAATACTTCCCCCTTTGAAATGGTAGGCTTTGGACATTCCACATACTTTAAATCATCAGAAGTGCCAAACTCATTAATGATC
The DNA here is from genome assembly GCF_041262385.1 of Lysinibacillus sp. RC46. NCBI lineage: Bacteria > Bacillati > Bacillota > Bacilli > Caryophanales > Bacillaceae > Lysinibacillus > Lysinibacillus sp. RC46. The sequence continues at coordinate 53,264 of NZ_JBGCCF010000021.1, read as the reverse complement.
ACAGCCTTCATAAATTTCCCCCTCCTTGTTATAGTAAAAGTATAAAATAGAATAATTTCCATAAAAAGAGACAAAAGGAGATATTACATGTCCACCTTTCTTTCAAAAAATAAAACGCTATTTTATTTACTTTCACTCTATTGTCAACAGAATGGCGGCACCTTTCATCTACAGCAATTAGCTACCTTATTAAAAATAAGTCCTAAACAATTGAATCGTTATCTTAAATTATTTCAGAAACACAATTGGCTACTTTATAAAGCTGGGAATGGGCGAGGACACTTGTCCAAAATTCAATGGCATGGAGATATTGAACAAATTATTGTAGATCAGCTTAAATCCCATCTCTCTACAATGACTATGATGGATTGGGGGGAATTATTTGCATTTCCTAATCTAACGGATTCTTTAGCAATGAACTTAAAGCATCTTTATCAACAAAATATAAAAAACAATATCCTATATAATGAGCGTTTGATTGTACCTATCTACCACCCTATTTATACTTTACAGCCTAATCAAGTAAACGATGTTTATAGTGCTGCACTTTTATCCAATTTAACAAATCGTTTAGTTGAAGCAGATGCGAATGGTAATATTATTCCTTCTCTTGCGCACCATTGGAAAGTTAATGACAAAACATTGCGTCTTTATTTACGAAAAAACGTTGCCTTCCATAATGGCGATTTACTAACAGCACATGATGTAGCTTGGTGTTTGCGCCAACTACTACATCTTCCTTTATGGCAGCCTATTCGAGAAATTATCATTGTTGATATGTGGACAATTGATTTTATTTTTTCGGAGTCTTGCACATACTCACTACACTTACTAACAGATATACAAGCGAGTATCTATAAAATTAAAGATAATGTAGTTTTCGGAACAGGTTCATTTGCAATATCAAAACATACACCCCATCAAATTGTTTTAGAAGCATATGACAATTATTTTGGCATGCGAGCATTATTGCATACGGTAGAATTAAACATACTTCCAAAAGGATCCAATTCGTTTTATCAAACTAATTTATCAAATGACATTAATCGTAAAAAAATAAATATCCAAAACGGGGTTTGTGCAATAATTTTAAATAAAAACGAAGAGGCTTGTTCAACTAAAGCGCAAAGGCAACATATTAAAAACATAATACATAAGTATTTATATAAAGCTATTCAAAAGGATTCTTCATTACAAAATCATTTAAGTAGTTTTGGTAATACCATCTCACCACTATGTAAAAAAGAGATTTTAAAAATCGGTGCGCCTAAAGGGAAAATCAATCTAAACCAATGCTTAATTTCATCTTTAATAAAGTATGGTTATCTCCCTCAAATAGAAACATTAACACTATCTCAATATATTAAAGATAGTATCCAACCTCTTAAGTACGATGCATTTGTTTATACGAATGTCACAACTGTAAATAGTGCTTTTCACAAATTGCATGCCGTGTTCAACCCCGTTTCTCCAATTTATAAAGTATGCAAAGAAGATGAATATTTTATAAATATCTTTGAAAAATTTAAATTAGCCACGATGGCAGAATGGCCGTTACTTTTCGATTCTTTAAACAACTATTTAATTGAAGAAGCTATTTTGATACCATTATTTACACATCTCGATGATATACCATTTGCCCACGATATTTTAAAATTGGACTTCAACCACTTAGGGCACATCGACCTTTCAACAATTTGGTATGACAAGGAGGAATTATGATGAAAATCAAACCGCGAAAAGAACAATACAATGATGTTACATACAATTACTTTGATTTAAAAAGTAACAAAGTATGCTTTATGTTCTCTGGCACAGGCTATACGTTTGAAAAACCACTTCTTTATTATTCCACTCAGCTGATGCTAGAGCTTGGCTATGATGTAGTACAAGTATGCTATGTATTTGCCCAAAAGCAATTTGAGCAGGAACCAGAAGCTATTTCAGCAATGGTTTATAATGCCGCGAATCCTGTTGTGGAAAATGTTTTAAGTACAAAATCTTATACCGAAGCTGTATACATCGGAAAATCACTCGGAACATTGCCTATCACAGATTTTTATATGCAGCAGTCTCCACCTATTCCTTCTCGTTATGTACTTTTAACACCCCTACTGTCACTTGAGTATGTTATGAAAAATTTGCTTGGAAAGCAGGCATTTCTAGCAATCGGTACAGCTGACCCTCATTACTCTAAAGAAAGTTTAGAACAACTTTCTTCACATAAGCTTGCTATTGTAGAAAATGCTGACCATTCTCTTGAAATAGCAAATCATACAGTTGAGTCGATGATTCTTTGTCAGTCACTATTAACGGGGCTTAAAGCTTATCTTCAATAAGAATATCGGAACCTTTTCAAAGTTTATCGTAATATTTTTAAAATTCGGTCTTTACCAAAATTACAAACATATGCTACACTATCAAAAATACATTGAAGAGAAGAGTAAATAAGGCTGTTCTTCCCAGAGAGCTCGGGTTGCTGAAAACGAGTAAGAACGAATTATTGAAACAAGCCTCGGAGTAGCGCATTGGATTCTGCTTGAATGATGGTGCGACGGGAACTCCCGTTACAGAGTAACAGTATAAGCATAAGTGTTTATGCCGTACTGAAAAGGCTATTATGGCGACATAATAGCGAACTAGGGTGGCACCACGTGAGTATAAATTCCACAATCTCGTCCCTAAGACAAATCGTCTTGGGGGTGGGATTTTTTTGTTTTAGTTACTTGTCATAACTACAAGGAGGAATTTATATGAGTATGAAAAAATTTTTAGAAGCGTGGCGTTATCCTGCTATATTATTGTTTAGTATTGGTGTTTCCAGCGTTGGAAGCTGGATCTATTTTATAGCTTTAAATCTTATCGTCTTCAACCTCACAGGGTCAGCTATAGCTGTGTCCGGTTTGTATATCGTTAGAGCGTCATCTACACTTTTTGCCAGCTTTTGGTCAGGTAGTTTGGTAGATCGTTTAAATAAAAAATATCTCATGATTGGTCTCAACCTTTTCGAATCTTTACTAATTGTCATACTACCTTTCTTCTCTACGCTGACTTGGATATATTTCATGGTCTTTGTGATCACAATGGCTAGTTCTATGTATCATCCAACTTCCATGACCTACATTACGAAATTAATACCAATTGAACAAAGAAAACGTTTTAACGCCCTTCGCAGCTTACTTGATTCTGGCGCATTCATAACCGGTCCAGCCATTGCAGGACTGCTGTTTACGATTGGAACGCCTAATATGGCGATTTACTTGAATGCGATTGCTTTATTTATTTCAGCCTGTATTACATTAGGTATGCCTAATGTCGAAGCCAATCAACAGCTGGCTAGTAAAGCAGATGAGGAAATTTCCTACAAGGTATTATTCAACGATTGGAAGCTTGTTATAAGATTTAGCCTTAAAAATCCTTATATTATGATGATCTACTTTTTATTTAGTGCGATACTTGTCATGATGACAGCAACGGATTCTTTAGAGGTTGCCTTCGCTACTCAAGTACTTTCATTATCCGAAGGTGAATACGGTGTTTTAGTAAGCGTAGGAGGTGCTGGTATATTAGTTGGTTCTTTAATGAATACAGCAATCGTTGGAAAAATACCAACTGCTTGGCTTATAGGTTTGGGATCACTTATAACAGCTTTAGGCTATTTAATTTCTACATCCTCTTATACATTTCTTATAGCTTCTTTAGGATTTTTTATTATATCCTTTGCAACAGCCTTTGCCAATACGGGCTTCCATACCTTTTATCAAAACAATATTCCTGTCGATAGTATGGGGAGAATAGGAAGTATTTACGGCTTTGTAGAAGCCTTGTTCATTATTATCATAACTGCCATCTTTGGAGTTGCAGCTGAAATCATATCTATTCGATATGTTGTTGTATCTGCAGCCATCATCATGTTTGTAGTAGCAACGATACTGTTAATTTTTAATGTTCAACCTTCGAAGGCCAGATTTTATAGCAATATTTCAGAACTCAATGACTAGAAGAAGGTTTGATGCCGTCGCTTCACTTTCGAAGTAATAGCGATATAAAAATAGTAGCACCTCCTATTATAAGAGGTGCTACATAAATGTTGGGATAAGACATAATGGTATTCTGCTGTCGTGCCGATTGCTATGTTCGTCGCTTCGGCTCTTCTTTCCAACGCTTTGACTGATCTTTCCGTCGCTTTAGCTCTGCTATCCGTCGCTCTGGCTCTTCTTTCCGTCGCTCTAGCTCTTCTTTCCGTCGCTCTAGCTCTTCTTTCCGTCACTTTGGCTCTTCTTTCCGCCACTCTGTCGGGGCTATCCACGATTTCGATGGTTCTATCCACGACTTTGACGATTCTATCCGTCACTCTGATTTCTTTCCGTCGCTTTAGCTCTGCTATCCGTCACTCCGGCTCTTCTTTCCGTCGCTCTAACTCTGCTATCCGTCGCTTCGGCTCTTCTTTCCGTCGCTCTGATTTCTTTCCGTCGCTCTAGCTCTGCTATCCGTCACTTTGACTCCGCTTTCCGTCGCTCTGGCTCTGCTTTCCGTCACTCTGACTCCGCTTTCCGTCGCTCTGGCTCTTCTTTCCGTCACTTCAGCTCTTCTTTCCATCGCTCTGATTTCTTTCCGTCACTCCGGCTCTGCTTTCCGTCGCTTTGACTGGTCTTTCCGTCACTTTGGCTCTTCTTTCCGCCACTCTGTCGGGGCTATCCACGATTTTGGCTGTTCTATCCACGATTTCGATGGTTCTATCCACGACTTTGGCCGCTCTATCCACGACTTTGACGATTCTATCCGTCACTTCGACTCTTCTTTCCGTCGCTCTGACTGGTCTTTCCGTCACTCCGGCTCTTCTTTCCGTCGCTCTGGCTCTTCTTTCCGTCGCTTTGATTCCTTTCCGTCGCTCTAACTCTGCTATCCGTCGCTTTGACTGGTCTTTCCGTCACTTCGGCTCTTCTTTCCGTCGCTCTGATTTCTTACCGTCGCTCTAGCTCTGCTATCCACCGCTTTGACTGGTCTTTCCGTCACTCCGGCTCTACTTTCCGTCTCTCTGACTCTTCTTTCCGTCTCTCCGGCTCTTCTTTCTGCCGCTCTAGCTACCCTAATAAAACAAAAAAAGGGCATGAATTCAATATTACTATTGATTCATGCCCTTAAAATATTAATACGCTAAGCCGAATAGCGCTTTAATGTGTGTAAGATAGCGAATGTTAGACGCTTCTTTCATAAGTGTTGCTGGAAGACCTTTAAGTTGTGTGTTGCTAGCACCGATAGTCGCAACAGCGTCTTTACGGCCTAAGCTTGCAAGTGTACCCGAATTAATTGCAGAGAAAGGTTTCATCTCTTGGTTTTTGTATTGTGCGAATAGGTTGTAACCAGCGCACTCACCCATTTGCCATGCAACTTGAGCAGTTGGTGCGTATAGCGGACGTCCGCCATCAGCTGGTAATGCTACAGATGCATCACCGATTACGAATACATCATTATGAGATGTAGATTGTAAAAACTCGTTAATCGTAGCTTTACCGCGGTCAGCAGCAAGGCCCGACTCACCTACGATTGGAAGCGGAGCTACCCCACCTGTCCAAATAAGTGTATTGGCAACGATTGATTCGCGATCTTTAAGAGAGATGACGTTACCATCAACACCTGTTACAGGAGTACCAGTGATGAATTCAACACCACGTTTTGTTAAGCTTTCAGTAGCACGTTGGATAAGTACATCTGGAAGTACTGGTAAGATTTTTGGACCAGCTTCAACAAGCTTGATTTTAAGGTCAGCAAAGTTAACACCGTGTTTTGCTGCGATTTTCGGGAAGTTGTCCACGATTTCACCAACAAGCTCTACACCTGTTAAACCGCCACCACCGATAACGATCGTTGCATCTGCTTCGTCTTTTGTTTGTGCATATGCTTTAATACGGTCTTCGATATGTTTGTTAATTTTGTTTGCTTCGTTCACTGATTTAAGTACCATTGAGTTTTCTTCTAATCCAGGGATACCGAAGAATCCAGTTTGGCTACCTAAAGATACTACTAAAGTATCGTAATTTAAAGTATAACCATTGTCTAGGTCCACTTTTTTAGTGTCTACATTAAATTTTGTTACTTTAGCAATTTGTAAATCAATATCTAAACCTTTAAAGATTTTTTTAAGTGGTAAAGCAACAGCACCTTCAGCAATAGTACCACCAGCTAAACGGTGAAGTTCAGTGATGATTTGGTGTGTTGGGAATTGGTTTACAACAGTAATTTTAGCTTCATCAGCTGATAAATACTTGCGTGCAGTTAATGCAGTTAAAACGCCAGCGTAACCAGCACCTAAGATGACGATTTCTTTTGACATGATTAATTAATCCTCCGTCCTTACGTTTTGAATATATCTAAAGTCGAGTCTTATTTAGCTTTACGTTCAGCGCTTACTTGTAAGAAAGCATTAACAAAACGGAAAACACCTTGAACTTGTGGGTCTTTTAACATTTTCATAAGACCGAATAAACCAATTACTTCTTGGCTTTCAGACGCACGGTCTTTCGCTTCAATTGCAGTAGCTGCAAGGTTTTTAGCTGAGCCTACTACTGGGCCTGCCATTTCCGTTACCGCACCAACAGTATCATTTTTCAGTACTTCGTCAGTTGCAACAGCTTGAGCAAACTCATATGATTTTGTTAATAACGTCATCATTTCAGTTAACTTAGGTAATTGTTCAACTAAAGTTGTAAGTGATTCCTGAACCTCAGGCTTTAATAATTGATCTAGCACATCCAATTGTTCTTGACTCACAGTTAATTGTTCAGACTGTGTTTGGTTATTCGTTTCTGACATTTTGAACTCTCCTTTGCCATCACTATCACTATTTTAATTTTATTGCTTCCATGTAAAAAAGACCATTAAGGCACTTCTTAACAGTCGTTACAGCGCGTATATCTTACAAATCACCAGTCTCAAGAGCTGGATAGCAATTTGTATAATTTGTTATTACAATGTTAACTTTATTTCGCAAAAAGTGCATCATAATTCCATCCTTATCTTGTCTTGGTGACGTTACAACCTCCATTATAAGGTTGTTTGTACATTATTTCAATGAGCTAAATCACAATTTCGACAATCTTTTCAAAATTCATTGATTTGTAACTATATATCGTAGTTAAGTTTACTTTTTGTCCCTACTGTTTAAAAATATAATATATATTTTTGAGCTCGAAGGATCATTACCATAACGTGTGGTTGATTTCCATTCCGACTGGGCGCTTTGTTGTTGCTGACGCTTCGCTTTCGCACAGAGCAAAGCTTCCTGGGGGCATCGGATGAGCCGCTTCGCTCCAGGGTCTCGGGCCAACAGATGTTTTTGCGCAAAAGTGAAGCGGCAGCGATGTTGGTCACGAAGGCGTTATCACAGGATGTGTTGGTTTTAGCCTTCGTTCCTCTATTGCTAATCCCCAACCTCCACCCCAATCAACTTATATGAGGCGTACTTTTTAACAAATGTCATCCACCATTTTAAATATCTCTGTATAACACTTTATTTTTATTTGGTCTGTTTAAACTTCCCCTTCATCCTGCATGTAATACGCAATAAGTAAAAATTTATCGCCTACATTTTTTGATTTATCGACCAACTTTTTAAGTTTATTGACTACTAATTACGATTTATCACCCAAATTGCCTCATTTATCGATAAATCATATAAAAGACCTGTTAGAAGAAAAATTCTACTAACAGGTCTATATATCAAAATTATTTAGTTGGTTTTTTCATATCCATAGAAGCCGCTGAGCTTTCAATTTTTACACGTTTTAGGAAGAAGGCAAGCACTAGCGCAAGGACTGTAACACAAGCTGCTATTAAGAATGAGTGTGTAATACCATCTAATAAAGCAGTTTGTGTAATCTGATCCTGCATTTGTTGCATTTGTTCTGGCGTTGCTGCAACACCTGATTGCGCTGCATTGGCTTTTGCTTCTGCAATTAAATCTTCGGCTGTTGCTTTTGTACGGTTATTCATGAACGTTACCATCACAGCACTACCAATCGCCCCTGCCACTTGCTGTAAAGTATTATTAATAGCTGTACCATGTGGGTTCATCATTTGTGGTAATTGGTTTAAACCGTTTGTCATAATTGGCATCATAACCATTGACATACCGAACATACGAATTGTGTACATAGACACGATAAATGTATAGCTTGAATCTAATTCTAACTTTGTTAAACCGAATGTCGCAATTGTTGTAATCGTTAAACCGATAACCGCTAGTAGACGCGGTCCAAATTTATCAAAAAGTTTCCCTGTAATCGGCGACATAATCCCCATTACAAGTGCCCCAGGAAGCATCATTAAGCCTGCTTTAAATGGATCAATTCCTCGAATCGATTGTACATAAGCAGGTGTCAAAATCATACCCGAGAACATAGCCATTGACACGATAACCGAGATAGCTGATCCCAATGCAAACATTGGATATTTATAAATACGTAATTCTAGTAAAGGCTGATCCATACGTAGTTGTTTAAATATGAAGATGATTAAAGCAAGAAGGCCAACTGAAATTGTGCCATATACCCAAGGACTTGACCAGCCCTTATCCCCTGCAGTACTGAAACCATATAGAATACCACCGAACGCAACTGTTGATAATAGTACTGATGGGAAATCTAACTGAACTTTGCGTGTCTCCATCACGTTTTCTAATTTCCAAATACCAAATAATAAACTAATAACCGCAAACGGAATAATCATTTGGAATAGCATGCGCCAATCATGGTGCTCAACAATATATCCTGATAATGTAGGACCAATCGCTGGTGCAGAAATCATAACTAAACCGAAAATCCCCATCGCTGCCCCACGTTTTTCTTTTGGGAAGCTAATTAACATTACATTCATTAGAAGTGGTGACATACTTGCGGCACCTGCTGCTTGCACCATACGACCTGCAAGTAACATACCGAAGTTAGGTGCAAAGCCAGCCATAATTGTACCGATTGTAAAGACTGACATCGCTACAATAAATAAATGTCTATTTTTAAAGCGTGTTACGAAGAATGCTGAAGCAGGTACTAAAATACCACTTACAAGCATATAACCTGTTGCTAGCCATTGTACCTTTGAATACGTTATGTCAAAATCTTTCATGATTGTTGGTAACGCAACGTTTAACAATGTGTTATTAAGAAAAGCAACAAAAGCACCCACAAATAAAATACCAATCATGCCATAGGGGGGCTTTTGCAGTGTTTGACCACTATTCATTTATATCCCTCAATTCTTTCTTGTTTTTTTCGATAAAACTTATTTTATACTCGCAGTCTACTTTTTTCAAGAATTAAGATTATATTTTTTAAAAACATTGATATATAGGCGTTTTATCTATAGAATAAGAGTATAATATTTTAAAAAAGGTGAGGTTATGAACAAAAGAAAAAGACAAATCATTACTGCTGCTCGTGCTCTTTTTATTGAAAAAGGATTCGTGGATGCGTCGATTAACGACATCATCAGTGCAGCTAAAATTTCAAAAGGTACATTTTATAATCATTTTTCTTCTAAAAATGAATGCTTAATCGCCATATTAGATGAAGGGCGTGAGGAGGCAAGTAATCGCCGCCACGAACTTCTTTACGGCAAAGATCCTACTGATTTGGAAGTATTAACACAGCAAGTTGCGGTACTCATGTATGTCAATCGAGAACATAATTTAATTCAAATTTTTGAATCGGTTTTCCATTCTCGTGATAATGAACTGAAAAAAATTATTTTAAACTATCATTTACAAGAACTGGAGTGGCTTGCCAATCGACTTGTTCAAGTTTTCGGAGAAGAAGTTAGTCCAATTAGCTACGAATGTGCTGTGCAAACACTTGGTATGATTAACCTTTCAATACGTGCTGTCTTAATTGCTGATTATAAATATATAAATCGCGAAGCCATTGTACGTGTAGCATTACGCAATATTAGCGTAATTATACCCGTTATGCTTGAATCAAAAGAAATCCTCATTAGTACGGAAATGATCAACACGATACAAAACGTCGCGAACTATAAAACTGTAGATAAGGGAACGGTCATCGAGCAATTAACAGGCTTTAAAAAAGGATTGTCTAAGAATGAAACAGCGGAAGGCTTAGAGTATGTGGAATTCTTATTAGAGGAACTACAGCGCGAAAAGCCAAAGCTCTTTATCATCGAATCACTTCTTACACCTTTCCGTAAAGCATTCGTTGGAACCGAACACGCAGAAGAGGCACGTGATATCGCTAATAGCTTATGGCGCTATGTAAAAATTGAGCGACCATCAGAGCGTTGCATCAAGTAAATTAACCACATAAACAAAAGGAGCTATATAGAAAGTCAAACACTCACGACTTTCCATATAGCCCCTTTTTTTGAGCTTCTATCCTATTTAATTAATACGATAAAACAGACTCCTTAGGATTAGCGTCTGCAATTACTTAACTTGACGATCTTTCGGTCCTATCCAAAAACCAATCACAATGCTAATAGCTACTACAAGAAAAGGTGCGTACAAAATAATAAATTGATTCATTATAGTTCCCCCTATGCATGGTGATCATGTTTACCGCAAGCATAATCACGATCAAACACAAACCATTTCATTACTAAATAAAGTGAAGGTATGAGTAGAACCAATCCTCCAACAAACGCTATCACTAATGCAATTGCCATTGTTTCATTTGTAAAGCTATCATAGACTGATATATACGGATACAGTAAATACGGATAATGTGAAATACCATAACCGAAGAATGCAAATCCAAATTGGGCAACCATTAAAAAGACAGCTATGCCATAGTTTTTCTTTTTAAATAAAAGAATTAGCGTTATAAGAAATAGCACACCTGAAACCGCGAAAAGCCACCACAGATCTAACATATTTTCGTAATGCTCAGGCACATGTCCCTTTAACTCCACCATAATCCCTATTACACTTATTATGAGCGGCAAAGACCAACCGAGTGCATACTTTCTCATTAAATTAGAAGCATGTTCATCTCGCGCTCTTTTCCCATACCATGTTAGGAAAACAGCTGAAATATACAAAACTGCCACTACACTTAATAGCACAATAGACCACGTTAACGGACTGGTGAAAAGTTTAGCAATTTGTAAATGAGGTTCTTCGTTTACGATTTTTACGAACCCTCCCTCAGATATCGTTAATACAATAGATAGGGATGCAGGTATAAATAAACCAGTAATTCCGTACATCATAGTATATCCGATATGTCCGCCTTTTCCACCGTAGGATTCAAATGCATAATAACTCCCTCTAATTGCAATTAATATTAATGAGATACTGACTGGCACTAGCAAAATTGTGCCATAATAATAAGCCGTTTGAGGAAAGAAGCCTACCGTTCCAACAAAGAAAAATACAAGGAAGACATTTGTAATTTCCCACACCGGAGATAAATAGCGCTTAATAACATTTGCTAATATATGATCTTTACCAATTAAGACACTATAAGCATTAAAGAAGCCCGCTCCAAAGTCTATGGACGCAACAATGACATAGCCGAATAGAAATAACCACAGTACCGAAATTCCTAATATCTCTAAGCTCATTGCCCTGCACATCCTTCCACTTGTTGATGTTCTTCAATTTCACGTTCAATCGGATTGTTACGGAACATACGAATAAGTACTACGATACTTCCTACCGCTAATACAATGTACAGCCCTGCAAATAGTATTAGCATAGTATCGACTTGGCCACTTGTTGTAGCACCTTCCGCCGTTTTCATATAACCACGAAGTATCCAAGGCTGACGCCCTACTTCGGCAAACCACCAGCCTGCCTCAACAGCAATAAGCGATAATGGACCACCTGCCACTACTATTCTCTTAAAACTTTTTGAAGAAATAAACTTCCACCCTCGCAACTTACCTAGCACATAAATAGCTGCAACGACAATTAGTAAAGTTCCGATAACTACCATGACGTCAAACAAATAATGGATATAAAGTGGCGGCTGTTCGTCCTCAGGAAATTGATCTAAACCTTTTACTTCTGCAAAAGGATTATTATGCGCCAATACACTCAATGCGTACGGTATTTTGATAGCATATTTTACCTCTTCTCCATCTAATACTCCAAATAACATAAGCGAAGCATCCTCTTTTGTTTCAAAATGCCATTCAGCAGCAGCTAATTTTTCTGGTTGATATTCCGCTAAATACTTCCCAGAAAAGTCACCTACAATCAGTGCTGCTAGCGAAAATACTAGTCCAAGTTTCAATAAAAGATGTAATGCTTTTTTATGATACACATGCTTCGATCCTCGTAGCATACGATAAGCAGCAATAGAAGCTAATAAAAATGCTGACGTCATATAAGATGTTACTAATACATGCGCTACCTTCGTTGGCATTGCAGGATTTAGCATTGCTAATACTGGTTGAATATTTACAAGCTCTCCATCTACAAGATCAAAGCCCTGCGGTGCATTCATAAAGGCATTCACAATCGTAATAAAAACGGCCGACATAGAAGCACCAATAGCTACTGGGACCAATAATAATAGATGTCTCTTTGGATTTTTGAATCGGTCCCATGTATATAAATAAAGCCCTAAGAAAATCGCTTCAACAAAGAACGCAAATGTTTCCATAAACAATGGTAATGCGATCACCTGTCCAGCCAACTCCATAAAGCTTGGCCATAGTAGTGATAGCTGCAATCCTATCGCAGTACCAGTGACAACCCCGATTGCCACAGTAATCACAAACCCTCTTGCCCATCTTCTTGCTAGTAATAAATAGTGCTCGTCATTATTTTTTAATCCAACCCATTGAGCAATCATGATCATTAAAGGTATACCGACGCCAATTGTTGCGTAAACGATATGGAATGACAATGTTAACTCTGTTAAGGCACGACTCCACATTACAGCTGAATCATTCATTTTATTTCATCTCCTAGGTACCAAAAATTCTTCCAATGATTGAAAGAAACATTATCCCCGCTACTAAAAAACTTATAATTATTAGCTTTTTTTCATGTGACTTATAGGCAACCACTTTTTGTTTTTTCATCATAATAGATCAACCCAAATTTTAATCGCTGTCGCTAAGATGAGTACGGCCAAAATACTTTGCAAAATTTTCGTATTCATTTTTTTACCTACTTTTGCCCCAAGAGGAGCCGCCAGTAAACTTGCCACTATCATAATACCTGCGGAATAGTACTCGACTTGTCCTGTCATTAACTTACCGATTGTTCCACCAATCGATGAGATAAACGTAATAGCTAAGCTAGTGGCAATCGTCATGCGCGTTGGAATCCCAAGTACTACAAGCATTATCGGTACAAGCAAGAAACCACCTGCAGCACCAACGATCCCTGAACCAATCCCAACAATAAATGCTAAAATTGCAGCTAAAGGCTTGTTGAAAGTTACTTCATTCATTGACTTATCATCAATTTGTTTCTTAGGAATAAACATCATCACAGCTGCAATCAAGGCTAAAATACCGTATACGACATTCACACCGTTTTCAGATAAAAACTGTGATCCGTAGCTCCCAACAAAGCTACCGGCTAAAATTGCTCCTCCCATATAAATAATGAGGGGCTTGTTAAGGTAACCACCTTTTCGATATGCCCAAACGCCTGCAATCGACGCAAAAAACACTTGTACTGCACTGATTCCTGAAACTTCATGTGCTGAAAATGCTGCTAAACCAAAAAGTGGCGGTATATATAGTAGCATTGGGTATTTAATGATTGAACCGCCGATGCCCAACATACCGGACACAAATGAGCCAACGAATCCAATCAGGAAAATCACAATTATAAATGTAATATCCATCGTTCTTGCATCTCCTTTTATTCATGTGCTTTCAGTATAGTCCTGCTGCAATTTCAGACATATAGGGGTTTTCCACTATTAGCTTACTCACTGTGACAATATTAAAAATTATCTCTAAAAAATAAAAAAAGATCACTCATATTTCAAGTGATCTTAGCTTGTCGGCAAAGGAATAATTATAAAAAATGTGTATCCATCAATTTCACCTTGGCGTAATTCTAGTCGTCGCTTTGCTTGCACTCCAAGGTCTCATCGGACGCCCCCAGGAAGCTTTGCTCTGTGCGAAAGCGAAGCGGCAGCGACAAATGTTTTATCTGCGCGAAAGCGAAGCGGCAGCGACAAATGTTTTTTGTAGCGAAAGCAAAGCGGCAGCGACAAAGCGCCTAGCCGGAACATAAATCAACCCTTCATTTTGCCGAAGAGCCATATTTCAATTACATATTGCACAGCAACAAGTTGTTACATATAGTTATTTGCAAGCCCATACTGAATAAGCTCAGCTTTATTACTTAAATTGAGCTTTTGCATAATATTTGATTTATGATTTTCAACCGTTTTACTACTAATATATAGCTGCCCAGCAATTTGGATATTCGTATACCCTAGAACTGTTAACCTCATTATCTCCTGCTCACGCACAGTTAAAATGCATTGATCTTCATGCCCCTTATGTTCAAATAATTTATCCATCTGCTCTTGAGGAATACCAACGTTGTAATATATGCGACCACTATATACGGCATGGATAGCCTCGTAGAGAATTCCACCTTGACTATTTTTTAAAATATAGCCATGGGCTTCAACAGCAATCGCTTTTTGAATATAAGCAACTTCATTGTGCATTGTTAACATAATAATTTTCACGTTAGGCATTTGCTTATGAATTTCTTGAGTAGCCGTAAATCCATCTAACCCATTCGGAATGGATACGTCCATTAAAATGACATCTGGGTTTAATGAAATTGCCTGAGTGATTGCCTCCGCTCCATCACTCGCTTCACCTACAACCTCTATATCTATATAATTTTCCAATAAAAGAACAATCCCTTTACGGATTAGCACATGATCATCTACTACTAAAACACGAATCATCTAAAGTCATCCTTCCAATTAGGTACTTGAATGCTAATTTGTGTACCTTTATTGTGAGCCGAAGTAATATTAAAAAATCCGCCTAACAGTGTAATTCGCTCCTCCATATGCTTTAAACCGAGCCCTTCTTTTTTCAAGTACTGCAGATCAAACCCTACGCCATTATCTTCTATATAGAGTGATAAATTTGTAGCTTTCTTTTCGAGTCGAATGACGACTTTAGAAGCTTTTGCATATTTAATAATATTGTGTAAAGCCTCCTGCACGACGCGATAAATATTGATTTCTACAGATGGATGACAACGTTCTTCAAAATCTGTTTCTAACGATATAGCAATATCAGGATGTACCTTTTGCACTGAATCGACAAGGGTGTCTAATGTAGGTGAAATCCCTAACTGATCTATGCTATGGGGGCGAAGCTGATAGGAATACAATTTAATATCATTCATTACTTGCTCTAGCTCATTGCGTACTTCTTCGATATACGTATTTAGTTTTTCATTGTCTTTGACATAAGATTCTATCGCTTGCAATGCAACAGATATTGTATACAATGACTGACCAACGCCATCATGTAATTCTTGCGCAAGCCTTTTATGTTCTTCCTCTTTTGCCTCAATTAGCTTTTTTATAATTAGCTTTGAAATGCGAGCCTCTTCTTCCTTTAACTGAAGGGTCTGATCGCGCAATACAAGAAGAAATTCTTGCTCGTTTGTTTTACTATCTGTATACATCAGCGCCGTGCTCATTTCAACGTCTATCTTACTCCCATGATACGTCGGCATTTTCGATAAAAAATAGGGAACCTCATTATGCTCTATTAAATAACATGTATGTTCTTTTGGAGATTTTTGACGATTTTCACAAAATGAACAAAAGGGCACTCGATCTCCTATTTCCCATCCCGATAACCGCTTCGCTGAGGGATTCATCATTAAAATTTCACGGTTGTGATTCATTATGATGATACCATCTTGAATATATTGAAATATTTGCTGTAAATATTTATTTTTCAGCTGTTCTTTCTCCAATCTAAACACACTCCTAGTATTAATTATACCTCGGCATAATTACGTCCGGAGGCTTTAGGTTTACTTGTTACTAATCCGCATACTTTGCCCTATACTTTTTCTTCCATCATGCTATAACTCTTCACTTCATGCCCCGCTTTACGAATGATACGAACACTCATATTTTTTTCTAGCTGTGTTGACGCAATAATATGAAGGGGCTTTTTGGGTAGTTCATGCATGTGACGTACTAAATAGGCAATTGGTAAATTTAATGCATTTGGTGTAGGTGATTTGTAAGAATCATTATAATCACGTACATCTACTATCACCATTCCCACTTTCAACTCTTGTAGTAAACACTCCTGTATTTGCCGCACCGGGATATGCCGTTTATAAATAATTCTACCAATAAAAAGAAGGAATATACTCAAACTTACAATAATCATTTTTTAACCCCTTTTACCGAGAAAAAAGGTTGTCTAAATCCGTTTAACTTTCCATTGACGAATCTCACAACGCCTTACTAAAATCTTTGATTTAAAATGACGATTTCCACTCATCATCTTCAAAAGATGCCTCTCGGAAGTACTAAGCAAAGAAAAAAAATAGCAGACTAGACTTACTAGTATGCTATTTTTCTTTTAGAACAACCTCATTTATTTAGTCACTACCTCTTGTTGCCAAGCCATATAGCCACCCGTTAAATTTACAATGTCATGAATGCCATTTGCTTTTAGTACACTTACAGCAATTGCAGAACGAGCACCACCTTGGCATTGAACAACAATTTTTTTAGTTGTTTGCAATTCATCTAAACGTCTAGCTAGTGTACCAACCATAATATGTTGAGCATTTTCAATATGCCCTGCATCATATTCTGTTTGATTACGCACATCAAGCACATGGACTTTTTCACTTTCAATTAACTGCTTTGCTTCTAAAGGAGTTATATTTTCATAACTATCTAGAGAAGTAGCCTCTTCCAATACTTTCGTCACATCTCCATAGCCAACAACATTGTCGATACCGATAGAACGTAATGCTATTAAAATATCATCTAGTTGGGAAGGATTAATTAGTAAATATAATGGCTTTGTATAATCTACTAGCCAACCAGCCCAATTTGTCATTGAATTATTGTAAGGGATGTTTAGTGTACCTGCGATAAATCCTTGCGAGAAATCTTCCGCCGATCTAGTATCAATCACTTGCTTCCCATCTGCAAGAAGTTGAGTAATCTCTTCATAGCTTGACACGAGCTTCACCGGTGGTAAGTTCTTAATAAGCTCTATTCCTACTTTATTGACACGCTTCATAACAGCGAAATAATAAGGAGGTTCCGGTTGACCATCTAGTAACGCGTCAATAAATTTTTGTTCATCATCAAATTGCATAGCCCAGCTGAATTGCTTCTCATACCCAACTGTCGAAGATGGTACAGCTCCTAATGCTTTACCACAAGCACTACCTGCTCCATGAGCCGGCCATATTTGCATGTAATCTGGTAAAGCCTTAAAACGTTCTAATGATAAAAACATCGCTTTTGCACCAGATAGTGATGTACCCTGAATACCAGCAGCCTTTTCTAACAAATCAGGGCGTCCGATATCACCTACAAAGACAAAGTCACCTGTAAAAATCCCCATTGGCTTATCTGCTACACCGCCACGATCCGTTAATAAGAAGGAGATACTTTCTGGCGTATGTCCTGGTGTATGCATGACTTTAAAAATAAGATTACCTATAGTAAATTCATCACCGTCTTTTAATAATTGATGAGGAATACCTTCTAGATTTTGATACTTCCAATCAGCATCCCCTTCGTCGGAAATATACATCTTTGTTCCAACACGGTCTGCTAACTCACGAGACCCTGCTACAAAATCCGCATGGATATGCGTTTCTAACGCTCCAACAATTTGCATCTTCTCTTTTTCTGCTAATGCAAGATAGGGTTCAATGTTACGCATCGGATCAACGATAACCATTTCTCCCTTCGCCTGACATCCCACAACATAAGAAGCGTGCGCTAATTTTTCATCGTAAAAATATCGTAATAACATGTGTAAAACTCCCCTTTATACTTAGTTTTTTTCTTTTAAAATATCTAATGCAGATTGGACATAATTAAGTGATTTTTGAACAGAAGGATCTTTCATCCATTTAACAATTGAAAAAACATTAATATGCTGAGGCTTTTCTTCTGCTCTTTGCTGTACCATTTTTAAGAAATCCAAACCTGTCTTTCCTTTTTCAACATATGGATCGGCATAGCTCTTTAAATTATTCATTGTATAGTCTGTCGTTTGTTTATCCTGAAGTACTGCTGTAACAAAATCAACGATGTTTTCTAACTGATGAATGATTTGAACAAGCTTTGGCAATTTTTCCATTAGCTGCACAATAGCCGTTATCGTTTCTGAGCCTACATTATAAGTAGAGACAAATTGCTCGTATCGATTTAATGTCTTTTCATCTGTTAGTACTGCTTTCCCAAAATCCACAACATTTTCTGCTGAGTCTATCGTTTGCTCTACATTCGGTAATTTTTCCAACAATCGTTGTAAAGAGTGTCGAACTTCTGGTTTTTCAAGCGTTTCGAGTAATTGATATAATTCCTCGCTCATACTTACCGTTGCATTAGCCACGCCTGTCGCCTCCCTTCATTCGTAATTACATAGTGCCTTTCAGCATCCCATCCCAGTACATAACAGGTAGTAAATCCTTTTTCATGAAATACATACTGGATCTTTCCACTGCCTGGTTGAAAGGCATAGATTCGACAGGCTCTTTATTGTAATCAAACTCCGCCAATATTAGTTTGTTGTAGCCTGTTACAATTGGGCAAGAAGAGTAGCCATCATACATTTGCGCCATTGGTTGTTGTCTCATTAAAGCAATAAGATTTTGTGCAACGATAGGAGCTTGCTTGCGAATAGCTGCACCCGTTTTTGATGTTGGTAGATTGGCATTGTCACCTATCCCAAACACATTGCCAAACTTTTTATGCTGCAAAGTAAATTTATCAACATCTACCCAGCCACATTCGTCTGCTAATGCACTTGTTCGTATAAACTCAGGTGAACACATATAAGGTGTCACATGAATCATGTCGTATTTAATTTCTTCTACTGTGCCAGTATCTAAATTTTCAAAAATAGCTATTTTTTCATCAGCCTTAATTTCAATCAAATTACGACGGAATCGAGTATCAATATTTTTCCGCTCTATTACCTTTTCAAGTGCTTCACGATATTTCAAAACATCGAAAATAGCTGGATTGGCCGAACCAAAAATAACGTTAATATTGTCGCGAACATTGACTCTATTAAAATGGTCTTCTGCTAAATGCATAATTTTTTGTGGAGCACCACCACATTTTACTGGCGAATTCGGATGTGTAAATAACGCTGTTCCCTCTTTAAAATTGCGGATCGTTTCCCACGTATAATCCACATGCTTAAAAGAATAATTACTGCATACACTTTTAGTTCCTAGTGCCTCTTTCAGCCCTTTAATAGCTCCCCAGTTTATTTCTATCCCACCAGCGACTACTAAAAAATCATACGTGTATGTTGTACCATCTAGTGTTATTACCTGGTTTTGATTGGGGTAAAAACTACTAACAGCCTCTTTTAACCAAACAGCTCCTTCAGGGATAACAGAAAGCATCTCACGTTCAGAGTCCCATTTATTTGCTGCACCACCTCCCACCAATGTCCAGAGTGGTTGATAATAATGTTTTTCTGCAGGATCTATGATGGCAATCTCCCCTTGAAGCGAATGAGATTGACGAAGTAAGCGTGCCGCTACTGAAATACCAGCAGTTCCTCCTCCAACGATGACTACTTTAAAAGAAGTCTTCATGTGTATATCCTCCTTATCATGCTGTCTTTCGTATACACCTTTTACACCTTAATAATAGTTTTAAGAGAGAGCCGTTCATATAGGGGTAATCCCCTAAAAACTTACACTTCAATGGTCAACATTACAAAAAGGGCAGTACAAGGTGAATGTTTCATCACTTGTACTGCCCAAATTAACAGTGTTTTACTTTACTTCTTCAATAAAAAACTAGCCATTGCCATAACGTGGAGTTGATTTCCGTTCCGACTGGGCGTTTTGCCGCTGACGCTTCGCTTTCGCGCAGATAAAACAATTGTAGCTGACGCTTTGCTTTCGCTACAGAAAACATTTGTTGTTGCTGTCGCTACGCTTTCGCACAGAAAACATCCGCTTCGCTCCAGGGTCTCGGGCCAACACGATGCTGGTCACGAAGGCGTTATCACAGGATGTGATGGTTTTAGCCTTCGTTCCTCTATCGCTGATCCCCAAGGAGTCGTCCAGTCTCCACTCCAATCAACTTATATACATGGCATTCATTTTCACAAATGCCCCCCAATTTTTGATGATATGCAAAAACCTACTACTTACATTTAAACTTTATTACAAAGACTGTACCTTCCGCTCCTGATTGGACACTAATGGTACCATCATGTAAATCTATTAACTGCTTAGTAATAGCCAATCCCAGACCTGTACCCGTTGCATCGTCCGTAGTATTAGTACCTCGATAATATCGCTCGAAGAGGTTATCGAGCTCCTCTTGAGGAATTCCTGGACCTTGGTCGGCGATTGTCAGCATAATCTCCTGGCCTATATTTTGCGCTTCTACGTTTACCTTTGTACCTTCAGGAGTATATTTTTTAGCATTGGTTATTAGATTATCTAAAATACGCTTTAATAAAAGCTCGTCCGCTTCAAGCATGACATCCCCATAAACTTTTACAGACACTTGCTCATCTGCAAATTGAGGTAACCATACGTTGAGTGGTAACAGCACTTTTTCAAGCTGTATCGCTTTATTTTTTAATTGATACGTATATGTTAAGTCTTGTATAAGAGCATCCATATACGTCGCCTTCTCCTGCATCGTAGTTGCAAAGACGCGCATTTCTTCCTTTGTCCACTCATAGTCCTCGGAAGCTAGCATTGTGGAATAACCATAAATAGAGCTTAGCGGTGTCTTTAAATCATGGGATAAGCCAGTTATCCATTCCTCCCGTAATTGCTCTGCATGCTTAATTTGCCTTTCATTGGAGGAAAGGCGTTTTGATAAATTATTTATCGATTCATCGACTGGCTGAAATAATTTAAATTTCCTCTTTAACTTCCCTGTCTTCCGATGATGGATACTTTTATCTCTTACTTTCCTGTAGTCGAACTGAGCTAGTAGCTCGATACGAGATATTACATAAACAAGCGGGCGAACAAATTGACGGGAAATGCTAACCGATAAAAAGATAATCCCTATTAACAATATAATATGTCCACCAAAGAAGACGGAAACAAATAAAACCATCGCTTTATTAAACGGCTCGTCAAACGGCTTATATGATGGGTTGGGCATCCGTACAACTAGTGTCGAGCCATCCTCTAAAGAAGCATTTTGCGAAAGCTCTTTATACTCAAAAATATCGTAATTCTCTTCCAGCAATTGAGGCTTATGGAGCTTTTTATAGCGCTCACCAATGACTTCTACACGATCCCACTGCTCATTATAGATTTCAACCGAGGCCTTCTTATCCTGTAAACGCTGGAGCAGTTCTAAAGAAACCTCTCCTTTATCCTTCCAATCCCGAACTACTTCCTCAAAAAGCGGCTGAACAGGTAAAGCCGGGAGGAATAACAAATGATATT
The DNA here is from genome assembly GCF_041262385.1 of Lysinibacillus sp. RC46. Lineage (NCBI taxonomy): Bacteria > Bacillati > Bacillota > Bacilli > Caryophanales > Bacillaceae > Lysinibacillus > Lysinibacillus sp. RC46. The sequence goes on along the minus strand of NZ_JBGCCF010000021.1, from coordinate 31,636 downwards.
TAGGAATCTCCCACGTGTGCATTCCTGGCCGTTTAAGAGCCATTTTTTCGTTATCTGTCATACTACATAGTTCACATGTGTCTCCCGTGTAATCAACAATGTCCATCGATTGATTGAACAAATATAATTGCCCTAAGTTCTCCCCTGCTCGCTTTACTAAATAATCAGCAATCTTAATAGATTCCCCTTTTTCTACGACAGCATCATCTTTAATTTCAGAGGAACTCATTATATGAATATCGTCACCAACATGACGATTGATAAAGATTGCAAAAAACACCAAACTTATAATAAAGCCTGTAATGATTAGTAAATAAAAAATGATGAAATAAGATACAAAACGAAGCGTTAATCTTCTAGCTGGCTTCATGAAGAAACATCTCCAGCAAGTTTATAACCAATACCCCTCACAGTAATAATGCAGGTTGGCTTACCTGGATTCTTTTCTATTTTTTCTCGCAGTTTTCGAATATGCACCATCACAGTATTATCATCAAACAAACAGTCACCCCATACGCGCTCGTAAATTTGCTCCTTCGATAACACTTGCCCTGCATTTTCACATAAATATTTCAATAAATAAAATAGCCTACCGCTAATAATTTCCTTTGTGCCATTTACAGTCACCTCTGCCGCATCGATATCGAATGTAAATCGACTGCATGAAAATAAATGACTTTCGGGTACATCTTTTCTCTTTATATATCTTGTAAGCTGGACCTTCACCCTCGCAACAAGCTCAAGTGGATTAAACGGCTTCGTAATATAATCGTCTGCTCCGTTCATAAAACCACGAAGCTTATCTGCATCACTAGCTTTTGCAGTTAAAAAGAATATAGGTGCTTCACTTTGCTCTCGAATCATATTCGCCATATCAAGTCCGCTACCATCTGGGAGCATAATATCTAATAGATAAAAATCAAAAACCTTCATTTCTATTTTCTTTTTTGCTTCTTGAACAGTGTCGCAAAGTGTAATGTTTAAAAACCCTTCTTTTCTTAAAATAATTTCTATCATTTCTGCAATTGCACGTTCATCCTCTAATACTAAAATTGACGCATCTTGCATGCTATCACCTTCTTTTAAGATTTCTTTAAGGTAGTCATCATTTCATCATAAGCTTTACCAACTACACTATGTATAAGATAACCAATTGAGGAGATGAATTGCAATGACGACTAACCGCGTTACTTTCATAGATACAATCCGTGGATTTAGTTTATTTGGCATCTTAATGGCAAATCTGTTGATTTTCCAATTTGGCATGTATGGCAAAGATGAACTAAAAGATCTATCCGCCCTCGATAATGGAGCCTGGTATTTTGTGAAAATCTTTATAGAAGGATCATTTATGCCGATTTTCACCATTTTATTCGGCTTCTCTCTTATTAAACTTATAGAATCTATTCGTAGAAAAAAAGATAAGAGTCGATGGTCCATTTTTCGCCGCGCAACAGGGCTAATTGCTTTAGGTTTACTACATTCAATGTTTTTATGGGAAGGCGATATTTTATTTGCCTACGGCATTATGATATTGTTTTTAATCCCATTTATTAATCGTAAACCGAAAACTTTATTCATTTGGGCTGGTATCTTCTTATTACTTATTACTAGCTTATCATTTAGTTCCACAGAAAAAACTAAAAAAGAACAGCAAGAGTTAGCAACCTATGTAGAAAAAGCCGACAATGTATACGCTAACGGGAGCTACTTAGACATTTATAAATTCCGTGCAAATGATCTACCTCCGGGCATGGATGATGCAGGATTAGTCTTTTTCTTATTAGTTTTCCTTGCACCAATGTATACCTCTGCATTGACCCTTTTCGGCATGGGGCTTGCTAAAAAGCAAGCTTTTGTGAATATGGAAGATGAAAAAAAATGGTATAAGCTCGGCGCTCTGCTTGTTCCAATAGGACTAGCTTGTAAGAGTCTGAGTTTTATTATAGAAAGCAATTTTTCCGGAATGCTGTTAACAGGTGGGTCTGAATTATTAGCAGTTGGCTATGTCTGCCTTGCAGCTTTAATATATAAAACCCGCCCTGTACAACGTCTCGCTCCTGCCTTTGAGAGTGTCGGTAAACTATCATTAACTAATTATCTAATGCAAACCATTATTTGTACAACAGTATTTTATGGATACGGTCTAGGCTTATACGGCAAGTTAGGCGTGTTTGGCGGTATTTTATTTGGAATCGTCGTGTATAGCTTGCAATGTGTTTTCAGCCTTGCCTACTTCAAGAAATTTAAACGCGGACCATTTGAATCTGTACTGCGTGTATGGACGAATTGGTCTTGGAATGGACAGATCAAAATAAAACAGAAAGGAAGTACTTTACATGAATAGTGACGCCAAAGAGGACTTTACAGATACATGGTGGTTTTTAGGAATCTGCACTGCCGTAGCTGCCGTTTTAACACTATTTGCTTTTTAATATAACAATCAACTTTACTTGGGAACAACTATACAACAATATCTCGGAATTCGTTTTCATTCGCCCCCTACTGTATACTATGACTACACATACTATACAGCTTAGGGGGCGTTTTTTTGCTACAGCGAATTATTATTACTGGCTATAGACCACACGAATTAGGCATTTTTAATGACAAGCACCCGGGCATTGCCATCATAAAAAAAGCACTCGAAAACCGTCTGCGTATATTGATCGATGAAGGTTTAGAATGGGTCATTATTAGTGGCCAGCAAGGTGTAGAAACATGGGGTGCTGAGGTTATTCTTATGTTAAGAAAGGAATTCCCTCATTTAAAATATTCTGTTATCACTCCTTTTTTAGAGCAGGAGAAAAATTGGCAGGAACATAAAAAAGAAAAATATCAGGCATTAGTAGCTCAAGCGGACTTCGTAACGAGTGTAACGAAAAAACCATACGAGGCTCCGTGGCAATTTATCGAAAAAGACAAATTCATAATTCAAAATACAGATGGTCTGCTGCTTATTTATGATGAAGAAAATGAAGGCTCCCCGAAATATATGAAACGTCTAGCAGAAAAATATATGGAAACACACGAATATACACTTTTGATGATTACCGCTTATGATTTACAAGTAGTGGCAGAAGAAATACAGCAACAAGATTGGTAGGGAAAATATTGATATAATTTTCTGATAATTATATACTTGAACTATATTAGTCATAGACTCATGGCTCATCACAATAGCGTGTGGTTGATCTCTGTTCCGACTGGGCGCTTTGTTGCTGACGCTTCGCTTTCGCACAGAGCAAAGCTTCCTGGGGGCGACCAGTCTCCACTCTAATCAACTTAAATTAAAATGGTATTCCTTTTATCATATATCATCCCTAACTTTAGGTGATAAATATTAAGAATTAGGTCAATGCTTTTAAAAGTATTCAAGTCTTTTTTCTACCCTTTGGTGCTAATTTTAAAAAAGGAGCTGCTAACATTTGAGTAAAAAAATCGAAATGGTTCTTGAGTCGTCGCCGGTGAATGTTTCTCATGATACGTACCGCAGAGAGTGCAGATATACACGTGGGATTCATATTGAAGAACAAGAGTTTAAAGCAATTTTGGATGCAATGTGCTACGATTCTCGCTTGTATTTTGATTTCCATAATCCACGTAGGGAGATTAAAAAAGGAACATATTTAAATGGGCACTCTGGGTTAGCGCATAATATTTATAATTACTATAAAACAAATCACAACATTGAACTGCCCGAGATTATAAACGGTAAAGATTTTTATGTAAAAATAATATAAAAATTTCATATTATTAAAGTGGGTTGTTTCTTACATAACAACCCACTTTTATGTCCGTAAAAAAGAGCTACCCTCTATATGAGAGTAGCTCTGTCTTTTTATAAATCAGATACTTGAGCACCTAATTCTTTATTATTGTACATTTCAGTGTCCAATTCTTTTGTAATACGTGCTGTTGTCACACCAGCAGTCATTGAACCACTTACATTAAGTGCAGTACGGCCCATGTCAATTAACGGCTCAACAGAGATTAATATACCTGCAAGCGCAATCGGTAAATCAAGTGCTGATAATACAAGAATTGCTGCGAATGTCGCACCACCACCGACACCAGCTACACCAAATGAGCTGACTGCTACAACTGCAATAACTGTAATGATAAACACTGGATCAAGTGGATTAATCCCAACTGTCGGTGCAATCATAATCGCTAGCATTGCAGGATAAACACCAGCACAGCCATTTTGACCAATAGATAGACCAAATGAGCCCGAGAAGTTTGCAATACCCTCAGGTACACCAAGACGACCTGTTTGTGTTTTAATGTTCATTGGTAAAGCACCTGCACTTGAACGTGAAGTGAAGGCAAATAATAATGTTTCCGCAGATTTCTTTAAGTACGTAAATGGATTTAAACCACTTAAAGTAAGAATTAGTAAGTGTACTATAAACACGATCATTAGCGCTACATAAGACGCTACAACAAACTTACCTAGGTTATAGATTGCCCCGAAATCAGATGTCGCAACTGTACGTGCCATAATTGCTAAAATACCATACGGTGTTAAACGTAAGACAATCGTTACAACGCCCATTACTAATGCATAGATGGCATCCAAGCCCTTTTTAATAGTAGCTGCAGTATCTCCATCCTTACGTGCTACACGTAAATAAGCAAAACCTAAGAATGCTGAAAAAATTACAACAGCAATTGTTGATGTAGAACGAGCACCTGTTAAATCTAAGAATGGATTTGCTGGGAATAACTCAATAATTTGAGTTGGTAAATCCGGCGCAGTTAATCCAGAAGTTTTTTCCTCTAAATACGCCCCACGCTCAGTTTCTGCAGCACCTTGCATAATATGAGAAGCATCTAAATCGAATACTGTTGCTGAAAAAATACCAACAGCAGCTGATACAGCAGTTGTACCGATTAAAATGGCTAAAATAAGAGCTGCCATTCTTCCGAAGTTTTTACCAACCTTCATTTTCGTAAAGGCAATTAAGATAGAAATAAAAATTAATGGCATCGCAACCATTTGTAGTAATTTAACATAGCCAGTACCAATAATATTGTACCAACTTGTTGTTTTAGTTAACACATCTGAATCAATACCATAAATTAAATGCAGTCCAAGACCAAGTACAATACCTAAGCCTAGAGCCGTAAATACACGATTTGAAAACTTAACGTGCTTTTTATTCATAAAATATAAAATTCCAACGAATACGAGCAAGACAGCAACGTTAAGAATAATTTGTAATGTAGACAATGAAAAGCCTCCTAAGAAGTTTAATTATAATGTAATCGAATTATATACCTATAATCCCTATAATTCAAGTATGTTTTATTTAGATTAATAATTTCCTAAAGTAAAGCGGCTTATTTCTTTTGATTATGCCCTAAAAACCAAATTTAATAAGAAATGCTTACGGAACATGTGAGCTTCTTCGCGGAAAGCGTCCGTTATGAAAAAAAGACTGTGGGCGAGCTTGCCCACAGTCTGACCTACTTCGTCTAATGAACGAGGTAGGTTTCTTTCCCATTGTCATTAACGAGATAACAACTTCCCGAAATTTTTTTACATTGTTTTTTTACACGTGTCACCGCATCTGACAATCGGTCAACAGATTCAAATTGCTGATATTGATTAGTAATAACCGCAATGGATAGCGTAGTACAAGATAGAGGCTCTAATTTACCAGCTCTATTTTGTACTTGTAAGTATGTTAAATCCTCTACATCATAAAAGCTTAAAATAAATGCATCAAATTCATCAATAATTCTTTGACAGATCATGGCAGCCTCATAATGCGGAAGAATCGCAACGAAATCGTCTCCACCAATATGTCCTAAAAAATCTTCTGTACCTACTATATTTCTTTTCAAAATATCAGTTAAATACAGTAAAATTTTATCCCCTTTATTAAAACCATACGTATCATTGTAAGATTTAAAATGGTCTAAATCAAAATATATTAAACTATATTGCGGTAGCTTTAGTGCCTCTTCTAGTTTTTCATCTATTAATTTATTGCCAGGAAGACTACTTAAAGGATTTAAAAAGCTAGCAATAGCTACTTGTGTGTCTACGAGCTTTAACAGTAGCTCCCGAATACTTACTACACCGTAATACAAGTCATTCCTTGTTACAATCACATCATCATATAGATCCTCTGAAGGTCTAGACATCGCTAATGTACTGACCTCTGTTATAGGTATATTGCGATCTACAATTAAAGGATTCTCTTTTATAATCAGCTGATTATGTCGCCCCATAAACAAATTATAGCCATAGCGTGTGCCAATTTTTTGATAGAAATGCGTACGTGTAATATGCCCAATTGGTTTGTCATCTCGAACAACGACAACACTACGTAAAGACGGATTACTTGTAAAAAGTGAATCCACCTCTATATTTTTCACAAATTCATCAATACAAGGAACATTTTCTATGACTTCCCCTATCTTCATGGTCACCCATCCTTATTTTCCCCAAATGTAATTCCTTTGCGGGTTTCCCTACCGCATAGCCTTGTGCGTAGTGGATTCCAATAGTATGTAAATAATCAAGTTCTTCCTGGCGTTCAATACCTTCTGCAATAATTTTCGTTTCAGCTTGCTCTGCGTATCTCATCAGCAATGTAACGAGCTGCTGCTGCTCGCTGTTTTTATCAATAAATTGTATTAAAGAACGGTCTAGTTTAATAAACTCTGGCTTTAAGTAAATAAGAGTTTTCAAACTATTATAGCCTGAACCCACATCATCCACTGCAATTCGATAGCCCTGTGATCGATAATGCGATAATACACGTTCAAACTCCACAAAATCTACCACTGCACTACGTTCGGTTAGCTCAAACACTACCTGCTGTGGTTTTATGCCAAGGTCCTTTAATAGCTGCAAGGTTTCACCACTATGGTAACTCTTATCTAGTAAAACATTAGGATGTATATTGACAAATACTAAAAAATTTCTGTCCATCCATTCCCCGTGTAGTCGTTCTTTGAAACGCTGTAATGAAAGATTACGACAAAAGCATTCAAATAAAAATACGCAGTCCATTTGCCCAACAAATTCATAAAACTGATCGACACTATGAAACAATTCTGAAGGCTCTGGACGATTCAGTGCCTCAAAACCAACTGTCTGCCTCGTCTGTAAATCGACGATAGGTTGAAAATAAGTATGTAAACTCTTGTCCTGAATAATTTGCTTCAATGCTTTTAAACGTTTTATATAGAGAGTATTGTTTTGATGCTGCCCGTATAAATACTTTAAATAAGAAAATAAATTACTTGTTTTTATGCTTTGTCTCACAATAGACTCCATTCTCGCACCTCTTAAATTGGTTATTAAGATTTATTGTACGCTTTCATTGTAAAAGCACTGTGAATTTTATGTAAAAACAAGTGTCTCTAGCACTAGAAATCCTTTTCAATAGTTGACATTGCTCTATTCAAAGTAATCTTAATAACTTGATAGAGTAGTATATTTTTCATAATATATGATATATTCAATCAATTGATTGATATATATCGTGAATAGTGTATGCTTGTAATAATAGTATTTTATTACCTTTTATAGAAATTTATTATTTTTATAGTAAAATAATAACCCATCTCCTTAAACTAAGGATGCTAATTGTAAAAACACTCATAGCGTCACAGATAACCCGATGCGCAAATCTCATCTCCAACGAAGTGCCTAGTCGGAACAAAAAATACCTCATGTTATGGCGATGATTTTTTATAATTGAAGATCTGTTCTTTATAGGGAAGCCTATTTAGATAAAAACTATTTTCAAGGGAGGATCCTGTTAATGAGTTTGTCAATTCAACAATTATTGGAGAATAAAGGAATTACACCAAAATCTGAACACCTTGAACTTCTAAAAGCACGGTGGGAAGGTATGCAATCCCTTCGTGGTAATTTAGAAGGCATCGCTATTGATGATGCTGATATCGCTATCCGTAGCATCCCTGGAGGTGACCACATTGACAACTGATTTACACTTAAAATCTGTTGAAGAATTAGCACCATTACTTGAAACTAAAAAACTCTCTCCTGTCGAGTTGACGAAAGCAATTTTAGATTTTGCTGAAGAAAGTCAGCCTAAAATTAATTCATACATGGCTTTTTATCGTGAAGAAGCCCTAGCACAAGCACAAGTGGTAGAAAAAGAAATTTTGAATGGACAGTATCGAGGAATATATCACGGGATTCCTATGGCATTAAAAGATAATTTGTACTTTAAAGATAAGATAACAACGATGTCATCAAAGATTCATAAGGACTTCGTTTCAAATTATGATGCGACGGTTGTAGAAAAGCTTCGTAATGCCGGTGTTATTTTCACAGGTAAATTAAGCATGCATGAGTACGCATGGGGCATCACGAATAATAACCCTCATTACGGACCCGTTCGAAATCCATGGGATTTAGATAAAATCCCTGGTGGTTCTAGTGGAGGCTCTGGCGCAGCAGTTGCAGCAGGGGCAAGCGTCGCATCATTAGGTACAGATACTGCTGGCTCTATTCGAATCCCTTCATCAGCCTGTGGGATTGTCGGCTTAAAGCCTACTCATGGGCGCGTAAGTAAATATGGCTGCTACCCTCTTGCTTGGAGCTTAGACCATATTGGTCCAATGACAAAGACAGTAAAAGACGCAGCCGGCTTACTTGAGATTATTTCTGGATTTGACCATAGAGACCCTACCTGTACAGACGTTCCAACAGAGAATTATGTACAGCAAATTTCGGGTAATGTGAAGGATTTAGTCATCGGCATCAACGAAGAGTATTTCTTTAACAGAGTAGATTCCGATGTGGAGAAGGCTGTTCGGGCAAGTATTCAAAGCTTAGTGGATCAAGGAGCAAAAGTTGAAATCGTTCGAATTCCATCCTTGCAATATGCAGAGTGGGCAGAGCTCGTTACTTCCCTTTCGGAGGCAGCTGCAATCCATCATTCCGATTTACAGAAAAGACCACAGGATTTCGGAGATGATATTCGTCTGTTATTTGAACTAGGTGAAATACCATCTGCCGTTGATTACCTACAGGCTCAACAGGTGCGACGACAAATCAAGCAAGAATTTACACAGATTTTTAATCAGGTTGATGTGCTTATTACGCCTACATTACCTGTAGTGGCAAGTACTATTGGTGATGACTTTGCATATTTAAATGGTGAAAAAGTTGATTTAATTGATAATATCATTCGTTTTACAGGCCCAAGTAACCTAACAGGGTTACCTGCCCTTTCCGTTCCTTGTGGCTTTAAAGGTAATTTACCAGTTGGCCTCCAAATTATTGGTCCAGCCTTTAAGGAAGGTCGTATTCTTAACGTTGGTTACGCCATTGAACAAACGAATCCAATGAAAAATAGAAAACCTAATATTTTCGCTAATATCTAAACTTAATAATGTGGAAGAATCTGCTTGCTTTACGGACTTAGTCTGTAGAACATCAGCAGATTCTTTTTAATTGGTTGGTTTATCAGCGATTCGAATTGCCTTATCAGCTTTTTCACTGGGCTTATCAGTTATAATAAGTAATAGAAGCTCAATCACAAGAAAGGTTGTTTGATAGCCTAATGAACGTAGAGAACTTTTTACAACTGCCAATTACAAAAGATTTTACAGTCGTTGCTGGTCGCAATGGTTTACATAAGCCCGTTCAAAATGTGGAAATTCTAGACTTTGAATTTTCACCCGATATTCAGACTGTGAGAGAAACGATTTTCACACCGAATAGTGTTGTTTTAAGCAGCTTATTATTCGCAAAGCAAAAACCAGAATATTTATGGAATGCCGTGAAAAGCCTTATTGAGCTAGGAGCAAGTGCTCTAGCTTATAAACCTGTTATCTATGAGGAGTTGCCTGAGGAAGTGATCGTCTATGCAGATGAACAAAATTTCCCGATATTGCGATTTGGCGGAGATGAATTTTTTGAAAAGATTATTTTAGAAACGATGGCCTATGCAAAAACGCAGGATTATTCATTCTTTTTAGATACGATTATGCGACGTATCATGGAGGAAGAAGTAACTGATGAACAAATAAAGTTTATTTTACAACAAATCAATAAGCCCTTTGAAAAATATGTATTTGTTGCTAATATTCAAATGCAAGATCATGCAAATAGTCAATGGATGCAATCCCTTTTCCAATTAGAGCCTCTATTGAAATCTGGTATGATTTGTAGCTATAAAAAGAGCCTCTTTATTGTAATGACCCATCCATCACAGCAATTACAATTCGAAAAACTTCTAAATGAATGGTTGACGATGTATGCAATCTCAACAGAATCAATGACCTTTGGCTATAGTCGTTGTCATGTAACACTAACCGAACTCCCTATTGCTGTTCGTGAAGCCTTTTACGCACGCATCATGGCTGAAATTGAAACGGCTCCTATATGCCATTATGAGAACCTTGCTTCCGATTCGTTATTAATTGAATTGCATCGTAAGGACGCTACATTCGCTATGGACTATGTAAATAGCTATCTCGGTCCCTTATTTGAGGAAAAGATTGATCCGGACTTAATGCAAACAGCCATCACCTATGTCGTAAAACAAGGAAATATTAAAGAAGTAGCCGTTGCTCATTTCTGCCATCCAAACACAATCCGTTATCGTATGTCAAAAATACGTCAGCTAGTAGCACCTTTAGAAAATGATTATGTTTTTTATGAGCGTATAGCTGCAGCCGTTAAATTGTACTTATTACATAGCAAAACGAATGTTGAATGACAGCTTTGGAATAAGTACAAAAAAACGCCTGAATTTTTAGAATTAAAATCAAACTATTTTCTCCCATCTCATGCTATTCTATTGAAGTTAGGAGGAGGAATGATGAAACAATACATAGCTGATGGTATGCTATTAGTCACTGCAATCGTTTGGGGTAGCGGTTTTGTCATAACGGCTATTGCATTAGAATATTTAACAGCCTATCAAGTAATGGCAGGTAGGTTCTTATTAGCTTCAATTATACTGACAGTCTTATTTGGATATAAATTAAAAAAAGCTTCAAAATCAGTTATCTGGAAAGGTATTTTGTTAGGGACCATTTTGTATATCGCCTTTGCCCTTCAAACAGTAGGACTACAATATACAACACCATCTAAAAATGCATTTTTAACCGCTGTAAATGTCATTATTGTTCCACTAATTGCCTTTGCGGTTTACAAGCGTCGTATAGATGGCTATGAGATGATTGGTTCGATTATAGCTATTGTTGGTATTGGTTTTCTATCTTTGCAGGGCTCGCTAACAATGAACATCGGAGATACGCTTTCCTTAGCATGCGCTGTCGCCTTCGCTTTTGATATTTTTTGTACGAACCTTTTTGTCCAAAAGGAAGATGCCATTGCTCTGACGATTATTCAATTTATCACAGCATCTTTTTTAGGTGTCTTGGTCTTAGTCAGTCAAGGCGATATCCCGTCCACTCTTGAAAAAGAAGCAATCTATTCAATCGTTTATTTAGCCATTTTTTCAACTACCCTTGCCTACCTTTTTCAAAATATTGCGAATCAATATACGTCTGCTACAAAGGCTGCGATTATCCTGTCTACAGAATCCTTCTTCGGCATGGTATTATCCGTTATATTCTTACATGAGGTATTAACAAGTCGTATGGTTGTAGGGGCAATACTGATTTTACTCGCCATATTAATTGCAGAAGTGAAGCCTGCACATCCTAAAAAGCGAATGATGAAGAGCTCTCGATAACGATTTTCGAAATAGTTTCAGTCCTACTGAAGCTATTTTTTATTAAACACGGCTAGTCATGATACTTGTAGTAATCCCTGCTACCAAAATTGTAATAATAGAAAGCAATAATGTACTAGAAGATAATAGCAGCCCCCCTATGACAATGACGATTGAATCTATCATAAAAATAAGTATCCCGACATTAATTCCGGTTTTATCACTTAAAAATTGGGCAATCAAATCTGTACCGCCAGTGCTTGTCTGAAATCTAAGCATCAAACCAACACCAAAACCCATAAGTGCCCCTCCAAATATGGCGCTATAGATGGCATCTACATGAATAAGATTCCGGACGGGCTTTAGTAAATCGATACTAAGAGAATATGCGAATAATCCATGGATACTATTGTAAAAATACGCTCTGTATTTATACCAAGAAATAACGAAAATTGGAATACTAATAATGATGATCATTAAACCTATTTTAAGCTTATATATATAGTGTAAAATAAGCGCTATTCCTACAACGCCCCCATCTAAAATTTGATAGGGTGTTAAGAATAAGTTTATCCCTAATGCTAACGCGGTACTTCCTATAAGAATGACCAAGCCTTTCGTAAAAAAATACATACAACACCCCTCCGAGACTTGCATGTTTTTATAGTATGAAAAAATCGATTTGAACATGTTATTGTTCACGTCTGTCGGTATAATAGTAGTAATATTTTTTATCGAGCTTGGTCGCTAAATTTCTCTATAAATTGTGTGAATACAAAAAATGGATCATCACCAAAACGTGTGGTTGATTTCCGTTCCGACTGGGCGCTTTCCTGGGGGCGTCCGTTGAGCCGCTTCACTCGCGATGCTCGCTCCAGGGTCTCATCTGTGACGCTAATCCCCAAGGAGTCGCCCAGCCTCCACTCCAATCAACTTATTTACATAATAGACGTTTTAACAAAGTCATCCACAACTTTTGGTGAGAACCCCAAAATGCCCTTCTGTATATAAACGGAAGGGCAATATTAGGGGAAAACTATTTGTTTTTGGCCTTCATTCGATCCAGCAAAAATCCACCTTTAAATGATTTAGGCTCGTACGAAATAATAAAAGCATTCGGTTCATAATGCTCAACAATTTGGAACAATTCCGGCTCACGGTTTCTCTTTGTTAATATTTCATATTTATAGCGGTTACTATCTCGCCCCTCACCAATGTAAATCGTGACCGCAAACCCTTCATTCCGAAGAAATTTCACAAGTTCCTCATTCTTATTTTGCGTATTAATGGTCGTATAAACATAGCCAATCGCTAATTTACGTTCAATTTTGGCCCCTAAAAATATACCTAACCCAAAGCCAACTGCATAAAAAACCATAGCTAACATACTTTGCTTCCCACTAAAAACGAGTGAAAGGCCAAATACATACACTAACATCTCCAGCATACCGAATATGGCGGCAAGGAAAGTAACATTCTTCACTAAAAGTATTGTACGTAACGTTAAAAAAGGCACATAAATTAATTGAAGTATTAAAATCAGAAATATACTTTGCATTTGTAAGAGACCTTTCAAAAGTAGTTTTATATATTTTAAATGTATGTTGAGACATCGACTTGCATTCTATTAAGATGTATTTATTTTCTAGATTCCCTAACAATTTAAATTTAAACATCTACTTTTCATAAAAAAATGTCACCTACTATAGAAGTAGATGACATTGTGTATATTATAGAAATCCTTTAAGTCTCAGTCTTCCCGATGCTTTGGCCAAATACTAATTGGGTGGGGTACTTTGCAGTGGTGGGTATTTAAAGGACACCTCCAAAAAGAAGTGCCCCATAACTACTTTTTTAAATGACTAGCAATCCGAATTCATCGGTACTTTATTTTTTATTAGTTCGTCTATGTAATACTCTTTTAACCAAACTTCTAATTTCATTCTTTCTTCTTGACACATATGTGAATTCATAGTTACTTGTAGCTCTTCAATAACTTCTTTAGCAGTTTTCAAACTCATTTATACCCAACCTTTCCATAAGATTCATGATATTCCATACCCATTTGGATTACAATACCTAATTTTCTCCTTTTAAAAATATATGGACATCAAAAACAAAAATAGTGTAAAATTACACACAAAGTGAAAGATGGTATTATTTGTAGGTTTAATACTGATTTTGCCGTATTGATAGACTTTTCCAATGACGGGAGATTAAAGGGAGTGATTATATTGAAAAATACGATGGTGTTCATTCTACTGATAGTTAGCTTAAGCGTAAATTTATATATATTTGGGAAGTGGTTTCTGATTGATCAATGGTATGAAGCTACTTCAGAAGAAAAGATTATTTTAAGTGAAATGGTTCAAAAAACAGTGGATAGTGAAGATTATAAAAAGTTGGCCGAACAAGAGAAGGTCATTGCTATTGATACAAGTATTAATAAAAATAAAGGTGGTGCCTTCCCCTACTATTTTCATGTCAGTGTTCGTACAGATGAACAGACCTACTTGTTTTCTTGTAATAATAAGCAATGTATGAAGATGGAAAACTACGGATGGACTTATTCTATATATAAAGACGAAAATCCACGACTTCCATTTAAAGAAGCTAATATTCCCCAGTAATAAAGATAAAAAAGAATAAACCTACCCAAAGCAACCCAAATAAAAATAGCAATATTCTTTTTAACTTTATTGATGAAAAATTATTAGGTAGCCCTCTTTCCGCATAAAAAAATGTCACCTACTATGGAAGTAGATGACATTTTGTATAGATTTCCTTTAAGCTTCTCCATGCATAGGGTCTTCCTTACGTTGCGGCCCAATCATGTTGAATAAAATATTAAGGATAATCGCAGTGACAGAACCACAGACGATACCGTTAGATGTTAGAAGAGATACACTCTCTGGCAGTGCATCAAAAATTCCAGGTACAACTGATACACCGACACCAAGGCTGACTGCAATTGCTGCAATCATGGCGTTTTCCGCTGATTCATTCATAACAGGTACTAGCATGCCCATACCTTGCGTAATAACCATACCGAACATCGCTAACATTGCAGCACCAAGTACTGGTGTTGGAATAATCGTTGTTAATGCCGCGATTTTTGGTAAGAAGCCAAGTGCTACTAGTAAACCACCTGTGATGTAAATGACTTTACGGTTTTTTACGCCTGACATACGTGTAAGTCCCACGTTTTGTGAGAATGTTGTATATGGGAAAGCGTTGAAAATACCGCCGATAACAGAGGCTAGACCTTCTGAACGGTACCCACGTGATAAATCTTTTGAATCTAATTTTTTATTACAAATATCACTTAGTGCAAAATAAACCCCTGATGATTCTACTAAAGAAACCATTGCTACAAGCGTCATTGTAATGATTGCAGATAAATTAAATGTTGGGACCCCAAAATAGAATGGCTGAACCATGTGTAATACGGCAGCATCTGATACTGGGCTAAAATCAACCTTCCCCATAAATACTCCTAGGATTGACCCTGCGACTAATCCGATTAAAATGGAAATAGCACGAATGAAACCTGTAGAAAAACGATAAACGACTAAAATAATAACCAATGTAATAAACGCTAAAGTTACATTAGAACCAGATGCAAAATCTGCCGCATCTTGTCCACCTGCCATATTGTTTAAAGCTACTGGTAGTAAAGAGATACCGATAATCGACACAACCGAGCCTGTAACAACTGGTGGGAAGAATTTTACTAACTTACCGAAAAAACCTGCAATAATCATAACGATTATACCTGATGCAATAATAGATCCATAAATATCAGTAATTCCTTGTTCAGGATTTGTACCGATTGCAATAATTGGACTAACTGCTGTAAATGTACAGCCTAGTACTACTGGCAAACCAATACCGATCATTTTACCTGAATACACTTGTAAAAGCGTTGCGATCCCACACATCATAATGTCAATCGCTACTAAATACGTCATTTGTGTTGAATCAAAGCCGATTGCCCCACCGATAATCAGTGGTACTAAAATGGCTCCTGCATACATCGCAAGTAAATGTTGAATAGCTAGCGTCGTCGATTTAACGGTATTCATTACGCATTAGCCTCCGTAGCAAATGTTACTTTGCCATCCTCAAGAGAATCTACAATTGCTAATGATTCTACGCGAACCCCTTGCTGGCGTAATAATTTCCCACCGTCTTGGAAGCCTTTTTCAATAACAATGCCTACACCTACAACATTTGCACCAGCTTGTGCTGCGATATCAAGCAAACCTTTGACAGCTTCCCCATTAGCTAAGAAATCGTCAACAATTAGAATGTTATCATCTTCATTTAAGAAACTACGTGAAACTGAAATATCGTTCGTTTCATTTTTTGTGAAAGAATGTACTTTTGAATTATAAAGATTATCTGATAGTGTTAATGATTTACGTTTACGTGCAAACACTACAGGAGCACCGATTTCAAGCCCTAGCATCACAGATGGTGCGATACCTGAAGATTCGATCGTTAATATTTTTGTAATGACTTGATCTGAGAATCGAGTCGCAAACTCATGACCAATTTCTTTCATAAGCATTGGGTCAATTTGATGATTTAAAAATGAATCTACTTTTAATACAGATGAAGATAAAACTTTACCCTCTTGTGTAATTTTGTCGTGTAATAACTTCATTTCCTTGATAGCCTTCTTTCTTATAGTAATAACTCTTAATGAGCAACTTACATTCCGTTACAGGCAAGCGCCAGAAGCAATGCAAGTAATAAAAAAACGCTGAATACTTTGATTCCAATCATCTACGAGTGGAGCAAAGCATTCAGCGTAAAAACGTCGAAACGAATAGAAAACATCTTTTATGAAGTCTTCTAAAGCATTGCTACCCATAGTCGATTTATTTACGGTAAATCGGTAGAAACTTGCGAGCCATATTCTCGCTATTATATGAGTGAAATAGTATTAAGCTGTAAGAACTTCCTTTTATTAATACACCTTGGCGTTATTTCCAAAAATGGCACTTTATTCGGTATGTACTTGTTTCTCACACTGAATAAAGTCTGTTTTTTCGGAATTTACTATTATTTTACTAACTTTCAATTGCAAACGTTCGTGTTTTACAATCAACGTAATGATTATATCAGACTATTTTCGAGCTTGCTAGTCATTATTTTGATAAATGGAAGGGCACTGTCATAATGACGATATTTCTGTGAAATAACAGCGAAGCGCGAATTAATAGACTCGATTGATTGTGTAACATATGGTGCCATCCTTTTTTCGGTAAAAACTGTGGGATGATAACTGTTACTTGATAGCCCAATTTCGTACATTGATGTTCAACTTTATCAATAAACTTCATCAACGGTTGTGTAATACTTCGATATGGTGAATAGTATGTTACAAGCCGTATATCCGGCTGCCAAGCTTTCCATTTCTCCTCAAACGCTTTTGCGTCCGCTTGATCGAAGGCCACATAAAAGGCAATAATTTTATCAACGTTTAATGTCTGCGCGTAATGCAAAGTGTTTTCGACTACTTTCGTAATACCAGCAACAGGGACAATGAAAACATTACCCTCCACATTCGGTAATTCCACATTATCTAATCTTAGCTGTTCACCAACTGTTTTATAATGCTGTTTAATACGATGGAACGTCCAAATAATAATTGGTAAAAAGATAAACACTGGCCATACTTGAGGCAATTTTGTCACGAAAAACATCATGGCTACAACAAAGGAAATGACCGCTCCAACCGTATTGATCGTAAATTTAGCAAACCAACTTTTTGGCTTTTCTCGCCACCATTTTCGCATCATTCCAGCCTGCGCTAAAGTAAACGGAATAAACACCCCTACCGCATAAAGTGGAATCAAATGCTCAGTTGTTCCATCAAATAAAAAGATTAAAACAATGGCAGCTAAACCAAGCATCATAATGCCATTTGAATACCCAAGTCGATCCCCACGAATTTGGAATATTCTTGGGATAAAACCGTCTTTCGATAAATTGACAGCCAGTAAAGGAAAGGCCGAATAACCTGTATTCGCAGCAAGTACTAATATCATCGCTGTTGTTCCTTGTACTATATAGTAAAAAATATTACGACCTACACTTACCTCCGCAATTTGTGAGACAACCGTTTCTTTCGCATTTGGAGCAACTCCATAAAAATATGCTAGACTCACAATACCGATAAATAGCACTGCTAAAATACCGCCCATAGCCAATAATGTTTTAGACGCATTTTTTGGTGCTGGATCTCTAAAATTAGGAATAGCATTTGAAATTGCTTCCACACCAGTCAAAGCTGAGCTTCCTGATGCAAATGCTTTTAATAATATAAATAAACTAATACCTGCAACAGGTGTACCTACCTTTGGATGTAACGCTGCAGGAACTTGCCCTGTTACTACGTTATAAACCCCTACCCCGATTAACATCAGCATCACAATTACAAACAAATAAACTGGATACGCTAAAATGGATGCGGATTCTGTGACACCACGTAGGTTTAAAATCGTTAAACATATAACAAAAAACACAGCGATTACCACGTTATAAGGATGCAGACTTGGAAATGCCGAAGTAATGGCATCTGTTCCAGCCGATACACTTACCGCAACTGTTAAAATATAATCGACAAGCAATGATCCACCTGCGACTAGACCAGCATTGACACCTAAATTTTCTCGGGAAACTACATATGCTCCGCCACCATGTGGATACGCATAAATAACTTGGCGATACGAGAAAATAAGTGCTGTCAGTAACACAACTACCCCAGCAGCAATCGGTAGAGAATACCAAAAGGCAACCGTACTTACCGTCATGAGTACAATTAAAATTTGCTCAGGTCCATACGCTACTGATGACAACGCATCAGACGATAGTATGGCAAGTGCTTTTGTTTTACTAAGCTTTTGTTCCCCTAACGCATCCGATCTTAATGGTTTACCGATAATAAAACGTTTTAATGAGGATCTCATATTCAACACCTTCTAGTTTCATAGAATGTGTTTCGCATTTCTAAATCGATTACACTTTAGCATAATCGTTTTTTTTGCCATTCACCGGGGCCTTGTTTTATAAAATGAAGATAAAAAAATCTACAAGTCATCACTAAATAAGACTTGTAGACGTTCATTCGTCTGCCAAGCTCCACTTTTCTGCTCTTAACGCTTACGAGGTTAGCTGTCGGATTCGGGCCTGAGTAGCCCTACCCCTCAATAAATGAAGAGATTCACCCCAAGGAATACCTATGTAATCCGTAAAAATTGGGTCCCCCGCGTCTAATTGCTTCAGCGATTTAGAAATTTGAAACTTTTATAATGATGTCATATTACGCCTGTATTTAAAAAAAGTAAAGATGAAAAGAACGGTTACAAAAAAAAATTTTCACTTGATATTTCGAATATTTTTATTACGTCCCACTACCATAACGTGTGGTTGATTTCCGTTCCAACTGGGCGCTTTCTTAGGAAGCCGCTTCGCTTGCGTTTAAGGTCACCTCTCACCGAGTCGCCCAGCCTCACTCTAATCATTCCTCAACTTTGGCGAGAATTCTTTATTATTTGAAGAATAACGCTTTAATATTGGTAGAAAATATGTGAATAACCGAAATTAGAAATCATTTAAGAAGGCCACCTTATAAGTATATTCCCTCTTTTAAAATGGCTAAGTACATTAATCCTTGGATCATTTTAAAATGAATCGAATATTTTGCTATGATGCTTCAATACATTATGATACACAAACCAAATCAAAGTCTTTTAATGGCAATTGATTTACGAAATCAAAAACATTTCGTATTAAGAAAAAAATTGAGCAAACTCCTTCACATTTTCTTCTTCTAGCTATAAAATAAGAATATATCATTTTCCCCTAGGAAACTTTATTTCACTTGCGATACTCTTTGAAATGAGGGAACAACATGGTTTACAAACGAGTGAATAAATCGTCCGCGGAGGCGGTTTTAGATGGAGATATAAAAGGTTGGCGACGAATCTTACCGTTTCTTGGCCCAGCCTTCATCGCAGCAGTTGCCTATATTGATCCAGGCAACTTCGCAACAAATATTACAGCAGGTTCACAATATGGATATTTACTGCTGTGGGTAATCGCCTTTTCCAATTTAATGGCAGTGTTAATCCAATCCTTATCGGCAAAGCTTGGTATTGCGACAGGCAAAAATTTACCCGAAATAGCACGTGAAAATTTTTCTAAAAAAACTTCTATATTTTTATGGATACAGGCTGAATTGGTCATTATTGCAACAGACCTGGCAGAATTTATTGGTGCTGCACTAGGGCTGTACTTGTTATTCAACATTCCAATGTTGCCTGCAGCGCTTATTACAGCAGTCGGCTCATTTGCTATTTTAGAATTACAGCGCAGAGGCTTTAGAGCATTTGAAGCGGGCATTTCTGGTATGGTGGTTATTGTCGTATTAGCATTTGCATTCCAGACGTTTTTAGCACAGCCAAATTGGGGCGAGGTAACAATAGGCATGTTAACACCACGCTTTGATGGTGTAGATTCTATTCTACTGGCAACAGGTATTTTAGGAGCAACTGTTATGCCACACGCTATTTACTTACATTCTTCACTAACTCAAAGTCGTATCGTTGGCCGAAATGATGCTGAAAAAAAACGTATATTCCGTTTTGAATTTATTGATATTATCATCGCGATGATTGTCGCTGGTGCTATCAATATGAGTATGCTTGTTATTGCTGCAGCAGTATTCCATACTCAGGGCGTAGTAGTTGAAGACTTAGATATCGCTTATAACGGATTAAAAGAAGCGCTTGGTCCGATGGCGGCAGTGTCCTTTGGTCTTGGACTTCTTATTGCAGGTCTTGCTAGCTCTTCAGTTGGTACACTCGCAGGTGACATTGTGATGCAGGGCTTTATTAAAAAGAAAATTCCGCTCTATTTACGCCGTGCTATTACAATGATACCTCCTCTGGTGATCATTGCATCCGGCGTTAATGCGACATATGCGCTTGTCCTAAGTCAGGTTATTTTATCCTTTGGTATTGCATTTGCTCTTGTACCGCTTGTTATGTTTACAAGTAAACGTGACATCATGGGAAGCCTCGTCAATCATCGTATTACAACTGTATTAGGATGGATTGTCGTAGTGATTGTAGTTGCTCTAAATCTTTATTTATTATGGCAAACGGTATTTGGTTAATAAAATGCCAGACACAAAGACCATTATTTGGCTTTGTATCTGGCATTTTTACATGTAAGGGGTTTTTCATAACGTGGTTTAACAAATATCATCCCCTACTTTTTATGATTGGCTATTTATTTACCCTTAAATATCTATCTTCTCAATGTTTCGGAATGATAAATAGGCCACGCTTATACCGATAATAGCTAAAGTGATGGGTATGAAAATAATATCATACAAGGTGAAGTTACCTGAATTCGATGATACGGCCGATACAATTATTATAGATGATATAATAGTTGCCGGAATGGAGTATTTTCTCATGCCAAAATACAATGGTATTAATGCAATGCATGATGCTGAAACTGCATTTATGATCACGGCAGGAATTCGTTGTATTATGAAAGAGAACGATAATGTTTCTGGAAGTAGCTGAAAACTCTCGCTAACAGCACAAAAAATCGCTGTTACAAAAATAGTCGATAAAATAATTGCACTAAAGGTAAAAAGAACAACAATGGCTAGCTTTGAAGCAATTAATTTTTTTCTACTTATTGGATACATAAATGCTACTGTGATGGTCTTATATTTGAATTCTCCAATAATGAATTTGGCGATTAACACGCTAGCAAAAATAATAAATACTGCCCTTACGCCTGAATCTATAAGGCCAAATGCCGTCTGATAAGTTCTAAAATCTTGATCCCCTTCTATTTTAGTAATAAATATAAGCATAAATATAACACCTAGTATTATGAAATTTGCAAAAACAGCTTTTTTTATATATGAACCAATATGATACTTTTTCATTTCTAGACGCATTAAATTAAGCACTAGCCACACCTCCATTGATTAACTTCAAGAAATAATCCTCTAATGAGCTTGTTTTTTTGCTGATGCCCTCAATTTCAATATCATGCTCAATCAATGTTTTAGATAGCATCTTTTGTGAAGCTGTCGAATCATAAATTCGAATACAATTGTCATCCATTAGTTTGAAATTAGTAATATTTAATTTACTTTCTATAATAAAGGCAGCTTTTTTCCCATCATTGACAATCACTTCAATATAATCTGTTTGACTACGATTGACAGCGTCCATTGATACTTCCTTAATTAATCTTCCATCTTTAATAACCCCAACTGTATCTGCCAATTGTTCAATTTCACCCAAAATATGACTAGAGATAATAATCGTAATTCCATACTCTTTACAAAGCATCCTAAATAGTTCTCGAAGCTCTTTAATGCCAACTGGATCTAGTCCATTAATCGGCTCGTCTAAAATAAGTAATTCCGGCTTAGTAATAATTGCACGCGCAATACCCAACCGTTGTTTCATCCCAAGAGAAAAGTCTTTTACACGTTTCTTCTCCGTGTTTGTTAGTTTCACTAGATCTAGGACATGGGAAATTTCTTTCTTGTCATAATAGCCCATATATTCACAATGTAGCTCTAACGTCTCCTGTGCAGTTAAATCTTCATAAAAAATTGGGTATTCAATAATCGTTCCCATCCTTTTCAGCACGTCGAATGAGCGGTCCATTAATTTTTCACCAAAGATTTCAATATCTCCACTCGTTGGCTTTGTAAGGTTTGTTAGCATTTTCATGACTGTCGTTTTTCCGGCACCATTAGGACCTAAAAAACCGTATATCTCTCCCTTTTTCACATGCATAGTCACAGCAGAAACGACTTCTTTCCCCTCAAACACCTTCGTAAGCTGATTTGTTTTCACAATATATGTCATGTAGATCTCTCCTTTAAATTTGCTATCCTTATTATAAAAAATGAAACTCTCTAATTTATTACTTGATTCTTACAAATTTCTTAAGCGCAGAAGAAAAGCTTGTAAAGCACTTAAAAAGCTCTACAAGCATGGCTGCTCAGTATGTCATTCGTTTTAAAGAAACTGTAAAAATGGTCTTCTCATATGGGATACTAGAAAGCTGGATGGAACCCTCCATTAATTCTACAAGGCGTTTTGTAATAGTTAAGCCAAGGCCACTCCCTTGGAAGGATTTATTTCTGGAATCCTCAAGTGTATACATTCTTTCAAAAACATTATCAATATGATATTCGTCGATCCCCTTACCACGATCCCATACATCAATAAAAATATTCGTATCATCATTTCTTACTGTGAGCCCAATGATGTTCCCTGCCGCTCCATAGGCAACTGCATTGGACAGTAAATTATTCAAAACCCTATCTAACGCTTCTTCATTGCCACGTGCATATGCGGATATCTCTGGTATTGCTATATCGATCTCTAGGCCCATAGATGTGATCATATCGTAAAATGATAAAATATTTTTTCGGCAAATTTCACTTACATTAATTTTCGTCATTGGATAGTCTGTATCTCCTGCCTCCAATTTTGCCAGGTCAAAAAATGTATGGATTATTTTCAATACTTCCAATGTTTTCGAATGGACGCCAGTGAGCAATCGTCTCTGCTCCTCTTCACTAAGTGAGTGATGAAGCTTCAGCATTTCCGTATAACCTAGTACAACTGTTAAAGGCGTTTTAAGATCATGAGAAATATTGGCCAACATCTTTTTCATAGAGCTTTCCATTTTTCGATGTGTCGCCAGTACTTTTTGGTTGTGGTCTAGCAACGCATTCATCGCAATTAGTAGCTGCTGTAATTCTTGATTAGCCGTCGACACTAAAATCTTTTCGCTCGATTGTTCGTTAATGATTGCTTGCAGTTTTTGATGCATGTATTGAATCATAGCGTTTTGTTGTTTTTTTGCTCTCACCTGAAAAATAATAATACCTAAAAGTAACACAATCATTAGTAATAGTAATATAATCATCAGTTTATCCTTCAAATTTATAGCCGATTCCCCAAAGTGTTTTAATATATAGAGGATTGGATGGATCGTCTTCAATTTTTTCGCGTAATCTTCTTATATGTACATTAATAATATTTTCATCCCCATAGTAAGCATCATTCCAAATCAATTGATAAATTTGCTGCTTTGTAAAAACTCGATTACGATTTGTCACGAATAATTTTAAGATGCCAAATTCCTTTGATGTGAGCTTTATTTGCTGTCCATTCTTCTCAACTGAAAAATTAACAAGGTCGATCGATAATTTGTCTATCTCTACAATATTTTTCTTCTCCTCTACTTGACTGGAGTATTTTGTAGCTCTACGAATTACGGCTTTAACACGTGCCGAAAATTCCAGCATCGAAAATGGCTTGGCAATATAATCATCTGCCCCTAACCCTAATCCTAATGCTTTATCAACATCACTATCTTTGGCTGACATAATGATAATTGGAAGTGATGCTTGCTCTCGTATAATCTTTAAAACTTCTAATCCATTAAGTTTCGGTATCATAATATCCAAGATCACTAAATCAAAGGGGTTGTTTAAACAGTTTTGTAATGCTTCTTCTCCATTTACTGCAGAGGTAACAAGAAACCCCTCCATCGTTAAATAGTTTTCTACCATTTCACGAATGGCTTCGTCATCTTCTACTAGTAAAATATGCTTTTGCACTTTCATGCACCTCTTTCTAATATAAAGCAGTATATATATGACTTGTCATTACTATGATCATCACCACAAAGAGGGGTTGATTTCCGTTCCAGCTGGGCGCTTTGTTGCTGTCGCTTCGCTTTCGCACAGATAAAACATTTGTTGCTGTCGCTTCGCTTTCGCACAGATAAAACATTTGTTGCTGTCGCTTCGCTTTCGCACAGATAAAACATTTGTTGCTGTCGCTTCGCTTTCGCACAGATAAAACATTTGTTGCTGTCGCTTCGCTTTCGCACAGATAAAACATTTGTTGCTGTCGCTTCGCTTTCGCACAGATAAAACATTTGCCGCTGACGCTTCGCTTTCGCGCAGAGCAGAGCTTCCTGGGGGCGTCCGATGAGCCGCTTGGGGCAACAGATGTTTTTTGCGCGAAAGCGTAGTGCTAACGAAGCGTCAGCAGCAGGATGTTGGTCACGAAGGCGTTATCACAGGACGTGATGTTCTTAGCCTTCGTTCCTCTATTGCTAATCCCCAAGGAGTCGCCCAGCCTCCACTCCAATCAACTTATATGCATGGTATACGTTTCAACAAATGTCCTACCCAAAATTTGATGATGTGTTATTTATCTATCATTTTACCATATTAAGGTTGCGCACCAAAAGTGGGGACGATTCGAGAAACTAAAGTCCCCTTTTTATTCTCTCCAGTAATTTTATCTGAAGCCTAAAATGCAGATTTGTAACATACTGTATTGATTGGTATATTGTTAGCAATAATCAAAATAATTTAGAAAGGGCTGGAAAAATGACTTTTAGAAGGAATTACGGTTTTTTTCTATTATATTTTGTATTATTGGGTTGTTATTGTTTTATGCTAGTTCATTAAGTGAAAACAGCATTTTTGGTATTTACTTTTATTTAGGTGCTCTACTGTGGATAATGAGTGTTTATTTTGGGATATCCGGAATTCGATCAAAACAAACAGGTATTTCTAAATATTTAGGATTACTCATCATTTTGCTTATTCTTGTCATCTACGGATCGATGATTGCAATTATGGTGATACGAGGTTTTGAACCTTAAAGATTAATCGTTCACTTGAAGTATTTTGATTGTACGTCTAGAATTACAAATTTATTATTAAACTAAAAAAACTGCCCTGCAAGTCAATTTCTATGACTTACAGGACAGTTTTATTTTTTATTGTTCGACTTTTAAATCACATTGCTCTAATGGAAGCATTTTAGTTTTATGCTTGATTTTATAGCCAAGCCATAAGAATAAGAACAGTGGAATACCGATATAGGAGACAAGGACTCCATACCAGTCTATTGTATTACCCATAAAGGCATTGTAGTTTTGTCCAATAACAACAATCATACAAACCGTAAAGGCAAATAGCGGGCCGAATGGGAATAGCCTTGCTTTATACGGTAACAATTTCGGATCTAAGCCCTGTACCTCGAATGCTCGACGGAAACGGTAATGGCTAAATGCAATTCCTAGCCAAGCAATGAAGCCAGACATCCCAGAGGCATTTAGAAGCCACATATAGACTACACCATCACCAAAGAATGAAGCTAAAAATGCTAGGGAGCCTACAGCTAAAGTCGCCAGTAATGCGTAAATCGGAATACCTCGACGGCTTAGTTTAGCGAAAAATTTCGGTGCATGTCCATCTACTGCCAATTGCCAAAGCATACGAGAAGATGCGTACAGCCCTGAATTCCCTGCTGACAGCATTGCCGTTAAAATGATAGCATTCATCAATGAAGCAGCAAAGGCAATTCCTAAACGGTCGAACACCAGTGTAAATGGTGAAACAGCGATATCTTCAGATAGCAAACGTGAGTCTGTAAATGGAATCAGCAGCCCAATTGCACCGATCGCTAAAATATAGAATAAAAGAATTCTCCAGAAAACAGACTTAACAGCTTTCGGAATATTTTTACCAGGATCATCTGTTTCACCTGCTGTTATTCCAAGTAGCTCTGTCCCTTGGAACGAGAATCCAGCAGCTAAGAAAATACCAAATGTAGCAAGAAATCCACCGTGGAATGGTCCATCACTGATAAAGAAATTCGTAAAGCCTACCGGAGCGTTTCCTCCTAAAATACCAAAAATCATTAGGAAACTGATAATAATAAAAATGATGACAGTTACAACCTTTATCATGGCAAACCAATATTCACTTTCACCATAGCTTTTTACAGATAATAGATTAAACGTTAAAACGACAGCAATAAATAAAACAGTCCAAAGTGCTGATGAGCTATCTGGGAACCAATATTTCATAATTAATGAGACAGCAGAAATTTCTGCCGCAATTGTAATTGCCCAGTTGTACCAGTAGTTCCAGCCAAGCGCAAAGCCTAGAGCTGGGTCTACAAATTTTGTAGCATACGTACTAAATGAGCCCGATGATGGCATATAAGCTGCCATTTCCCCTAAGCTCGTCATTAAAAAATACACCATGATACCGATTAATGCATAGGCGAGTAGTGCACCGCCAGGGCCTGCTTGCGCAATGGCACCTCCACTAGCTAAAAACAATCCAGTACCGATTGTACCGCCTAATGAAATCATTGTAATATGACGGCTTTTTAATTCTTTTTTCAGCTTCGGTGCTTTATGACCGAGCTGATTGACTTTTATTTCACTCACGATATAGCTTCCTTCCTTTTTTAAGAGGCGAAAAAAATGCCATCACATGAACGTTGCTGTGATGGCTAAGTAAATCCTCTGTTCCTTCAAAATGATAGCTCAACACGTTGTTCAAACGTGACAGTTCTGTTCCTTTCGGAGACAGCCCCAGCATGAGGTTTTCAAGTCCCCTCACACTTCGGCAGTATTTCCTTTCAGCTAATTTCTCTAATGCTTGTCATTTCCATTAACATACTCTTAAATACCGCGACCTCTACCTCACTACAAACATGAGGCATTAAATATTAAATTTATGATGGGTATTAGTTTAACATACGACCTATGGCATTTCAATAACTCGATTAATATTCTATATTTTGTGAATTTTCCACTATTTTTATTATTGTGATAAAGTGGTATAGTGATTCAATCAAGTTTGTTCTAACAAGGGGGGATTTATCTGACTACTCATGAACATACCGATACTTATCCTAGCAGGAAAATTAACTGGAAAGGTACAACCTTATTGCTCGTTATCGGAATAATTTGTATTGCCTCGACATTACGGATGCCGCTAACAGTTGTTGGACCTATCATTTCCTTTATCCGTGAAGACCTCGGCATATCCAATATACTAGCAGGCTTTCTAACAACGATCCCATTGCTAGCATTTGCAATCATTTCACCATTCGCTCCAATTGTCGCACGTAAATTTGGACTAGAATTAACATTATTTTTATCAACTATTCTTTTAGGGGGAGGGATTGTACTACGCTCCCTTGGCACAACTAGTTTACTCGTATTTGGTACGATGCTAATTGGTATAGCCATTTCATTTGGTAATGTACTAATTCCAGGATTACTTAAATTGAAATTTCCCTTTCACGTAGGTTTACTTATGGCATTTTTCACAATGTCGATGAATTTGACGGCTGGACTCGGTGCTGGCATTAGCTATCCTGTTGCCAATTCATCACTTGGTTGGCAAGGTGCACTGGCCATTTCACTTGTTCTTGTGGTGTTAACTATTGTAATTTGGATTCCACAGTTGAAATTTAATAAGCCTGAACCGACTAATAAGACTACGAAAGAACGTACACCATTATGGAAATCACCTGTTACTTGGGCAGTAGCAGGGGCTATGGGATTTCAGTCATTATTATTCTACACAACCGCCGCTTGGATTCCTGAAATATATATATCACAAGGATTAGCTGCAGATCGCGCAGGCTGGATGTTTTCCATCATGCAATTTTCACAAGTTCCAATGGCTTTAGCTGTTCCTATTATCGCTAGTAAAATGACATCTCAACGTCCTCTCGTATTAATGTTTACAGTATTTTACTTAGTTGGCTTTATCGGAGTAGTCATGGAATGGACGACCCTCGCTGTACTGTGGATGGTGCTACTAGGCTTAGCCGGAGGCGCTTCATTCGCATTAGCGATGATGTTCTTTACACTACGTACCCGTACAGCTTTTGAGGCAGCTGATTTATCAGGATTTGCGCAATCACTAGGATATTTATTAGCCGCAATCGGTCCAATCTTATTTGGTTATTTACATGATTTATTCGGTGGTTGGAATATCACCGGCTGGTTATTTGTTGTCGTAACATTTATTCTCTTTATATGTTCATTTAGGGCTTCTAAAAATGAATATGTGAATTAAAAAGGGCGGCTCATGATTAAATTATGCCTCGGCATAATTGATCATGGGTCGCTTTGTATTTGCACAATCTTAAAGTGTGCTGCCTTTCTCTACTAATAAGGTGGTTTCTGATAAAAGTAATTTGGTGTATTGTAAACATTAACATAAGGTTTATGGAAAATATGAGTCGTAGCTGGTGAGAGAGGTGGAATCAACCACGTCCAATTGCCAGTAACCTTTCGATCCGCTGCTGCTTCTGTTTCCTCAAACAATTTAAATTGCTGTGCAGCTGTATGATGATCTACTATGCTGACACCGTCTTCTTTAAAGGAATGCAGAACGGCAATATTCAGCTCAACTAATGCGCGATCACGCCATAGAGAAGCCTGTTTAGTTGTATCAAGATTGAAAATTTCTGCTATAGCGGGCAACATATTGTAACGCTCATGATCTGCTAAATTACGTGCTCCAATTTCTGTACCCATATACCAACCATTGAATGGGGCCGCCTCAAAATCAATACCTGCCATTTGAAAGCGCATGCTTGAAATAATCGGCACTGCATACCATTTTAATCCTAGCTTCTCTACTTGAGCAGATTCCGGATGACGAATAGGTACCTCTAGTACATATTCGTCAGGGATAGTAACCACTTGTGGTTCCCTTCCATCCACCTGTACAACGAGTGGAAGCACGTCAAATGCTGTTCTCTTACCTTGCCAGCCGAGTGACTCACATACTTTTGTAAACTCAACAGAATGCAGATCACCAACGATTCCAGATTCCGTTTCATAGCCAGCATAACGGATTAGCTGATGATTCCATATACGTACACGCCCCGGTGCAAAAATCGTTATTGTTGGACGAATCTTTCCATCATTTGTTGCATATTGAATATGTTCAAGCAATGCGTTGAAAATATCCTCTTCTTTTGAAATATCACGGGCATCAACAACATTCAGCGATTGCCAAAACAATCGACCAATACACTTATTACTATTGCGCCATGCTACTCGCGCACCAAAGATTAATTCTTCCGTTGTCGGTATATATTCGCCTGCTATTTTAATTTGCTGTAATTTATTGTCTAGCCATGTTTTTGATTCATTTTGTTCTACTTGATAAAGTTCTAAAAACCGCTGTACTTCATGTAAATTCATATTGAATTCCTCCATCTCCCCTCATATTAGAGGAATGGAACTATAATCACCACGATAAAATCTGCCAGAAAACATACATATTTTATATATGAAATACTTTGTTCAATATTTTATAGCATCTCTCTTTTATTTTTCTAAAACTAAAGTTATTTATGGATTATGATGCCCATTTTGAGTAGACATTATTAAAATTAGGGGAAATTACAGAGGGAATAACTGTTGAGCATGGATTTGCCGCTTTTTTACGCTGATCCCCTTTCGTACGAAGTCACGGTTGACCAGACCTGATTTCATTGTACGGCTGGGTTTTTTTCTTGTCCATAGCTAGAAGCTCTTTAGAACCCCTCGCATAGCAAGGGGTTTTCAAAAGATACAAAAAAAAAGCATGTCGCACTAATGTGCAACATGCTTGATGACCCGTACGGGATTCGAACCCGTGTTACCGCCGTGAAAGGGCGGTGTCTTAACCACTTGACCAACGGGCCGTGGCTCCGAAGGCAGGACTCGAACCTGCGACAACCTGATTAACAGTCAGGTGCTACTACCAACTGAGCTACTTCGGAATAATGGTGGGCCTAAATGGACTCGAACCATCGACCTCACGCTTATCAGGCGTGCGCTCTAACCAGCTGAGCTATAGGCCCATTATTTTGGAGCGGGTGATGAGAATCGAACTCACGACATCAGCTTGGAAGGCTGAGGTTTTACCATTAAACTACACCCGCAGATGGTGGGTCAGGACGGAATCGAACCGCCGACACTTAGAGCTTCAATCTAATGCTCTACCAACTGAGCTACTGACCCGAAAAAATATGGAGGAGGTAGAGGGATTCGAACCCCCGCGCGGTGTTACCCGCCTGTCGGTTTTCAAGACCGATCCCTTCAGCCAGACTTGGGTATACCTCCGAAATATATAAATGGTGGAGCCTAGCGGGATCGAACCGCTGACCTCCTGCGTGCAAGGCAGGCGCTCTCCCAGCTGAGCTAAGGCCCCATGTTAGGAAAGATGGTCGGAATGACAGGATTCGAACCTACGACCCCTTGGTCCCAAACCAAGTGCTCTACCAAGCTGAGCTACATTCCGATACTATTAGGCTTTTTTGGCGCGCCCGACAGGAGTCGAACCCATAACCTTCTGATCCGTAGTCAGACGCTCTATCCAATTGAGCTACGGGCGCATTTATAAAAACTGATGAGCCATGAAGGACTCGAACCTTCGACCCTCTGATTAAAAGTCAGATGCTCTACCAACTGAGCTAATGGCTCATATTAAAAAATGAATGGCTGGGGTACTAGGATTCGAACCTAGGCATGACGGAATCAAAATCCGTTGCCTTACCGCTTGGCTATACCCCAATTATAAATGGGGCGACTGATGGGAATCGAACCCACGAATGCCGGAACCACAATCCGGTGCGTTAACCACTTCGCCACAATCGCCACTATATGTAATCACAGTAGTTTTTGATAACGAGTACCTTGAAACCTGGCAGGGGCAGTAGGAATCGAACCCACACCAAAGGTTTTGGAGACCTCTATTCTACCGTTGAACTATGCCCCTAAAAATGGTGGAGGGGGACGGATTCGAACCGCCGAACCCTAAGGAGCGGATTTACAGTCCGCCGCGTTTAGCCTCTTCGCTACCCCTCCAAGGGATGGTGCCGGCGATAGGAGTCGAACCCACGACCTACTGATTACAAGTCAGTTGCTCTACCAACTGAGCTACACCGGCAAAAAAAAAAATGGCGGTCCCGACCGGGATCGAACCGGCGATCTCCTGCGTGACAGGCAGGCATGTTAACCGCTACACCACGGGACCATTTTGGTTGCGG